>NZ_CVTS01000052.1:0-328421 GCF_900004755.1 Pseudomonas sp. 25 R 14 | reverse complement strand
TTTTTGACGGGGACTTAGCCTCCAAAAAGCCAGCGACCACTGTCCAGAAATGTAAGTGTAGTACGTAGTGTTTCTAGCCCAATGGGCCGCGGAGCGCCGGGGAGGCGGTTTTTTAGTATTGATTTCTCTCGCTCAAGCCGAGCAATCCGGGCTTCCAGCTCCTGAATTTTTTGCTGCTCCGACGTCAGTGCCTTGCTCTGCGGAGTGATGCCTTTATGTTCTTTCTGAATCTGGTCAACCCAGCGGCGCAATGCCGACTCACCAATGCCGAGTGAACGGCTGGCTTCGATGTAGCTGTAGTTTTGTTTGAGCACAAGGTCGGCAGCCTCACGCTTGAATTCAGGAGTAAAGGAGCGGCGTTGTTTGGTCATCTGACACCTCGATCTGGCGAGCATTCTCGCCTAAATGGGTGTCCGGTTTCATTAGACCACTACAGTCCACTGGACCAATTGGCTCGGCTTGAGTTGGGAAGAACATATTCGGACCACATATCAAACGGCGCATATTTGCATTCGATTGTCGGGGACTGTCCTGATGCGACCTGAAATGTCTGGCGATAGACCTCAGACCCCAGCGGTACATCGCGCCCAACGGTGATTGCCGATATTTGCAGCGGCATGAAGCCGTCAGCCGGCTTAATGCCATCCTTGTAGTCGCAAGTCAGTGCCATGGCCGTATCGGCCACTGTCCACAGTGCAGCAGATGCTAATACTGACTTGATCAAAGCGCTAAATTTCACAACGGTATCCTTTGTATCCTGGCTGCGCGCATTCACCCACCTAAACAGCTGCTTTGTGGCATGGCCCTGAGCAAAGTAATGTCACCGAATGCTGGGGCTCTGTGGTGCTCAAAATCAAGGCAATAGATTTTCAGGTTCAGTGTCAGAAAATTTTATCAATACAAAAAAATGCACCAAATAGGAATATGCTGATAATAGAATGCCTGCTCTGGACGGACTGTAACTGGATATTGCGCCGGGAGATGATGAGTCAGAGCTATACGACGAGGCTTGATCAGTTATGGTCTGTAGCTTGTAAATGAGGGGATTGTGCACGGTCGGCAAAACACCGGAGGAAGGCGGTTGCTGTAGCAATATACAACTTTAAGCTATTGGTTTTTATAGAGTGTGTTGAGGCGATTTAGAGATGTATCACATGTTTTTTATTATTAATAATTGGCTTGGAAGAACTTGGAAGTCACCTCGATAGGAGGGGGCATCGCGGTTACCAAACAAAATCTGCTGGGGAAGGCTACAAAATTAACTGTGAAGGGTGTCTTGACTCTAATGTTACTTCAGGGTTTTTAATCTTGAAACACACTCAATTGGAGACACACTCATGAGCTTTTTCAAGCAGATGTTAGGCGGGCACCACAATCGCGGGCATGGCGGTTCACACGGTGGACGCTCCAACGAACAAGGTGAAGGGCAACCGATCTCCGGTACACCTTGCGCCGGTTGTCGCACCATTAATGCTGGTGGTGCACGTTTTTGCCGGCAATGTGGCGGTTCATTGGTGCCAGCCAGTTGCGGGCAGTGCAATGCAGTGATGGCGGCTGGGGCAAAGTTCTGTTCTCAATGTGGTAGCGAGCGCGGGTGAGAACGGTGTGTTCCATCTGTCTGGCGGCAAATTACACGTCAAGGGCTACACAACAAGGTTTGATCAGTTGTGATCTGGAGCTTTACCGAAAATCACAAAGGGTCTTTCCTTGTATAGATTGCTGCTAGCCTCTGTCGCCTTACACATGCCAGTCAGAATGGCCGCTTGACGGAGTACACGACGGGCATGACGATTTCAACGCTTCCATTTTTCAGCATTTCGGCTGGTGGCTTTGGTAGCGGTTGTGCACGGCGAATCATTTCCAGGGTCGCCTCATCCAGGTCGGCGTTACCTGAACTCTGTATCAATTCGTAGTGCAAAACATTGCCGTTGGCATCGACCACAAAAAGCAGACGGTTGAGGCCGCTGATGCCCGCCCAAAGAGGACCTGCAGGATACTTTTTGTACTTCGCCAAGTGTTCCAGAAGGGTGCCGTCAGCTTGAGTTCTGTGAGTAATGCCGTGGCCCGCAGAGGAGCAACCGGAAAGGAAAAGAGCCAGAATAAAAACAAATCTGATCATGAGGAACTCTCAACGACGGACTGGATGCCAGGTCAGCGTCGCAAGAATACAGAGCCTATATATTTGTTTCAAATGTAAAGTATTCGCATTTATACTTCCGCTAAATCGCACCTTCTACCGAGGTCGTCCGTTTTTTTCTTCGTGCAGGTCATCGTGCAGGTCGACCCTCCAAAATCCACACTGCTGGCAGCCTTGGTTCGGCACTACGACGAGCTGGTAGATCATGTGCGCCGACGTTTTGGTGAGCGGATCTTCGCGCGTGAAGTGGTTCATGACTTGTGCCTGCAGTTGCTTGAGCAGGATGAAAAGCCAGGCGTGCGTACGCCAGTGGCCTTGTTGCGCAAGATCGCCAGCGATATGGCGATCAGTCGCTACCGTAGCGAGCGCCGCCGCCAGGCCTTGATTGTTGGTGTTTCGGCATTGCCGGACGTGATCTGTGGCGCGCCGGGCCAGGAGCGTCAGCTTGACGGGGAAAGAGCCCTGGAGCTGCTGACCGAGGCGATTGCCAGTCTGCCGCCGCGCTGCCAGAGGGTGTTTGTCATGCACAAGGTGCATGAGTTGCCCCAGGCCGAAGTAGCCGAGCGCTTGGGGATTTCCCTGAAAACCGTAGAGAAGCACTTGCGCCTGGGCATGGGTATTTGCCGTGCTCGTCTTTGGGAGGAGGTCTTGTCATGAGTCATGATCCGCCCAAGGGCAAGGACTTCAGCCAGGAAGACGAGGCCATTGCGCGGTTTCGTGAGGATCTCAAGCAACGTTTTCCGCTGCCTCTTGCGATGCCGGTCAAAAACAAACGCGCCACAGGAAAAACCCTCGGGCTGTTGCTGTTGGCGATTACTGCGGGTGTGGCCTGGATTGATCCGGCCTACCGTACTGAACATTTTGCTACTCAGTTAGGGCAGCGCCAGGCGTTGCAGTTGGTGGACGGCAGTCAGGTCCTGCTCGACAGCAACAGTGAGATGACGGTCAGTTGGCATCTGCGCAGCCGTCAGGTCGAACTGAAAGCGGGGCAGGCGTTGTTTGAGGTATCGCCGAGGGTCTACCGCCCATTCATGGTCGATGCCGGATTGGCTGTGGTACGAGTGGTGGGTACCCGTTTTAACGTCAACAGACAGGGACAGGATGTCCAGGTCACCGTGGCTGAAGGTAAGGTCGCCGTGCGGGCGTCCGCTACGGGGTCAATCGCAGCGCTTGTGCCCGGGCAGCAATTGCGTTTGAGCAAGGAGGGCGACAGCCAGGTGAGGACGGTTGAGGTGAATGATGTCACCGCCTGGCAACAAAGCCGGCTGGTCTTCGAAAGCACTCCGTTGGTGGAGGTCATCGACACGCTGCAACGCTATCACCGTCACCCGATAAGGCTCATGGATGCCAGGCTTGCCCGCCTGCCGGTTTCCGGTGTGTTTGACAGTGACCACGTTGATCGTTTGCTGGCGCTTCTGCCCGGCATCCTGCCGCTGAGTGTTTCTACTGCAACCGATGGTTCGGTTCTGATCAATTCCCCAGGCAAGAAAAAATAATTTTCAACCGAGGTAGGGTTGCGCCGCAGTGCAGACGGCTATCTCCCTGTAACCCTACTTCGTGGAGAATAACAACGTGAGTCAGTCCTTCCTGCATGCGCCTGTGCGTTTGTCTTTGCTGGCTGGCAGCCTGCTGCTGAGCCAATGGTCATTGGCCGAATCTGCACCGGTTGATTTCGATGTCCCGGCCGCATCGCTAGAGAAGTCCCTCAACGCCCTGGCTCGACAATCTTCGGCACAGATCCTGTTCGCCAGCGACCTGACTGTCGGCAAGACCGCGCCGGCACTGCGCGGCCGCTACACCTTGCAGGAGGCGCTTGAACGGTTGCTCGGCGACAGTGGGCTGAAGGCGCAGGCGCGTGACGAACAAACGTTCCTTGTGCTGCCTGGCAGCAACGCCAATGCCAGCCAGGCGTCGGGTGCCGTGGAGCTGGATAGCCTGACCATCAGCGCCTCGCGGCTCGACAGCAACGTGGTACCCCAGGCTCGCCAGGTCAATGTCATCGAGCACAAACAGCTGGAGCAATTGCGCCAGGGCTCGGACAGCCTCGCCACGTTGCTGGCCAAAAGCGTCCCGGGCATGGCTGATTCAAGCCGCACCATCACCGACTATGGGCAGACCCTGCGCGGGCGCACGATGCTGGTGCTGGTCGACGGTGTTCCGCTCAATACCAACCGCGACTCCTCGCGCAACCTGGCGAATATCGACCCGGCACTGATCGAGCGCATCGAAGTGATCCGTGGCAGCAGCGCCATCTACGGTGCGGGTGCGACCGGTGGCATCATCTCCATCACCACGCGTGCGGCGGGTGGTGAGCCGCGTGCGAGCACCAGCCTGAGCGCCGTCTCGCCCCTGAGCAAGCTAGGCAGTGATGGCCTGGGTGGCCAGTTGCAGCATCATGTTGCCGGCTCGCAGGGGAGGGTGGATTACGCGCTGGACTTCGGTGCCAGGCATATCGGCGCTTCATACGATGCCAAGGGTCATCGCCTTGCGCCGGAGCCCAGCCAGGGCGATCTATTCGACTCCAACACCTTCAATGTGGGCGGCAAACTGGGCTTGCGCATTGGTGACGTCCAGCGCATCCAGCTTTCTGCCAGCCATTACAATGCCGAGCAAAACACCGACTACACCTCCGACCCATCTGTGGCCAGGCTTCCTGCGGGCTCGGTGCCCGCGCGGCCGTTGTCCGGTCTATCACTGGCTGAGCAGAACCAGATCAAGAACACCTTGCTCAATCTGGAGTACGCCCACACCGATGTGCTCGGAGGCACGCTCAATGCCCAGCTTTACTATCGGGACTACTTCACTCGGTTCACGCCTTTTGATGCACGCGCAGTGGCGACGCGTGGACGCAATGTCGACCAGGTGATGCAGAACAGTGAAGTATTCGGCAGCCGGGTTACCCTGCGCACCCCTCTGGGTGATCAGGGCAGTACGGAGCTGTTGTGGGGGGCTGACTTCAACCAGGAACGCAGCGACATGCCCATCGATATCTTCGACCCGCGGGCCTATGACGCCAGCGGCGGTCGGGTGTTCGACAAGATCGGCAAGCTCACCTACATGCCCGACCTGACCACCCGCAGTGTCGGCGGTTTTGCGCAATTGCAACACAGGCTCAACGAACAATGGTCGGTGGAGGGTGGCATGCGTTATGAATACGCCACCGCCAAATACGATGACTTTATCCCGCTCTCGGAGTCGACAGCGACCCAACCGGCCACTGTCCGCGGGGGCGATGTTGATTATGACTCAGTGCTGTCCAACATCAGCCTGACGTACTCACCGGTAGCGGGCCAGGAAATCTACGCGGCCTTCAGCCAGGGCTTCCAGTTGCCTGATATCGGTGTGCAAGTGCGCAATGCCCGGCGCGGCTTTGATATCGGCTCGTCAAACCTGGAGCCGGTGAAGACTAACAATTACGAATTGGGCTGGCGTGGCGGGCTGGGCGAGCAGACATTGGCCTCGCTCGCTGTGTTCTACACCACCTCCAAGCTTGGGGATGTGCAGAGTTTCAACAATGGCCTGATCCTGACCCGTACCAAAGAGCGGATCTACGGCGTGGAAGGCAGTGCCGACTGGCTGACCGACGATGAGCGCTGGGGCGCCGGCGGCACCTTTACCTGGATGAAGGGCCGCGAGCAGCCCGAAGGGCGTGACTGGCAGGACATGACCGGGTACCGCATACCACCGCTCAAACTGACCGCCTACCTGGAGTTCAAACCGACGCAAGACTGGAGTAACCGCGTGCAGGTCACCTATTTCGACAGTGCCGACTATCGTTTGAATGGCGTTGCAAGCTTTGGCAGGCGCAAGGTCGACAGTTACACCACCGTCGACATGATCAGCCAATACCAACTCAGTGAAAATGATCAGGTCAGCATGGGGATCCAGAACCTGTTCAACCGCAGTTACTACCCGCTCTACAGCCAACTGATGCGTAGCAGCAACAACACCAGCCACCTGCCTGCACCTGGCACGGTGCTGACTGCCAGTTACACACATCAGTGGTGATAAAACTGATTGCACGGCACCCTGACGGGGTGCCGTAGCACGCTCAATTTTCTATCGCGCGTGTGCCACGATTTGAGTCCGCAAAATTGTGGCGCGAAGATTGGTGCTCATCCCCTCACAAACTTTATTGATTCGCAGCAACAATTTTTCTTGTTGGACACCCTCCGCTCCAAGCAGCAAAGATGCCCGCCAATGACCCTCGACCTAGCCGGTCAATAATAAAAATCCGCGTCGGGCAGCCCGCTATTGCTTATCAGCGATGCAGGCGTCGCAGCACGCATTCAAGGACTCAACGCCATGCAAACTGTTGTGAACCTTTGGCCGCTGATGGGCGTGCTCGTCATCGTGGTCGGCTTTGTGTTGCGCTTCAATCCATTGCTGGTAGTGACGGCGGCGGCGATTGCCACCGGGTTTGCTGCCCACTTTCCCCTGGAAAAAATCCTCGCCACCATGGGTGATGGCTTCCTGCAGACCCGTGCCTTGCAACTGATCCTGTTGCTGCCCCTGGCCGTTATCGGCTTGCTGGAGCGCCATGGTTTGCGCCTGCACGCGCAGAACTGGATTGCGCGCTTCGAGCGTGCCACCGTCGGGCGTCTGTTGATCATCTATCTGTTTGTTCGCGAATCCACGGCCGCGATGGGCCTGACCAGCCTTGGCGGGCACCCACAGATGGTGCGCCCGTTGCTGGCGCCCATGGCTGAAGGGGCTGCGGAAAAACGCTTCGGCAAGCTGCCGGACAAAGTGCGCCACAAGGTCCTGGCGATGTGCGCCGCCACTGACAACGTGGGGCTGTTTTTTGGTGAAGACATCTTCGTGGCCTTTGGTGCAATTGCACTGATGCACACCTTCCTGTTGGGCTCGGGCATTGATGTCGAGCCGCTGCACATTGCGGTGTGGGGCATCCCTACGGCGATTTGTGCGTTCATTATTCACGCGATACGTTTGCACCGGTTTGACCGCAGGCTGACACGCGAACTGACGGCCACTGCACCCGCCAATACTCAGGCGGAGGCCGCACAATGATCATTTCCATTCAATACCTGTACTGGCTCGCCGGTGTGTTGCTGCTGATCACTGCGGGCATGATCCTGGCTGACCGAACCCACCCCAAGCGTTGGTCAAGCGCGTTGTTCTGGCTGCTGTTCGCCATTCCGTTCCTGGTAGGCGAGCACCTGCCATCGGTAGTTGTGGGTATTGGTGTGGTACTGATGGCGCTTATCGCCGGGCTCGGCGGGGTAGGGCGTGGTACCCATGTAGAGCTGCATGACAAGGCCTCGCGCGCCAGTGCTGGGCGGCTGGGTCATAAACTGTTTATTCCGGCCCTGGCGATTCCGCTGACCACTGTGATCGGCTCTGTGCTGCTCAAAAACACCGAGATTGGCGGGGTACCGCTGCTGGATCCGAAGAACACCACGTTTGTGTCCTTGGGCCTCGGCTGCCTGATCGCCCTGGGGTTGGCCTGCTGGCTGACACGCGACACGCCGGTGCAGGCCTTGCGCGAATCGCGACGCCTGACCGAAGCCCTGGGCTGGGCCATGGTGCTGCCGCAGATGCTGGCGATGCTCGGCCTGCTGTTTAACGAAGCCGGTGTCGGTACGGCTGTCGCTCATGTCACCACCACCTACATCAACCTGGATTACAAGCTGGTGGCGGTGATGGTCTATGTGCTGGGCATGGCGCTGTTCACGGTGATCATGGGTAATGGTTTTGCCGCCTTCCCGGTGATGACCGGCGGTGTGGGCGTGCCGGTGCTGGTGGGCATTTATGGTGGTAACCCGGCGGTGATGGCAGCCATCGGCATGTTTTCCGGCTACTGCGGCACGCTGATGACACCGATGGCGGCGAACTTCAATATTGTGCCTGCGGCACTGCTGGAGTTGCCCGACAAAAACGCGGTGATCAAGGCGCAGATGCCCACGGCGTTGATGATGTTGCTGGTCAATATCGTCCTTCTTTATGTCTTGATGTGAGGTGGTGATGGGTACGGTGCTGCTGACGGCGTTCGAGCCATTCGATCACGACCTGATCAACCCATCCTGGGAAGCGGTGCGCCTGCTGGACGGGGTGCAGTTGCAAGCGGGGGTGACGATTATCGCCCGCCAACTGCCCTGTGCCTTTGCCACCGCAGTCGACTGTTTGAACCAGTTGCTGGCCGAGCACCATCCGCAACTGGTGATTGCCACCGGGCTGGGGCCCGGGCGCAGCGATATTTCCATCGAGCGGGTTGCGATCAACCTCAATGATGCGCGGATCCCGGACAACCTGGGGGCACAACCCATCGATACGCCAGTGATCGTCGGCGGGCCGGCGGCCTATTTCAGCACCTTGCCGGTCAAGGCCATGGTCAAGGCGGTGCGCGAGGCCGGAATCGCAGCCTCGGTCTCGCACACGGCGGGCACCTTCGTCTGCAATCAGGTGTTCTACAGCTTGCAGCATGCCCTGGCTGGATCTGGCGTGCGCAGTGGGTTTATCCATGTGCCTGGCCTGCCAGGGCAGGGTGCTGAGCCCTCGATGGCGTTGGCGACAACGGTTGAAGGGCTGAGGGTGGCCGTTTTGGCTGCCTGGGCCACGCCGCGTGATATTGCTGAGAGCGGTGGCCAGGTGTGCTGATTGCTTGACGCGTCATCCTCCGTTTACAAGCTCTGGGCCGATCCGTAGATTGCATCAGGGCCCAACTACGGGCGACGAGTGCAAGAGGAAACCCAGCAGTGTCCGCCAAAGATCCGGCCGTATTTGATCGTCAGTACCGTGCATTCCTGTTCGATATGGATGGCACCCTCCTCAACTCCATCGCCGCCGCAGAGCGGGTCTGGGCCGCCTGGGCGCAGCGCCATGGCTTGGATGTCGAGGCGTTTCTGACCACCATCCATGGCGCCCGCGCCATCGATACAATCAGCCGCCAGGCATTGCCAGGGGTGGACGCGCAGGTTGAGGCGCGTGGTATTACCGAGGCGGAGATCGCGGACGTGGAGGGCGTGGTGGCGATCCCGGGAGCCGTGGCATTTGTGCAGAGCTTGCCTGCACACTGCTGGGCCGTGGTCACGTCAGCGCCCAAGGCCCTGGCCCTGCGCCGCATGCACGCGGCAGGCCTGGTGCCGCCGGCTGTCATGGTGACGGCCGAGGATGTGACCAACGGCAAGCCGGACCCGGCCTGTTACCTGCTGGGTGCGCAGCGTTTGGGGGTGCCGATGGGAGAGTGCCTGGTGTTCGAGGACGCACCGGTGGGTATCCGTGCCGGTGAGGCATCAGGTGCGGACGTCGTGGTGGTGACAGCGGCGCATGACGAGCCGATGGTAACGCGGCATCCGACGATTGCGAGTTATGACGAGGTACAGGCCCAGTGTGATGCTGCCGGTATGCTGCGCTTGCGGCCTTCTACGATGGCTTGAATGCCAGCCCGCGACGGGTCAGCAGGATGTTTTCGGCACCAATCCATTGGTGGCCCAGCGGGTCGATAATGTGCCCGTGGATGAAGGTGCCCGTGATCAGTTTCAGCAGGTAAAGCTGGCGCAGGCCGGCGAGGACTTCATCGGGTTTTCCCTGCAACTGGGTGGAAGATTTCGGGCTGTCTGCTGAGAGCTGTTCGATCAGGGACTGTAGGTGCTTGGCGTTATGTTCTATGTCCATGTCGATAACGTTTTTTATGAATGTATGGGTATGGGTGTTGCCGAGGCGGATAGTTCCTTAAGTTTTAAATATAGGATCCAATCGCTGCTTCAAGAGGGATTCTGCTGGCGAGCACGCCGAAATGCCTGGCGACTGAGTTTTCGCTGGATGGCAGCCTGAATGGGTTTGAGGCAGAAGCAAAACAGATAACCACCGAGAAACAACACCAGGTCGGGCCACGAATGGGCATCCTGTGCGGTGGTGGTGCCTTCCATGTACAGCCTGATGCCGTATCCGATCGTCAAGAAGGGCAGGGCAATCAGCAGGGCGATTATCCAGGATTTATAGGTATAAGGCTGTTTGCGGGATCGCCTCATCAACGCGCTCCGAGGCACTGTAAGGTTTTGTTACGTTCTTCAGGGGTTTGTCTGCTAAATGTCCAGCAAGTTCCGTGGGTGAACCTGCCTGTAGACGACAAGTGTCGGGCCTGGCGCGAGTGCTGCGCTGATCACGGAATACCGTAGACAGGCCAAGGGGCTTTCGCCAGCCGTTACAGGGGACGAGCGGGCTGGCTACTGGGGATGCTTCAAGGTGTTTCGCGTTTATCCGGGGCAGTCAGGCCTGCCTGGATGCGCTGGTAAATCTCTTCGCGATGCACGGCAACATCTTTGGGAGCATTGATGCCGATTCGTACTTGCTGGCCGCTAACGCCCAGAATGGTGATCGTAATGTCATCACCGATATTTATGCTTTCACCGACTTTGCGGGTGAGTATCAGCATGGACTTCTCCTTGATTGCTTTGAAGGACGCATGTTTCTAACAGGGCGGATGTCGGTTACGTGTAGCTTACTGTGAAGCGCTTCCCTGTGGCTGCCTCTTTTAGGACGCATGGAGGCGGCATTAATTCCCATGGCGCCATCATACAGGTCTGGGAAACATCCTTCGCAATGTTTAAGCCAACGTTTATGACGGCCAGAATAGACAGTGAATGATAAAGTTGCCTCTTTGATCCTTAAAGGGGCAGGGCAGTGCGTAAAGTAGTGATGGCAATTGTGGTATTGGCATTGGCCGGATGCGGTGACGGGCCCAATCTCGATACCCCCCGAGACAAGGCTGAAGCCGCCAAGGCCCAGGCCCCTGCGGTTGCCTCTGTGCAGTGGGATGTCCTGGTGCGTTCGCCCGACAACAAATTGCAGGCGCTGACCGACCTGACCGCCTGGCTGCTGGAAAACGGCTTCCCGTTCTATCTGGCCAAGGAAGACGGCAAGGACCTGGTGCTGTTGGGGCCGTTCGCCAGCAAGGCCGAGGCCGAGGCGAAACAGACCCAATTGCAGGAAAGGTTGGTGAAAAAGAAGAAAACCGACGCCGAGTCGCTGGTGATCGAGCACAAGGCCAGCCAGTAAGGCGCAACTCAGCGGGATCTACGGATCCCGCTCGTCATCATCCGCAGGCCTTCAGGTTCACCGGGCCGACGAACTCATTGCCACGCCCCATCACGCAGGCCACGGTCTGATTGCGCTGGCGTTCCCAGGGTTGCACGGGGTAGGTCCGATTCCAGGCTTCATACAGTTGGCGGTCCTGTTTCGACAGGCGCAGGCCGTATTGTTTACTCATGTAGAAGTAAGTCCGGGCAATCATGCCGCGGATGGACGGCCTGGGCATGACCTTCTTGGCCTTGAAGTCCACCTGAGTCAGGCATGAACCATATTGCCCGCTCTGCGCCGGCAACCAACCAAAACTGAAGTTGTTGCGGTCGCCATTGACCTCGCCAATGCTCGGCACCAGGTTGTGTAGGTCAGCCTCGGCGCGCTTGAAAACGTTATCGGTGCGTGTGCAGTTCTTGCGCCCGCCGTCTTGCCAGCACTGGCGTTGATGGCCGATCTGCCATGCCGGCACAATATGCTCCCATTCGATGCGCGCCGCCCGGTTGGCGTTTTTACGTGGGATGTAGCCACAGGCCTTCAGGTCTACCCGGTTACCCGTGTATTTGCAGCCACAATAGAACTCCGTGGATTGCGGGGCGTAAAGTTTCCAGGCGATTTTCTTGGCTTCACTGAAGGTACGTGGGGCTTGGGCGTGGGCGGCGGTTGCAAACAAAACACAGAGTAGGGCGATAAAACGGACACTCATTGACTCAATCTTCCTTCGGTACGACCCAGAAAATCTGCACGCCACCATCATCGCGATAGGCAAGGGTGACGTTGTCGTTTTCTGCGATTTCCTCCAGTAGGCGTGCCCAGTCGTCTTCGGGTTCTTCGGGCAGGCGAAAAATCAACGCAGCCTTGTTTTTTTGGGCGTTGGTGGAATTGATGACTTTTTGCACACGGATCGCCAGGCGTTGGTAGGCGTCGGGAGGTGTCGGTGTTGTAGAGGAGGGCTTGGCCACGGAGGAGTCCTTAGTTAGCTGTACGAACATACAGTATTTAACTGTGAAGAAATTCGCAACTGCTTAAAATCCAAGAAGTCTGTGTGACAACGGTTACGCGGACTGGTGTACGGCGAGGATTTTGTAGGAGCCGGCTTGCCGGCGATGGCGTCTCTGAGATCGCCATCGTCGGCAAGCCGGCTCCTACAAGGGTTGTATCAGTGACTCAGTATTCCCAGAAGATGCGCTGCAGTTCCTTGCTGTCCTGGGTCTTGGTCAGGGCGACCATGGCCAGGATGCGGGCTTTCTGCGGGTTCAGGTCATGGGCCACGACCCAGTCGTATTTGTCGTCAGGCTGTTCGGCATTGCGCAGAACGAAACCGCCGGCATTGACGTGGGAAGAGCGAATAATCTGTACACCTTCCTTGCGCAGTTCTTGCAGCGCAGGCACTACCTTGGCCGGTACCGAGCCGTTGCCAGTGCCGGCATGGATGATGGCTTTGGCGCCAGCCTGGGCGAGGGCTTTGTAGGCAGTGTCGCTGACGTTGCCATAGCCGTAGGCAATTTCAACGTCCGGCAGGCTCTTGATGTTCTTGATGTCGAACTCCGAGCTCATGGTGTGGCGCTTGGCCGGCTGGCGGAACCAGTAGGACTTGCCTTCTACGACCATGCCCAGTGGGCCCCAGGCGCTTTTGAAGGCTTCGGTCTTGATGTTGATCATCTTGCTCACGTCGCGACCCGACTGGATCTCGTCGTTCATGGTTACCAGTACGCCCTTGCCGCGTGCGTCTTTGCTACCGGCAACGGCTACGGCGTTGTACAGGTTAAGCATGCCATCGGCCGACATGGCCGTGCCCGGGCGCATGGAGCCCACGACTACGATTGGCTTGTCGGTCTTTTCCACCAGGTTGAGGAAGTAGGCGGTTTCTTCGAGGGTGTCGGTGCCGTGGGTGATCACGATGCCATCCACGTCCTTGCTGTCGGCCAGTTCCGCGACACGACGACCCAGTTGCAGCAGGTTGTCGTTGGTGATGCTTTCGGAAGCAATCTGCATCACTTGCTCGCCACGCACATTGGCGATCTGGCTGAGCTCGGGAATGCCGGCGATCAGTTGTTCGATACCGACCTTGGCGGCCTGGTAGGTGGCGCTGTTGGCGGCGCTGGCGCCAGCGCCGGCAATGGTGCCGCCAGTGGCCAGGACGACCACGTTGGACAGTTTGGTCTTGGATTCAACTTCCTTGGCCTGGGCGGCAACCGGGAAGAGCAGCAGCAGGGCTAAAGCGCCCGGAACAAAGTTCTTGAGTGCAGATTTCATTATTTTTCTCTCTAGTTTTGATGAGTGCGTGTGCAGGTTCATCCAGAACACCCCGGGCTGCGCTGAGCGCCACAAGGTGCTGATTAAGAGCAGGATTTGTACCAGCGGGATTTTGTTTGGGGTTTGATTTTAACTTGTTGATTTAAATCAATTTTATATCGATGTTCGATTTGTCGGCTTCAGCGCGTGTCCGAGTTTCCGAACGCTGGAGGCTTTGGCGTTCGGTTGTCCGAAAATAGTGCTGGAAAAATCAGGATGTACCTCCTGAAATGTTCCTGTGCAGCTGTCGTTTTAGATAACGATCACCCGGCCCGGATGTTTAGCCACGAGGTCATCGGGCTGTAGGGCCGGAAGTAGAGCCGGCGAGGAAAAAGACTTTTTCTTTCGTTGACAAAATTCGGCAGCCTTCGCATAGTTTGTTAAGCGCAAACGTTTGCGAGATGTTTCACGAGCACTCCGTGAGTGACGTGAAGGTGCAGACATTGCTCACAATAATCATAAGATCGGAGTGAACCCATGAAGCTGCCATTTGCTGGACGTCTTCTTGCTATCGCTGTGCTGGCTGCCGCATCCGCTGCCCTGCCTCTGTCCTCTGCATTCGCTGACGACACCGCCGCCAAGCCCAAGGTCGGCCTGGTGATGAAATCCCTGGCCAATGAGTTTTTTGTCACCATGCAAGACGGTGCCAAGGACTATCAGAAAGCCCATGCCGCTGATTTCGACATGATCACCAACGGGATCAAGAACGAAACCGATACCTCTGCCCAGATTGATATCGTCAACCAGATGATTCTCGCCAAAGTTAACGCAATCGTCATCGCGCCTGCCGACTCCAAGGCCTTGGTCAACGTGCTGAAGAAAGCCTCCGACGCCGGGATCAAGGTGGTCAACATTGATAACCGTCTCGACCCCGAGGTGCTGAAAAGCAAAAACCTCGAAGTTCCCTTTGTAGGGCCTGATAACCGCAAGGGCTCACGCCTGGTCGGTGAGTACCTGGCCAAGCAACTGGCAAGCGGCGACAAGGTAGGCATTATCGAAGGTGTGCCGACCACCACCAACGCCCAGCAACGCACCGCCGGGTTCAAGGACGCGATGGATGCGGCCGGGATGAAGATTGTTTCCACCCAGTCCGGCAACTGGGAAATCGACCAGGGCAACAAGGTGGCGGCTGCCATGTTGAGCGAATACCCGGACCTCAAGGCGCTGCTGGCTGGTAACGACAATATGGCCCTGGGCGCCGTTTCTGCGGTGCGTGCGGCGGGCAAGGCCGGCAAGGTCCAGGTCGTGGGCTATGACAACATCGCCGCCATCAAGCCGATGCTGCAGGACGGTCGCATCCTGGCCACCGCCGACCAGGCGGCGGCACAGCAAGCGGTGTTTGGCATCCAGAATGCGCTGAAACTGGTCAAGGGCGAAAAAGTCGAGGCCGTGGACGGCGTGATCGAAACGCCCGTAGCGCTGGTCCTCAAGCAGTAATCCCTGATTGCGCAGCACCGCGCCCGTTCGGACTGAGCGGGCGCCTGGAGATTTTCCTATGTCATCTTCCGCACCGACCCCTGTCCTCTCGGTCAGCGGTATCGGTAAGACCTATGCCCAGCCCGTCCTGTCTGACATCACCCTGACGCTCAATCGCGGCGAGGTGTTGGCACTGACGGGTGAGAACGGCGCGGGCAAAAGCACCCTGTCGAAGATTATCGGTGGCCTGGTGACACCGACCACTGGCCACATGCAGTTCAATGGCCAGGACTATGCCCCGGCCAGCCGGACCCAGGCGGAAAAGCTGGGGATCCGCATGGTGATGCAGGAACTCAACCTCCTGCCGACCCTGACGGTGGCCGAAAACCTGTTCCTCGATAACCTGCCCAGTCGCGGTGGCTGGATCAGCCGCAAACAACTGCGCAAGGCTGCGATCGAGGCCATGGCACAAGTGGGCCTGGATGCCATCGACCCGGATACCCTGGTCGGCAGCCTGGGCATCGGCCATCAACAGATGGTCGAGATTGCCCGCAACCTGATTGGCGACTGCCACGTGCTGATCCTCGACGAGCCGACGGCGATGCTGACCGCCCGTGAAGTCGAGATGCTGTTTGAACAAATCACCCGCCTGCAGGCCCGGGGCGTGGCGATTATTTACATTTCCCATCGGCTCGAAGAGCTGGCACGGGTGGCCCAGCGTATTGCGGTGCTGCGTGACGGCCAGTTGGTATGTGTCGAGCCGATGGCCAACTACAACAGCGAGCAACTGGTCACGTTGATGGTCGGTCGTGAGCTGGGCGAGCACATCGACCTCGGCCCGCGCACCATCGGCGCGCCCGCATTGACGGTCACCGGCCTGAGCCGCTCGGACAAGGTTCGCGATGTTTCCTTTGAAGTGCGTGCCGGTGAAATCTACGGCATTTCGGGATTGATCGGTGCCGGCCGCACCGAGTTGTTGCGCCTGATCTTCGGTGCCGACCTGGCCGACAGTGGCACGGTAGCCCTTGGCTCGCCGGCGCGTGTGGTGAGCATTCGCTCGCCGGTGGATGCAGTGGGCCATGGCATTGCGCTGATTACCGAGGATCGCAAGGGCGAGGGGCTGCTACTCAGCCAATCGATCAGCGCCAACACGGCGCTGGGCAATATGGCGAAGGTGTCCAGCGCTGGCCTGGTCAACGGACGTGATGAAGCGGCGCTGGCCAGGCGGCAGATTGACGCCATGCGTATCCGCAGCTCCAGCCCGGCGCAGTTGGTGTCCGAGCTGTCGGGCGGTAACCAGCAGAAAGTGGTGATCGGCCGCTGGCTGGAGCGCGATTGCGCGGTGATGCTGTTTGATGAGCCGACCCGTGGCATCGACGTCGGCGCCAAGTTCGATATCTATGCGTTGCTCGGTGAATTGACCCGCCAGGGCAAGGCGCTGGTGGTGGTTTCCAGCGACCTGCGCGAGCTGATGCTGATCTGCGACCGCATCGGCGTACTGTCTGCCGGACGCTTGATCGAAACCTTCGAGCGTGACCGCTGGACCCAGGACGAATTGCTTGCCGCCGCGTTTGCCGGCTATCAGAAACGTGATGCGCTGCTCAACGAGGCAGCGCCCAGGACAACCCCATGAAAACAGCTACTCCAACCGCAAAAGCCGGCGGCAATTTCTACGGCCTGGGTACTTACCTGGGCCTGGCAGGCGCCTTGATGGCGATGATTGCGCTGTTCTCGGCCTTGAGCAGTCACTTTTGGTCCTATGACACCTTCAGCGCCATCGCCAACCAGATTCCCGACCTGATGGTGCTGGCGGTGGGCATGACCTTCATCCTGATCATCGGCGGCATTGACCTGTCGGTAGGCTCGGTATTGGCCCTGGCAGCATCGGCGGTCAGTGTGGCGATCCTGGGCTGGGGCTGGAGCGTAATCCCCGCAGCGTTGCTGGGCATGGGCTGCGCGGCATTGGCCGGGACCATTACCGGTTCCATCACCGTGGCCTGGCGTATTCCGTCGTTCATCGTATCCCTCGGCGTGCTGGAAATGGCCCGTGGCGCGGCCTACCAGATGACAGGCTCGCGCACCGCCTATATCGGCGACTCCTTCGCCTGGCTGTCCAACCCAGTGGCGTTTGGCATCTCGCCATCGTTCATCATCGCGCTGCTGGTGATTATCGTTGCCCAGGCGGTCCTGACGCGCACGGTGTTCGGTCGCTACCTGATTGGCATCGGCACCAACGAAGAAGCGGTGCGCCTGGCGGGGATCAATCCAAAACCCTACAAAATCCTGGTGTTCAGCCTGATGGGGCTGTTGGCCGGGGTGGCGGCACTGTTCCAGATTTCCCGCCTGGAAGCGGCCGATCCGAATGCCGGTTCCGGCCTGGAGTTGCAGGTGATTGCCGCGGTGGTGATCGGTGGCACCAGCCTGATGGGCGGGCGTGGCTCGGTGATCAGCACGTTCTTCGGGGTGCTGATCATTTCCGTACTGGCGGCCGGCCTGGCGCAGATCGGTGCGACCGAGCCGACCAAACGCATCATTACCGGCGCCGTTATCGTGATTGCAGTGGTGCTGGACACCTATCGCAGTCAGCGCGCCAGCCGGCGGGGCTAAGACATGGCAACGATCAAGGATGTGGCGGCGCTTGCGGGGATTTCCTACACCACGGTGTCTCATGTGGTGAACAGGACGCGCCCGGTCAGCGAGCCCGTGCGGCTCAAGGTCGAAGCCGCGATCAAGCAACTGGACTATGTGCCCAGTGCGGTCGCCCGCTCGCTGAAGGCCAAGACCACCGCCACCATCGGCTTGCTGGTGCCCAACAGCCTCAACCCGTATTTCGCCGAGCTGGCCAGGGGCATCGAAGACTACTGCGAGCGCAATGGCTACTGCGTGATCCTGTGTAATTCCGACGATAACGCCGAGAAACAGCGCAACTATTTGCGGGTGCTGCTGGAGAAGCGTATCGACGGCCTGATCGTGACGTCAGTGGGGGGCGATGACAGTGGCCTGACCACGGGCCTCAAGGCGGTGCGCACGCCCATGGTCATTGTCGACCGGGGCCTGGAGGGCATTGATGTGGATCTGGTGCGCATCGATCACGAGCAAGGCGCGTACCTGGCGACCCGGCATTTGTTGGGGCTGGGGCACCGGGATATCGCCTGTATCGGTGGCCCCGCACATACGCGTGTTGCGCAGATGCGCCTGGCTGGTTACCAGCGGGCGTTGCAGGAGGCCGGGATCACCGTGCCCGCCAGTCGTGTGCTGGAAAGCGATTTCACCAGTACCGGTGGCTATGCGGCGGCGGTGCAGTTGCTGGCAGACAATCCGCCCAGCGCGATATTCGCCGGCAACGACATGATCGGTTTCGGCGTGTTGCGTGCGGCCGCCGAGCGCAACCTGCGGGTGCCTGCCGAGCTGTCGGTGATTGGTTTTGATGACATTCAAATGAGTCGGTATGTCTACCCCGCGTTGACTACCGTGGGCCAGTCGATCCTGCAACTGGGGGAGATGGCGGCGGAGCTGTTATTGCGACGGATTGCGACACCCCAATTGCCGGTTGACCAGCGCATTGTCACGCCGAGCATCGTCTTGCGTGAGTCAACGGCACCGTTGGCTGCCGTGTTTGCCTCAACCCGCTGAACGAATTGATGAGTATTGATGTATGCCAGCAACAGTAGTGGTAGTAGGCAGCCTGAACATGGACCTGGTGACCCGCGCCAGCCGGCTGCCCCATGCCGGTGAAACCCTGGTCGGCCAGTCGTTTTCCACCGTTCCGGGCGGCAAGGGCGCCAATCAGGCGGTGGCTGCGGCGCGTCTGGGTGCAGACGTCGCGATGATTGGCTGTGTGGGCAACGATGCCTACGGCGCGCAACTGCGCGAGGCGTTGGTGGTGGAAGGGATCGACTGCCAGGCGGTCAGTGAAGTGGCGGGCTCCAGTGGTGTTGCGCTGATCGTGGTGGATGACAGCAGTCAGAATGCCATCGTGATTGTCGCTGGCAGTAACGGCCACCTGACACCGGCGTCGCTGCTGGCGTTCGATGCTGTGTTGCAGGCGGCTGAGGTGATTGTCTGCCAGCTCGAAGTGCCCATGGACACTGTGGGATATGCCCTCAAGCGCGGCCGTGAACTGGGCAAGACAGTGATCCTCAATCCCGCGCCGGCCAGCGGCCCGTTGCCAGCGGACTGGTATGCGGCCATTGATTACCTGATCCCCAACGAAAGCGAGGCGTCGGCCTTGAGCGGTGTGCCGGTGGATTCCCTGGGCGCGGCCAAGGTTGCGGCCACGCAGTTGATCAAGGCCGGGGCAGGCAAGGTGATAGTGACGCTTGGCGCGCACGGTGCGCTGTTTGCCGATGGCCAGGGCTTCGAGCACTTGCTGGCGCCCAAGGTCCAGGCGGTGGATACCACGGCAGCGGGCGACACCTTTGTCGGCGGCTTTGCCGCGGCACTGGCGAGCGGTAAGAGCGAGGCCGAGGCTATCCGTTTTGGCCAGGTGGCGGCGGCCCTGTCGGTCACCCGTGCCGGGGCGCAACCGTCGATTCCTACATTGCATGACGTTCAAGGCTTTGTTCACCCATGAAAAAGACCCCATTGCTCAATATTGCCCTGTCGCGCGTGATCGCCTCCCTTGGTCATGGTGACATCCTGGTGATCGGTGATGCCGGCCTGCCGGTACCGCCGGGTGTGGAATTGATTGATCTGGCACTGACCCAGGGCATTCCCGATTTCATCAGTACCCTGCGCATCGTGCTTACAGAGATGCAGGTTGAAAGCCACGTATTGGCCGAGGAAATCCTGCACAAACAACCGCCGGCGCTGGCGGACCTCAACGCGCTGGCCCCGGGTGACCTGGGTGAGCGCCGCCTGCTCAGTCATGAGGAGTTCAAGCGGCTTACTCACAAGGCCCGCGCGGTGGTGCGTACTGGCGAGTGCCAGCCTTACTGTAATATCGCGCTGGTGTCTGGCGTGACTTTCTAGCATTTCCCACAATGACAAGGAGTGCGTCATGCAACGTAGAACCCCAACCCTGCGACACCTGTTTCGGAGTGTGCTGCTTTTGTCCGTGCTAACTGCTGCAAGCGCCCAGGCGGCGGAAAAAATCGACCTGATCATTGATACCGATCCGGGCGCCGACGACGTGGTCGCGTTGCTGTTTGCGATGGCCTCGCCGCAGGAGCTGAACATCCGTGCGTTGACTACCGTGGCCGGCAACGTGCGGCTGGACAAGACCTCGCGCAATGCGCGATTGGCGCGCGAGTGGGCAGGGCGTGAAGAGATTCCGGTGTATGCCGGTGCGCCGCAGCCGCTGCTGCGCACGCCGATCTATGCCGAGAATATCCATGGTAAGGAAGGCATTTCCGGTGTCACTGTGCATGAGCCGAAAAAAGGCCTGGCCGAAGGCAATGCAGTCGACTACCTGATCAAGACCCTGAGTACCGCCAAGCCCCATAGCATCACCATCGCCATGCTCGGCCCGCAGACCAACCTGGCGCTGGCGCTGACCCAGGCGCCGGAAATCACCCAGGGCATCAAGGAAGTGGTGGTCATGGGCGGCGCGCACTTCAATGGCGGCAACATTACGCCGGTGGCCGAGTTCAACCTGTTTGCCGACCCGGTGGCGGCTGAAATCGTGCTTAAAAGTGGCGTCAAACTGACCTACCTGCCGCTGGATGTAACGCACAAGATACTCACCAGCGAAGCGCGCCTGAAGAAGATCGCCGACCTGAACAACAACGCCAGCAAGGTGGTGGGCAATATTCTCAACGAATACGTCAAAGGCGATATGGAGCACTACGGCATGACGGGTGGACCGGTGCACGACGCCACCGTGATCGGCTATCTGCTCAAGCCCGAGCTGTTCACCGGGCGCCAGGCGAATATGGTGGTCGATAGCCGCGAAGGCCCGACGTTTGGCCAGACCATCGTCGATTGGTACGATGGCCTCAAGCACGACAAGAACGTGTTCTGGGTGGAAAATGGCAATGCCCAGGGCTTCTTTGACCTGCTCACCGAGCGCCTTGCACGCCTGAAGTAAGCTGCCTGCCGGTCGGCGCTCGCCGGCCGGTGACTATTCGCGCAGAGGGTCTTCGACTCCCATATGGTCGGCCGGGTATTTCTCGAATACCTGGCCGATAAAGGCTTGCGCGGCCTGGGTGCCCAACTCCTTGACCAGCAGGTCTATGCCGATGATTGCCAATTCTTCCGGGCTGCCTGGGCTGTAGGAACTTTGCCCTTGAGGCCACTTGGCTTTGATATCGGCATTGATGGTAACGATGGTCATCGGGTTCTCGCGGCTCGCTCAGGCAGGAATGGCCTGTTGAGTTAACCATTTTACGCGGTGTTTGGCACTGCTACTTAGGCATGAGGGTAGGGCTGTGCGACACTGGTGCCCTGTTTAATTGCCAGGACAAACCGTGTGCACATCGATTTGACCAACCCCAAGAGCCTCACAATGGCAGCCGTCCGCCAAATGATTGCCAGTGCCAGTGACGATCAGCACACGCAATTGCGGGTGACCAAGGCCGGTATTGCCTATATCTCTTCTTGCGTGGTGGGAGGGATGGAGGTCAACGGTCTGTTGTTCCGCCTGGAAACCTGGGCAGCAGGGTCTGGCTATGTCGGCAACGTGGCGGCCAGTGATGAGGTGTGGGTGACGCAGATTTATAACGCGCTGAAGCAGAACTGGCCGAATCCGCCGTTTGACTACATCGATATCTACTGACGCTCATTCATATCTGGTGACGATTGATTCATCAGGCCGTGCTGCTGAGTCAGGCAGACTCGCCTACGGCCAATTGTGACAATTCTGAAACCAATCGGCCAAATCACGGTCGCACGATCTCTGTCCATTTTTTTTCAAAGGAGGCTTCATGCCTTGGAAGCTCGCATCATTCGGTACCTTGTTGGCGGCAGTCGTCCTGGCGGGTTGCAGCACTTCGGGTACCTCTGAGCCGGCCAAAGATACGGCCGTGGCTGAGCCTGCTCATACTCGTTGTGAGGCGAAGGCTGCGCAGTTCACCATCGGCCAGAAAGCCTCGCCGCAACTGCTGGAGCAGGCCCGTACCCGTGCGGGTGCGCAGAATGCACGCATTCTCAAGCCTAACGATATGATCACCCTTGAGTACCGTTCCGATCGGCTGAACCTCAATACCGATGACAACCTGGTGATTACTCGCGTCAACTGCGGCTGATAGCACCGCACTTTTGCATCGCCCATAAAAAACCCCGTCACATGGACGGGGTTTTTTTGATTGGCGTAGAGATTACTCTGCGCGAACCTGTGCAGCTTGCATACCCTTTTGGCCTTTCTCAGCCACGAAGGAAACGGTTTGGCCTTCTTTCAGGCTTTTGAAACCGTCGCTTTCGATAGCTTTGAAGTGTACGAACAGGTCGTCACCGCCACCTTGAGGAGTGATGAAGCCGAAGCCTTTTTCATCGTTGAACCATTTAACGGTGCCGGTTTGGCGATTAGACATGGTGTATCTCCAAGAAACATATATTTTCAGTAGTGCTGTGCTGCTCAGGCCAACTGGGCACACCGGGCTATCATAGTCGAAATGTTCGGCTTGGGAGCCCCCCCAAGGCACTGTTTGCTAATCAATCGCGTTTTCTTCAGTGCCTTGATTGGCTGAAAGCCCCGGTTCACGGGGCTTTGCTGCGAAATATCAGCTGGTAAAAAAAGCCATAAAAGCTATGTAAATTGTGAGAAATAGCAGTTTTCAGCGAGTTTTCAGGCCGTTTTGGCGGTCTGATTTCTTGCAGGGCTTACTTTTTCTTCACGACCTTGCAGGACGAAATAGCCGCGACTGCCTTGTTTTTCAGCTCCGCACTGGCGTTCTGATTGGTCATCAATTCCTTGATTTCCGCCGTGCTCAATTCAGCGTTGATTTTGTCCGCGCCACATTCGCAATGGGCTTTGGCGGTTTTGGCATCAACGTTCTGGCTGGCAGCTGCGCTGCAGTCTGTTACGAAGCTGTCCCGCGCACCCGCGGGCCAGTTGGAGGGCGCGGCGGCGTGTGCGCCAATGGAGAACAGGGCCAGGGAAGCGGCAAGGGCGAAGATCGAGGTGCTGCGCATGGTGAGATGCTCCTTGGGTCGATAGGACGGACAGCGATTTTCAGTGTGTTTGAGGCCTGGCGTACAGCCCAAGTTCACTTTTGGCTGTAAAAGCCTGGAGTTTTTCGTTAGCCGGCTGTAGGGCCACGCCATGACCGTTCATCTGTGCTAGCATCCACGACCTGGCTTTTTTCTTGCCAGGTTCCTTTATGTTTAACTCCAGTCACTCTGGTTCGATTATCGGTTGGCCGCAAGGCTCCTGCCGCTGTAAGGCAGGCGTTCATTACTGAACGGCCTGGTGTTGGATCTTGTACTGGCTCATCCCAACCCACGTGACCTTTGGTAGGGGTCACCACTAGGAGAGGAGGCGCCATGCCAACTATTACTCTTCCCGACGGCAGTCAACGTTCATTCGATCATCCGGTTTCCGTAGCCGAGGTCGCCGCATCCATTGGTGCAGGCCTGGCCAAGGCCACTGTGGCCGGCAAGGTCGACGGCAAGCTGGTTGACGCCAGCGACCTGATCACCTCCGATGCCAGCCTGCAAATCATCACGCCCAAGGATCAAGAGGGGCTGGAGATCATTCGCCACTCTTGCGCGCACCTGATTGGCCATGCGGTCAAGCAGCTGTACCCAACCGCGAAGATGGTGATCGGCCCGGTCATCGACGAAGGCTTCTATTACGATATCGCCTACGAGCGTCCTTTTACGCCGGACGACCTGGCGGCCATCGAACAGCGCATGCACGCACTGATCGAGAAAGATTACGACGTCATCAAGAAAGTCACCCCGCGTGCCGAAGTGATCGACGTGTTCACCGCCCGTGGCGAGGACTACAAGCTGCGTCTGGTGGAAGATATGCCGGACGAACAGGCCATGGGCCTGTATTACCACGAAGAATATGTCGATATGTGCCGTGGCCCGCACGTGCCGAACACGCGCTTCCTCAAGTCGTTCAAGCTGACCAAGCTGTCCGGTGCCTACTGGCGCGGCGACGCGAAGAACGAGCAACTGCAGCGGATCTACGGCACTGCCTGGGCTGACAAGAAGCAGCTGGCGGCCTACATCCAGCGCATTGAAGAAGCCGAAAAGCGTGATCACCGCAAGATCGGCAAGCGCCTGAACCTGTTCCACCTCCAGGAAGAAGCGCCGGGCATGGTGTTCTGGCACCCGAACGGCTGGACCCTGTACCAGGTGCTTGAGCAGTACATGCGCAAGGTTCAGCGCGACAACGGTTACCTGGAGATCAAGACTCCCCAGGTTGTTGACCGCAGCCTGTGGGAGAAATCCGGGCACTGGGCCAACTACGCCGACAACATGTTCACCACCCAGTCGGAAAACCGCGACTACGCCATCAAGCCAATGAACTGCCCGTGCCACGTACAGGTGTTCAACCAGGGCCTGAAGAGCTACCGCGAGCTGCCGATGCGCCTGGCCGAGTTCGGTGCCTGCCACCGTAACGAGCCATCGGGTGCGCTGCACGGCATCATGCGCGTGCGCGGCTTCACTCAGGACGACGCCCACATCTTCTGCACCGAAGAGCAGATGCAGGCCGAATCCGCCGCGTTCATCAAGCTGACCATGGACGTTTATCGCGATTTCGGCTTTACCGACGTCGAAATGAAACTGTCCACTCGTCCGGAAAAACGCGTTGGCTCCGATGAACTGTGGGATCGCGCCGAATCTGCACTGGCCGCAGCGCTGGACAGTGCGGGCCTTGCGTACGATCTGCAGCCAGGCGAGGGGGCTTTCTACGGTCCGAAGATCGAGTTCTCGCTGAAAGATTGCCTTGGCCGCGTCTGGCAGTGTGGTACCCTGCAGCTCGATTTTAACCTGCCGATCCGTCTGGGAGCCGAATACGTCTCCGAAGACAACAGCCGTAAACACCCGGTTATGCTGCACCGGGCGATCCTCGGCTCGTTCGAGCGGTTCGTCGGGATCCTGATCGAGCACTACGAGGGCGCGTTCCCTGCGTGGTTGGCTCCGACCCAGGCAGTGATCATGAATATCACTGATAAACAGGCAGATTTCGCCGCTGAAGTTGAAAAAACACTCAACGAAAGCGGATTTCGTGCCAAGTCCGACTTGAGAAATGAAAAGATCGGCTTTAAAATCCGCGAGCATACTTTGCTCAAGGTTCCCTATCTTTTGGTTATCGGAGATCGGGAAGTCGAGATGCAGACTGTCGCTGTGCGTACTCGTGAAGGTGCTGACCTGGGCTCGATGCCCGTCGCCCAGTTCGCTGAGTTCCTCGCGCAAGCGGTTTCCCGGCGTGGTCGCCCAGATTCGGAGTAATTATTATTAAGCGTGAAATGAGACAAGATAAACGAGCTGCACCGAAAGCCCCGATCAACGAGAATATCTCGGCACGCGAGGTTCGGTTAATTGGGGCTGAGGGTGAGCAGCTTGGGATTGTGTCAATTGAAGACGCGCTTCTTAAGGCTGAAGAAGCCAAGCTCGATTTGGTGGAGATTTCCGCCGATGCTGTACCTCCTGTCTGCAAGCTGATGGACTACGGCAAATCGATCTTCGAAAAGAAGAAGCAGATTGCTGCAGCCAAGAAAAACCAGAAGCAGATCCAGGTTAAAGAAATCAAGTTTCGTCCAGGGACGGAGGAAGGGGATTACCAGGTAAAACTGCGCAACCTGGTACGTTTCCTGAGTGATGGGGACAGGGCCAAGGTATCCTTGCGATTCCGCGGCCGTGAGATGGCCCACCAGGAGCTGGGTATGGAACTTCTCAAGCGGGTTGAAGCTGACCTGCTGGAGTACGGTTCCGTCGAACAGCATCCTAAGATGGAAGGACGCCAGCTGATCATGGTCATCGCCCCGAAAAAGAAGAAGTAATCAATAGGGCACGGCAGGCCTTCTGATTATGTTTATCAACTGAATGCGGAGTATCCGAACATGCCAAAGATGAAGACTAAAAGTGGTGCTGCTAAGCGGTTTCTGAAAACTGCTAACGGTATCAAGCACAAGCACGCTTTCAAGAGCCACATCCTGACCAAAATGTCGACCAAGCGTAAGCGTCAATTGCGCGGTAGCAGCTTGCTGCATCCGTCTGACGTGGCAAAAGTCGAGCGCATGCTGCGCCTTCGTTAATTTTGGATCAAGAATAGAGGAAGTAACTCATGGCTCGTGTAAAGCGTGGCGTCATTGCCCGTAAGCGTCACAAAAAAATTCTGAAACTCGCTAAAGGCTACTACGGCGCGCGTTCACGCGTATTCCGTGTTGCCAAGCAAGCGGTAATCAAGGCAGGCCAATACGCCTACCGTGACCGTCGTCAGAAAAAACGTCAGTTCCGCGCTCTGTGGATCGCTCGTATCAACGCTGGTGCACGTGTTAACGGTCTGTCCTACAGCCGTTTCATCGCTGGCCTGAAAAAAGCGTCCATCGAAATCGACCGTAAGGTTCTGGCTGAACTGGCCGTGAACGAAAAAGCGGTGTTTGCTGCGATTGTCGAGAAAGCTAAAGCCACCTTGGCTTAAGTACCCCCGACAGTCACCCTGGGTTACTCCTGTAGCCCAAGGTGGTAAACGTCATAAATAGGGGAAGAGCCTTCAAGCTCTTCCCCTATTTTGTATCTGGAGTCTGTACATGGAAAACCTGGACGCGCTGGTCGCTCAAGCTCTTGAGGCTGTGCAAAGCGCTGAAGATATCAATGCCCTGGAGCAAATCCGGGTTCACTACCTTGGCAAGAAAGGTGAATTGACTCAGGTGATGAAGACCCTGGGCAATCTGCCGGCAGAAGAGCGCCCGCAAGTCGGCGCGCTGATCAACGTTGCCAAGGAGCGTGTCACAGAGGTTCTCAATGCGCGCAAGGCGTTGTTCGAGGAGGCCGATCTTGCGGCCAAGCTCGCCGCCGAGTCCATTGACGTGACCCTGCCTGGCCGCGGCCAGACCTCAGGCGGTCTGCATCCGGTTACCCGGACTCTGGAACGTATCGAGCAGTTCTTCACTCACATCGGCTACGGCATTGCCGAAGGCCCTGAGGTCGAAGACGACTATCACAACTTCGAGGCGCTCAACATCCCAGGCCATCACCCGGCCCGGTCGATGCACGACACCTTCTATTTCAATGCGAACATGCTGTTGCGCACCCATACCTCGCCGGTACAGGTCCGCACCATGGAATCGCAGCAGCCGCCGATCCGCATCGTCTGCCCAGGCCGTGTGTACCGTAGCGACTCCGATATCACCCACTCGCCGATGTTCCACCAGGTCGAAGGCCTGCTGGTTGATCGCGACATCAATTTCGCCGACCTCAAAGGCACTATCGAAGAGTTCCTGCGGGTGTTCTTCGAAAAAGAGCTGGCGGTACGTTTCCGCCCATCGTACTTCCCGTTCACCGAGCCTTCCGCTGAAGTCGACATGGAATGCGTGATGTGCAGCGGTAAAGGCTGCCGTGTCTGCAAGCAGACCGGCTGGCTGGAAGTCATGGGCTGCGGCATGGTTCACCCCAACGTGCTGCGCATGTCCGGGATCGACCCGGAAGAATTCTCGGGCTTTGCCTTCGGCATGGGCGTCGAGCGTCTGGCCATGCTGCGTTACGGCGTGAACGACTTGCGCCTGTTCTTCGACAACGACTTGCGGTTCCTCGCGCAATTTCGCTAGTCGTAACGAACCTTTAGGAGAGCAGGATGAAATTCAGTGAACAATGGCTGCGTGGCTGGGTAAGCCCGCAGGTAAATCGCGATGAGCTGGTTGCTCGTCTGTCGATGGCCGGTCTTGAGGTCGATAGCGTTACGCCGGCCGCCGGTGTTTTCAGTGGTGTGGTCGTAGGCGAGGTGCTGAGCACCGAGCAGCACCCGGACGCCGACAAGCTGCGTGTGTGCCAGGTCAGCAATGGCGCGCAAACCTTCCAGGTCGTATGCGGAGCGCCAAATGTGCGCCCGGGCCTGAAGATTCCGTTCGCGATGATCGGTGCCGAACTGCCCGGTGATTTCAAGATCAAGAAAGCCAAGCTGCGCGGTGTCGAGTCCAACGGCATGCTGTGCTCCCAGGCGGAGTTGCAGGTTGGTGAAGGCAATGATGGCTTGATGGAACTGCCGGCCGACGCTCCAGTGGGCCAGGACATTCGTGTCTACTTGGATCTGGAAGACGCCAGCATCGAAGTCGACCTGACCCCGAACCGTGGCGACTGCCTGTCCCTGGCAGGCCTGGCCCGTGAAGTGGGTGCGTTGTACAACGCCCCGGTCACGCGTCCAGTGGTTGCCGCTGTGCCTGCGGTGCACGATGAAGTGCGCTCCATCGAAGTGCTGGCGCCAAGCGCGTGCCCGCGCTACCTGGGGCGTGTGATCCGTAATGTCGACCTGTCCAAGCCGACCCCTCTGTGGATGGTCGAGCGCCTGCGTCGCGCCGACGTACGCAGCATCGATGCCGCTGTCGACATCACCAACTATGTGATGCTGGAGTTGGGTCAGCCGCTGCACGCCTTCGACCTTGCCGAGATCAACGGTGGGATTCGCGTGCGTATGGCCGAGGAAGGCGAAAAACTGGTCTTGCTTGATGGCCAGGAAGTCACCCTGCGCAGCGATACCCTGGTGATCGCTGACCACTCCCGCGCCCTGGCCATTGCCGGTGTGATGGGCGGTGAGCACAGTGGCGTATCCGCGACGACCCGTGACGTATTCCTGGAAAGCGCTTTCTTCGACCAGATCGCCGTGGCAGGCAAGGCTCGTTCTTACGGCCTACACACCGATGCCTCGCACCGCTACGAGCGTGGCGTGGACTGGCAACTGGCCCGTGAAGCCATGGAGCGCGCCACTGGCCTGCTGCTGGAAATTACTGGCGGTGAAGCCGGCCCGATCACCGAGACCGTCAGCGAGCAGCACTTGCCGTCGATTGCACCGGTGACGCTGCGCGCCCAGCGCGTTGAGCAAATGCTAGGCCTGGTGATTGAAGAAGCGGAAATTGTTCGCCTGTTGACCGGGCTTGGCCTGGGCATCAGCGCTGATGGGGCAGGGCAGTGGCGTGTAGAAGTGCCAAGCCATCGCTTCGATATCAGCCTTGAAGTCGACCTGATCGAAGAGCTGGCGCGCCTGTATGGCTACAACCGCCTGCCGGTTCGTTATCCGCAAGCGCGTCTGGCCCCTCAGCCAAAGACCGAGGCCCGTGCGCATCTGCCGGAGCTGCGTCGCCTGCTGGTCGCTCGTGGTTATCAGGAAGCGGTGACCTACAGCTTCATCGATCCCAAACAGTTCGAATTGTTCAACCCGGGCGTCGAGCCGTTGCTGTTGGCCAACCCGATCTCCAATGACATGGCGGCCATGCGTTCGTCCCTGTGGCCAGGTCTGGTGAAAGCGCTTTCCCACAACCTCAATCGCCAGCAGGACCGCGTACGCATGTTCGAAAGCGGCCTGCGCTTTGTTGGCCAACTGGACGGTCTGAAGCAAGAGCCGATGCTGGCCGGTGTGGTCTGCGGCAGCCGTCTGCCGGAAGGCTGGGCACAGGGCCGCGATCCAGTGGACTTCTTTGACGTCAAGGCCGACGTGGAAGCGGTGCTGGGCTTTGCCGGCGCGCTGGATGCCTTCGCGTTTGTTCCGGGTAGCCATCCGGCGCTGCATCCAGGCCAGACTGCGCGCATCGAGCGTGAAGGTCGCCTGGTCGGTTTTGTGGGTGCTATCCACCCTGAACTGTCGAAAACCCTCGGCCTTGATCGTCCGGTCTTCGTCTTTGAACTGGTATTGGCTGAAGTCGCTGCGGGCAAGATGCCTAAATTCAGCGAACTGTCGCGCTTTCCGGAAGTGCGTCGTGACCTGGCCTTGGTGGCGGATCGTGATGTAGCGGCCAGCGCTGTGCTGGAAGTAATCCGTGAAAATGCGGGCGAATGGCTGACAGACCTCAGGCTATTTGACGTTTATCAGGGTAAAGGCATTGATCCGCATAGAAAAAGCCTTGCAGTTGGCTTGACCTGGCAGCATCCATCGCGCACTCTTAATGACGATGAGGTGAATACCACGACGCAAAATATCCTCACCTCGCTCGAACAAAGGTTGAACGCCACGTTAAGGAAGTGACGTATGGGGGCTTTGACGAAAGCTGAGATGGCGGAACGTCTGTACGAAGAGTTGGGTCTGAACAAGCGCGAGGCCAAGGAATTGGTCGAGTTGTTTTTTGAAGAAATCAGGCACGCTCTGGAAGACAACGAACAGGTCAAATTGTCCGGTTTCGGCAATTTTGACCTGCGGGACAAACGCCAGCGGCCTGGCCGCAATCCGAAAACGGGAGAAGAAATCCCGATCACGGCTCGCCGTGTGGTCACCTTTCGTCCAGGGCAGAAGTTGAAGGCCCGAGTTGAGGCTTATGCTGGAACCAAGTCATAACGACGAGCTACCCGTCATCCCAGGCAAACGCTACTTCACCATTGGTGAAGTCAGCGAGCTGTGTGCGGTAAAACCGCACGTACTGCGCTATTGGGAGCAGGAGTTTCCTCAACTCAACCCCGTCAAACGCACCGGGAACCGTCGGTATTATCAGCGCCAGGATGTGCTGATGATCCGACAGATCCGCGCGCTGCTGTACGACCAAGGGTTCACCATCAGCGGCGCACGCCAGCGTATGTCCGGTGATGAAGCCAAAGACGACACCACCCAATACAAGCAACTGATCCGCCAGATGATCTGTGAACTGGAAGATGTACTGGTGGTTTTGAAGAAGTGAAACAAGCCTTTAAAATACTTCCACATTTCAAATGCTTGCGGTATATTCCTGATCGCTTCGTTACGAAGCGAACCCAGTTTCACGCCTAGTCGGGGCGTAGCGCAGTCCGGTAGCGCACTAGCATGGGGTGCTAGGGGTCGAGTGTTCGAATCACTCCGTCCCGACCATATTTCCTGAGTAAAATCAGACACTTAAGCCGATCAGCTAGATCGGCTTTTTTGTGCCTGCGCAAAACCCGCGCAAAACTTGCGCAAAACTACCCGGTGATTTCGCTGATATTTAGGTCTGGAATTGCTTCAGACCAGACGATTTCCGCATGATCCTTTTGGTAGTTCTTGGTCATCTTCTCGCTGGCATGGCCTGCGATCTTCTGCCCGTCCTTTCCGGCTTTCTGGTACAGGTGAAGCGATAGCGCTCGCACCTCATGGAAGCCCGGCATCTCTTCCTCCTTCCATCCCTTGTAACAGCCTGCTGCCTCCCGGGCCTCCTTAAAAGCCCGCGTCAAATATCTCTCTTCGACCTGGGTCCAGTGGTCCTTCGTCTGCGCCTGCTTTTGTTTCAGGCGATCTGGGCGACGGTGCACCAGGTAAGGCGAGGCGATATCGTCCCGGCATCGGCTGATCACCGCCTGCAGCTCTTCAGTTACCGTGAACCTGATCCATGCGGCATCGCTGGCCTTGGCTGTCTTTTGCTGCACCACATACAGGTACCCCTCCCGAACACCGTCAAATCGCATGTTGAGGATGTCGGTACGGCGCTGGGCCGTGATCAAGGCCAAGTCGATTGCGTTTTGCAGCCACACCGGCGACTTCTCTCGGATGGTTTTCAAACCCTCGATCGTGTGCCGCTTGCGCTGTTTCTTCTCGATCCGGTTGATGGTGCTGGCCGCCGGGTTGTCTGGGCACAACCCCTTAGCGGCGGCATGGTTGAAGATGTCGACCAGCAAGGCCCGGCACTGGTTTGCCGTCCGTGGGGTCAGTGCGTCGAGCATCTCGGCGATCATGCGGATCGTGATCTGATCGACAGCTTTCCCTTCGAACTGCTTGCGGAAGCGTCGAAAATGCACTGCATAGAGCCCCAGGGTTCCCTTGGCCAGCTCGCGTGGCGGCAAGACATCGCGCTCGTATGCATCGAGGAAGCCCGGGAAAGACTCGGATGAGTTCCCCATCACTGCGCCAATCAGGTCAGCACCCCGCATGAACTCTAGGTTCAGTTGCTTAGCAGCGTCTATGGCTTTCAGGCGATCAGCACCGAACGGGAAAAACTTCCCGTCGGTAGGGCGCCGGTAGCGATATGTCCCGCGCCGCGCGTCGTAGTACAGGTTCTGCGGAAGGCTCTTATTCGCAGTGTTGCGCGGCCGTGGGGACATCATGCAGCTCCTTTCATTACCATTGCGACAAGGTCGTTGCCGCTGGACGCGTTGAACGCCGCCCAGTCAACGTACCAGAGTTTCCCGATTTGCTCGCCCGGCACCCGGCCGTTGCGGATGTGGTTGCGAATAGCTTGTGGGCACTGCGGCGTGCCGTTTTCTCCCCAGCGCCGACGCTGAAATTCGCTGATCTTGATGAGTTCCTTTCTCATATCTACCTCCCGCCGCCCGCTGTAGGCCGCGCTGTCTTGATGATGTGGATGATGAAACCGAAGGTGAGCAGCATCCAGGCGACGGTGCCGGCGAATGCTGCGACCAGGGTCTGGTCGGTACCGGTCGAGAGCAGATCCGGTACCTGCCAGAAAAACCAGAAGGTGGACCCCGCCACGTACAACACGATGGCCGTGATGAGCAGGGTGAGTTTCGTTGCGTACATGGGGTGTCCTTGCCGCGCTGGGCGGCAGAGGGTGGGTTAGGTGGTGGCTTTCTTGATCGCGGCCCGTGCGTCGAACATGGCGTAGTACAGGCGGTGGAAGATCGCGCAGCTCGGATCTTCGTGGTCGTCTCCGCCGTGTTCGAAGATTCCGTCGATGGTGCCGCTGTAGTTGCTGGCGATCTGCTCGCATTCGCCCGCCACCTGGGTAAGCGCTGTCAGTGCTTTCAGCAGTTGCTCGCTGCTGGCGCGTTCCTCTCGGCCGATATCCCAGAAGCGCTGACCCCAGTGCCCGGCCGGTGGCGGGTTGGAGTTTTGCGCGCCCGTGGCCAGGGCACCGACAACGCAGTCCAGCAGGTCACGCTTGTAGGCGTTGTCGCCGTCGATGCTGGCGCCCATGCGGCGAAGGTTGTTCAGCGTCGCGTCGAAGTCTTCGCGGGTGAACTCGATGACGTTCTTGCTCAGTGCCGTGATCTCGGACTTCGCTGCATTTAGTCGATCCAAGTCAGCCTGCCAGCCGCTGCGTAGGTAATTAGCGTCTGCCGCATTTTGCTCGGCCAGAGTTTTCCAGTGATCGACAGGCGACCACGGGCTGACGATCACAATGCAATTCGCCATCGGCACCAGTTCGTTCTGCTTGGCAGCAAGCGTGTCGGCTTCCTCTTTGCTGGCGGCCGCGTAAAGATCGTCGGGGCCTTGGGCGTGTACGACATACAGCACTTCAGTTTCATCGGGCATGGGAATACCTCGCCCGCCGCTCACTGGCAGGCATGTAGGGGGATTGGGGTTAGGCTGCTGGGTGCTGCGCTGTGTCGCGGAAGACATCCATCTGCGCTGCGCCGTCGAGCCAGGCGGACGCTATCCGGCGTTCAGCCATTGCGGCATATTCCGGGTTCAGTTCGCACAGGATCGATTTACGACCTTCCTGCATGGCGACCACCGCCGTAGTGCCGGCACCGCCGAAAGGGTCAAGCACAACGCCACCGAGTGGTGCGCCGGCCAGAATGCATGGCCTGATCAGGTCCGGAGGGAAGGTCGCGAAGTGGGCTTCCTTGAAGGCGTGCGTTGCAACGGTCCAGACGCTGCGCTTATTGCGGGTGGCTACATCCCACGAGCTTTCCTCCCGGTCAGGTCGATGCGTGCCGACTGCTTGGCCTGGTATGGCTTGCTCTCGCTTAGATCCTTCACGCTTGAAGCTGTCCCGCCGTGCTCGCTCTGCGCCGTCTTTGTGGAAGGCGCCGTGCCCGCCGTCGCCGGTTGATGTGTCCCAGCCGGTTGGTATCGTTGCCCTCGGCTTGGTTACCGCATCGAAGCCATGGCCGAAGCCGACACCGCTGGGTGTTGCACCGTATATCGCAGGCTCGCGGATCGCGGTCATATCGCAGTGGTACCGACGCGACTTGCTGAGCAAGAAGATGTATTCGTGCGCCTTTGTGCAGCGGTCGCGCGTCGATTCCGGCATGGGGTTTGGCTTGTGCCAAATGATGTCCTGCCGCAGGTACCAGCCGTCGTCCTGCAAAGCGAAGGCGAGGCGCCAGGGCATGCCCATCAGGTCTTTCGGCTTGTACTCCGCGTGGGTCGTCGCTTTGGCTTTACGCTGGCTTGCCATCACCTGCCGCTGGCTGAGTGTCGATACCCCGACGCCCATATCATCACGGCCGTGCGCACCCCAACTGCCGGCATAACTGTCACCCATGTTCACCCAGGCGGTGCCGTCGTCGCGGAGTACTCGACGCACTTCCTGGAACACCTCTACCAGCCTAGCGATAAACTCCGCCGGCGTTTCCTCCAGGCCGATCTGGCCGTCGACACCGTAATCCCGGAGTCCGTAGTAGGGCGGGCTGGTGACGCACATCTGAACCGATTTTTCTGGCAGCGTCCGCATCGACTCAATGCAGTCGCCGATCAAAACGCGATGCTGTTTCATGGGCGAGTTCGTCCTTGCCGCTATAGCGGCTGACTTTGAAGGGGGAGGGGTTACAGAGAGGGGCTGAGGCGTTTCAGCTTGTCAGTCGGCATCTTTGTTGCGATAGAACGAATCGCCTTGCGGGTATTCGCCCTGGCACACCGCTACCGGCGCGGGCTGGGCGCCTGGCTTGCCCCAGCCAATACCGCATGGGCAAAGGTGATGCTCAAGCTTTCCGGTCCCTTTGCACTGCTTGCAGTTTGGCGCATCCAGTAGGGCGCGCAGCTCTTTCCATGCCGCCCAAAACCCGTGCCCGGCTATGGATACATGCTCGGCGTGCAAGCGCTCCAACAAGTCACGCAGGCCTGGCACGCCGTCAATCGTTTGGTTGGTGGTCATGGCAATTCGTCTCCGGCGATCATCTTGCAGGGCCCCAGACTTAAAGCCTTGAGTTCAGCCCGCAAATCATCTATCTGCTGATCGGCAGCGGTCAGGAGCTGTTGTAGCTCATCTGCACGGCGCCAGTCGTTGAAGTTCGGAACGGGCTTGCCCGCCATGCGGTGCTGAATCATGGCCCAGACAAGGTGGTACTCCGGCCAGTCGTGCTCGACCACCACGCACTCGCGGCGGGGCAGGTGGGATAGCAGCGAGAACATCGGATCAACCAAGGCGCTGCGATACGCCACAGGAACCTTTTTCAGGTCGCTGCGCTTGATGATGATGTAGCGGTCTTCGCGTTTGAACTCGCTCATACAGCCTCCCTCGTTACCAGATCATGGGCATTCACAACCGTCATGCCGAGGTGCTTGGCAATCAGGACTTCGAGCTGGGCGCCTTTCGATTCTTGCCAGCCGGGCAGGGTGGCCACGGTGTCGCAGTCCATCAGTGCTGCAATGTCGCGGCGCATGCAGTCGTTCCAGGTGCCGCCGTCGGGGTTGATCTCGGCGGGGTTGGTGACGGTGTGGCCGCCGGCGCGCAGGTTGGTGGTCATGGCGTGGAAGGCGGCGAAGTTGAGGCCGGGCAGGCCGGTCATGGGGCCGCTGAGGTAAATCCGTTTCACGGGGAGTCCTTGCCGGGCCATGCCCGGGCGGTGGAGTGGGGGGGGAGTTATGCGGCGTCAGTCGTTGTCGATCGAGAGCAGGGGGAATGCTGTTGCTGCCACTCGCGGAACCTGTCCATTGCCAAGGGCTTTAATTCTGTCCACCCGATGGGCCACCCCATCAGCCACTCGACCCATTCCGGGTTCAGCTGGCCACCGTCGGAAGCCATCACTGCATGGTCGATCCTGTCGTTTACGCGGCTCTTTCCGGACTTTCGTATCAGACTCGCCGGTGACGATCCTTTGCTCGCGCTCGCGCTCGCGCACGGCGTCGGCCAGGACCGGGCGGATACCGCTTCGATCAGTGTTCCGCCTTCCCGGCTCTTGCGCGGCGTCACCCTGCCGCCCTTCGTGGCCAGTGTTGCCGTTGGCGTTGGCCATTGTTTCACTGCACTGCTCAGGCCCCAGCCGGCATTCTTGCTGCTGCCCGGCTGGTTGTAGTTGCCGTGCACCGTCGGCGTCGGCCAGAGCATTACCTCGGGTGACAACTTCGGTTCGCCCCGACTGTTCCACTTTCCGCCCGGCCGGCTCACTGCATCGTCCGCGACTATCGTTTGCCACAATCCAGATGCGGTCACGCTGATGGGGCGCTCCGCAGTCGGATGCTGAAACAATGCACCACTGCGCGTCATACCCCATTTCGGCAAGGTCACCGAGGACCAGTGCAAGTCCTCTTCCCACAAGTAGAGGTGAGTTTTCCACGTAGACGTAGGCAGGTCGTACCTCGCCGACGATTCGCGCCATTTCACGCCAGAGCCCGGAGCGTGCACCATCGATGCCGTCGCCATTCCCGGCAGCTGATATGTCCTGACACGGGAATCCGCCAGAAACCACGTCAACAAGGCCGCGCCATGGTCTTCCGTCAAAACTGCACACGTCAGACCAAATCGGGAAAGTTGCGAGTGCTCCATCGTTTTGTCGTTGCGCCAGAACTTGTGCGGAGTAGGCATCACGCTCAACGGCGCAGACGGTGCGCCACCCGAGCAGGTGGCCGCCGAGAATTCCGCCACCAGAGCCTGCGAAAAGAGCCAGCTCATTCATTTGAACTCCTGCGTTGGTAGGTTTTGGTCAGCGCCGCATTGACGCTATTGCCGCGCCTCATGACCAAGTTGGCCAGGGAAGCGCGGTCCTTTTGGCTGTGGCTGGCCTGACTGAGCAGGCCGAAGTAGCTATTGGCTGTCTCGCGCAGATCCTCGGCGGGCGCCGCGGCGGTGCGCTTCAGTGCCTGGGCAAGTGATCGCTTGCGGGTGGTGCGCCGCCAGGGTTTGATGACGTGGCCAACGAAGTCGACGCCGCGATCCACTGGTTGCAGGATCGTCTTCGTGGGATTCAGCTTGGCGCCAAGCCTGGGCAGGAACGCTTCGACCTCTGCCAGCCACTGGTTGAGCTGCTGCGGTGACTCATGCAGGAACACGAAGTCATCGACGTACCGGATGTAGTGCTTGGCGCGCAGCTGGTGCTTGGCGAACTGGTCCAGGGCGTCGAGGTAGACGTTCGCGAAGAACTGCGACGACAGGTTGCCGATCGGCAGGCCGAGGTGAGCGGGCTGCGCAACCAGGCGCTTGTGCTGCGGCACCCGATTGAACAGGTGGGCCGGGCTGCGGGTCTCGTAGTCTTCACGCGGGTCGTGCATGAGGATCTGTGTGGCCAGGGCCAGCCACCAGGGTTCGGTGATTCTGGCCTCCAGTTGCTTGCGCAGAACTGCCTTGTCGATGGCGACGAAGAAGTTGGCCAGGTCGCACTTGAGGTAGAAGATCGGCTTCGACCAGTTCTCGCTGGCGCTGCGGATCTTCGATTCAAGCCGGGTGGCGGCGTACAACGTGCCGCGCCCTGGGATGCATGCACAACTGTCCGCTATGAAGCTGGCGTAGAAGCGCGGTGCCACATAGTTGTACAGCAGGTGGTGGACGACGCGGTCCCGAAAGGCAGCTGCCCATACTTCCCGGGCTTTCGGTCGGGTGACCACGAAACAGATAGATCGGCCTGGCCGGTAATTGCCGGTGACCAGGTCGTCGTGCAGCTGGATCAGATTCCGCTCCAGGTCGATCTCGAAAGCCAGCGCGCTGTCGCTGTTGCGCTTGGTGCGCCGGCAGTCGTAATAGGCCTGGACCAGATCCTGAAACGGGTAGGGGCCCAAAGTCGAATCTGCGGACGGGGCGGACACGGAGCTCGTTGTTCTTGTCGTTGTTGTTCTGATTGCCATCATCGAAGTTCATGTTGAATGCGTTGTTGGCTGAGCGCTGCGACCTATCGTGCTATCTACGTCGCCGAGCCGAAGGCATAGCCGATCTGCAAGGAAACTGCGCAAGACCTGCCCGGACGCTTTAGACCGGAGGTATCTCTTGTGCGCATGGCGGTGACCCAGAGGTCAGCGGCACGACCAGATTCAATTCGCACAGACCAGAAAGCCGTAACCTTCAGGTAGCGGGCGCGGTTGGGGTTGAGCGTTTCCAGGCGTTTGCTTGCTTGCCTATTGAGGCCGTTACCTCAATTGCCTGGGCGTGTTGCGGGATGCTGATGAAGCGGTTGTCTTTGAAGAGACGCATCAGGAACTCGACCACCTGCACCTTCTCGACCAACTGGGTCAGGTGTGGCCGCTTGTCCTGAGTTGCGTTGGCACGGGCAATCAGCATCAGCACTTCGATGCATTCGTCGATCACTCGCTTGCCGAGTGACTGCTTCAGGTCGCGTGGGATGTTCCGGGTCATCGTTGTGGCCATATGCAGAAGGCCCATTGAAGCCTTATAGATCGCAAGTTCCGTATGCATTGCCATGTGGCTCGCTCTCCAAGAGCAACCGGCCGCAAGCGGCCGGATTAAATAAACGAATTAATCAATAAGCTCGCTGCGGACGGGGCGGACACGGAGCTCGTAGTACTTGACGTGGTTGCCCTGACCGCCACCAGCGAAGCCCATGCCGAATGCGCCGTAGGCTGAGCGCTGCGAACTCGACCAGTACCAGGTGTCTCGGAACGCTTCAGCGCCGCCTTCCTGGAACGCGGTGTGGATGGTCTGCACCGGGTCTTCTTCACTGTACAGCAGGCCTACAGGCTCGCTGCTTGGGTTGTCGCCATTGCGCGAGCTCGCCCAGTTCTCTTCGGTGGTCGGTTTGAAGTGGCGGTATTGCAACTCCTGCACGNGGGATCGCCCAGTCGTTGTAACCGCCAATGCTCAGGGCCAGCACCTTCGATGCCAGCTCGCTGCCCGCCGCCGCCATGGCCTGGGTGTTGGCCAGGCTGTCGGTGAAGCTGTCGGCACCTTCGATCTTGACGCCGTACTCGCCCCACTTGCCGACCAGTTCATGCTCGGCGCCGGCGGTGATGTTCAGGAAACGCTTTCCGGTTGCCGGGTCGCGGGTAATGCCGGTGACGAAGCCGCCGCCGTAGGCCTGACCGATTGCGGGGGTGGTTACTGCTTGCGCTGCTTTCTCAACTGCGGACATGGTGCTTCCTCTTTTCGAAGGCAACAAAAAAGGCGCTGTGCGCCCTGGTGTGCCGGATCAAGAACGAATGGATGAAGGATTAAATAAAGAATCTGCGGACGGGGCGGACACGGAGCTCGCCGTACTTGGCGTCGTAGCCCTGATTGCCAACACCGAAGAGCATGCTGAATGCGCTGTTGGCTGAGCGCTGCGAGCTTGACCAGTAGTAGCAGTCCTGGGCGAATACCTCGGGGCAGTTCAGCCACCCCTGGTACAGCTCGGCAGCGGCCGGCAGGTAGAAGTCATGATGACCATCGGCCTGGTACTCGGCGCACGCATCGGCGGCGGGATACTTGCGCTCGTCGTCGTTACCAATCAGCACCTGGGTGTTGGTGTAGCCGTCGGTCTTGCTGAGCCCCGTTACCTCAACTCCACGGCCACCCCATTCAAGGCTGCCAACATCTTTTGCGGCGAAGATCAGGTAATGCGCTGGGACGTCACCGCGAGCTTGAACGAATCCGCCATTGATACCGCCCTGGCCTGGCCAAGGCTGGCCGATCTCAGGAACGGCTGACGCCACTACCGGCTGAACATTCGCGGCCGGTGGCAGAGCATGCACGAACAAGCTAGCCGCGAGCAGCTGAATCATACGTTCGGCAGAGCCTTTGATTTTGAGGCCGTCAGCCTCGATAGAAATTGTCTTGGCTTTCATCGGTGTTCCTCGGGTAGGCACCGCCCTCCGGTTACCGGATGCAGCGAGTAGGGTGGGTTACGCGGGCTCGATGATCTCGTCGCCCGGGTCTTTCTGGATGGCGAGCAGGCTTTTGTTGCGGAATTCCCGCGCCACGTTTTCGGATATCTGGAATTCGTGGCGCGGCGGATCAAGCAGGAATATGGCTTTCGATCCCATCGCGTGCAGGTGATGAATCATCAGCGTCATCGCCTCGCCCTGCTCAGTAATGCCTGACCACTCCATCAGGTCGGCCAGCGCCTGGCGGGTGCCGGGGCGAACCCTGAGCCTCAATTCCTCTTCGGCATTCGCCACGCGCTTCCTGGCGGTTTTGGCCGAGCGTTCCTGCACAGTCTTGGCCATGGCCTACCTCTTCTATTCCGCTGGCCGGCAGTGCGAGCCAGGTTTGACGTTTGCGTTGCTGGGTGCGGGCTATGCGGCGCATCGTTCGCCGCCTGGCTTCGACAGTGGGTAGTCAATTGCGTGATTTTTTAGAACTCGGGCCAGGGTCTTAGTGTTGATCCCAAGCTTCCCGCAGACCTTGCGGCGGCTGATACCGATCTCCATGAACGCCTTGATTCGCTCTGCCAGTTTGGCGTCTCGATCCGCAAGGGCTTTCATGTGTTCGGGATTGCCATGCCTGCCGCGAGGTGACGTTTTGAACTTGAACTTGAATTCGAGCGACATATTCAGCAGCGCTCGGCGACCTATCCCGGTCATCTTTGAGACTTCGCTCTGGGTATGGCTAGGGGCCAACTCCATCACCCCTGCCACGCGCTTTTTGCGCGCCTCGATCCTTTCTTCAAGCTTGTTGTTGGTGGGTTCCGTCAGCGATACAGGCTCAACCCGGCGCCGAACAAACGGCTTCGGCGCAGGCGGCATCTGGTTGCTGTAGGTGATCGGCTTGGGGATGTAGCCGCTGGCCGGGCCTTCCTCAATCCGCCCGCCGGCCGCCACAAACTCAGCGACCTGGGCGGCAAGTTCTTCCTGGGCAGGGCGCAGGCGCTCTACTTCGTTACGGAGGATGCTGATCATGCTGCTATCCCCAAGACCCGATTCATCCGGTCGTCCAAGAGTTCGTAGAATGTGCTGACACGCTCCGACAGCTTGCGGATCATGGCTTCGTCCCGGTAGGCGCGCTTGATGAACAGCGGCATGCCTGGCCAGTAGCAAACGAAGTCGATCCATTCGCGCTCTGACAGCCACAGGCCGCCCTGGCATTGGGCAACGTGTTCCTTGGGGATATCGCCGGACAGGATCACTTCGACCTGGAATTTAGGGAGCTTGGTTTTGATCTCGGTCAGACCATTGAGGCCCACCAGAGAGTCAGGCGAGTAGCCGGCGCCGTGGTTGAGGATGATCGCGACCTGCTTGGTTTCGACTTCCTCACGCTGCTCGTACAGCTTGCGGGCCACTCCTTCCAGCTCATGCCCGCGCTCGGTGTGGCGGTTGCCCTGGAAGGGGTCGGCAGCCTCACCGGTAATGCGCTCGCCGATCAGGGTGTTCATGTACGTGAATGCCCCGGCGCCGAAACCTGACTCGCCTTTGCCGTTGACCAGCAGACAGTCAAGCTCGGAACAGGTGACGATGCCCAGGCGAAGGGCCAGCCACTCAGGTGAGCCCTGTTCAACCTCAGTGATGATTTGCATGGTCTTTACCCCGCCTGTTGCGCCGCCTTGGCAGCTTTCGATATCGAGTTGTTCAGCCCGGCCACTACACCGTCAAACGCTGACTTCGCGATCTGTCCAGGATGTCCGTACATTTTTTCGAAGTTGGCGTGAACGGTCTCGCTGCACTTGTCCAGGAGGGCCTGAACCTGCCGCGCCTGGGCTGGAGTCACCAGTTGATCAGATGGTTCGACATAGCCGTCGTTGTCGTTGTCGTCGCCGCTGGTGATGTTCAGCAGGGCGCACATGACATAGCGCTTGCCGTAGGTAGTGGTCGAGCCTACGGACTGCACGGCGCTTCGCCCTGCGCCGACATCAAGTGGTAGGATCATGGTCGTTTCTTCGCGGTGTCCGGCCTTGTGCATCAGGATGCCGGTGATGCTCACGCCATTGGCCTGATTCACGATCTTGAACGACACGCCAAAGCCAAACTTGGCCATTACCGGGCGGACCATTTGGTTGATATCGTCAAGGTCTGCGTACATCTTTTTGGTGTGCGTGTTTTCGGTGCGCTTCTCTACAGAGGGCATTTCGCATTGCATTTCAGCAAACGAGGCGTTGAACGCCTCCAGCGCGCTCTTTGCTTCCATGCGTTCCTGGAGGGCCATCAGGCGCTCCAGCTTTTCCATGTCGCAGCGAGGATCGAGGGCGAGCCGGCTGATCGTCGACAGCATGCTGATTTCCTGCGCTGGCTGGGCGGATACTTGGCGCTCGCGCTCCAGCGGCATGATGATTTCTTGCGACATGGCTATAGCCTCAAAATTGGATAGTGATGTGTGGGACTTCGCCGCGGGCGATCTTCAGGACAATGGCCTTTGCCAGTTCTTCGCTGATGTTCATGCCGATCAGGGCCTGCTTGGCTTCGCCCAAGATTTTCGACTTGTGTGCTACGTCAGCCTGGCGCTCCTGCTGCTGGCGCAGGATTTCGTCTGCCGCTGCGTTCGCCCGGGCAACCTCATCTAGTCGAGCCTGCTCCACGGCTTCCTCTTGGCGGCGAATGGCCGCAAGCCGGTCTTGCTCGGCGCGCTGTTCGGCAGCAACACGGCTTGCTTCTGCCTGGGCGGCTGCTGTGCGCGCTTGCTCGGCCTGCAGTTCCAGTTGAAGGCGCTGGCGTTCGGCGGCTGCCTCTGCGTCCAGTGCGGCCTGTGCGGCGGCGCGCTGAGTGGCTGCGGCTTGGTCCAGCAACTCCTGCTCGCGGCGCGCTGCTGCGTCACGTTCGGCCTGCGCCTGCTGCTCGGCCTGGAGTCTGGCTTGTTCGGCGGCTACTCGGGCAATCTCTGCATCGCGGTCGCGCAGGGCCTGGGCCTCTGCCTCGGCACGCAGGCGGACCAGTTCGGCCTGCTCGGCTTCGTACTTTGTGCGCTCGGCCAGCAGGGCGCGCAGCCTTGCAAGTGTCTCGTCCTTCACCTGGGCGGCCTCTGGCAAGAACTCTTCCCAGGCATCGTTGATCTCGACTGCTTCAAGGTCAGCAATAAGTTGTGCTACATGGGCGGCGGCCGGGGTTGCCTCGAAAACGGTCATGTCCTTGATGGACTGGATTTCGTCAACGTGCTTGTCTTTGCGGGCCTGCTCGGCTGCTTCCCAGTCGGTCAGCGGCTTGCGTGTCTCGTCACGCAGTGCGTTCATCGCGTCGACGAACTCTTTCAGCTCGACCTCAACGACCTTTGGCATTTCTTTCAGCCGGCGCAGATAATCCCGGCCCGGCTTCTCGACAGCCACCTTGGAATCGCTGACCTTCTTTGCCAAGGATGCAATGCGAGCGCGACCTTTAGCGGTGGTCAGGTCAGGCACTTGCGAGCTGACTTCTTCCTTCACGGCTTGCAGGAAAGGCTTCAGGCCGTCTTTCACGTAGATCGCCGGGGCATTGGCTTCGCTGATGTCGTCGATGGTTACAGCAAGTTGATTTGCGGACATGACTATCTCTCCGCGCCACCGGAGAGGGGCGCTGTGAAGGGGGTTATTGGGCGGCTTTGGAGGTTTTTAGAATGGGCAAACGTCATCAGGAAGATTTGGCAATGGCTGCCAATGGCTTGGAGCTGATGCGATCCGGCCGCTCATGTCCTCCCAGCGCGGCTCACGGCCCTTTTCTGTCTTGTTGTACATCTGTCTGGCGTAATACATTGTCCTTACTTGATTGCGAACCACCGCAATCACGCACTGCTGGCAGTTGTAATCTGGTAACCCTTCAAGATTTGGTAGGCCATCTTCGACCTTGATCCAATCAGTCATGACAATTTCCTATTGAGTAATGAGCCCGCCGATAGCGGGGCCCAGGAACAGGACGGCGTAGAAGATCAGGCCGGTGATGAAGAAGGCCCAGCGGATGGCGCGGCGCCTGTGCTGCTGGCGGGTGGTCATGGTGCTACCGCCTCGGCCAGGGTGACCTTCTTCCAATCCGGTGGCAGCTTCACGGCTTCGATCTTTCCGCCCTCGTTGGCTTGCAGGATGCTCAGGATCATCTGCTCCGTGCCCTTCGGCACCTTGGCGTGACAGAGCTGTCCGTCCACTTCGATGACGATGCTCACGATTGAGATATTCACATCGCCACCTTGCAAGTCCAGCGGCCCGCACACTTGCAAGGCTGCTCGATCCATTTCACTTCGGCCAAAAGCAAGAAGCCTCGATTTCTCAAGGCTTCCACGATTCCTGTAAATGATCCGGCGATGATGGTCATGATGCCTCTCCTTGCCGGCGCTCGTAGATACGGTGCAGGCGCTCGGTGTAGTGGACATCCTCAGCCGCGTCGATCACGCCAAGGGTGCGGAAGATCAGGATTGCGGTATTGGCTGAGGCCTTGACGGCCACGGGGCTGCACCCTGGGTCGATCACCCTGGCGATGTAGCTTTCAAGCATGCCGACGGCCAGATCGTGCTGGGATGGTTGTGAATAGCTCATGCTGCTTTCCTCCCCGTGCGGCGCTTGCGGGCGTCAATTTCAAACCACAGCGCCTTCTCGATCATCGGGACGTATTCCTTGCTCTCGGCAATCACCGCCAGCTCCATCTGGCACACGTCCATCGGAATGCGGTCGACGTCGTACATGGTCCCGGACAACACGTTGAACGTCAGTTCCCGGCTGCCATTCCGGTACTCGGCTGGCAGAGCTTCCTCGCAAGACGTCACCTCCACCTGGAGGACGTACCCTTCAACTATTACTTCGTAAGTCATGGTCGCCTCCAGGCTTGGTTATTTGGTTGGCGGGGCGGGGAGCGGTTGCCAGTGGGTTACTGGGTATTGGCCGCCGAAGCGCTCTTGGTGGTAGTCGTAATTGATCGTGGCGACTTCGTTACCCTTTGGAGCTGATGGCCTGTAGGTCAGGACGTAGCCGCAAACAGGCAGCCTGTCGCTGCACTTGATCCAATCGCTCATGGCGACCTCCAGTGTTTGGGGTTAGGCGTCTGCGGCAATGTCCGCGAGGATTTGAGCTTTCCGTTTTTCGAAGCGAGCACTCCAGGTTGGTCTGCCATCTACACGCCAGATGGTCGCGCCACGCTTGCGGAGCTTCCGGGCCCGAGCCGGTGAAATCCGATTCCCCCATCCCTCGGTGCGGTAAATGGCTTCCCAGTACTCGACGGTCTCGCGCTTGTCATACTTGTAGTACCGGCTGCTCGGTTTGTTCTCGGAAAGCCAAGCCTCTACCAGCGACCTCGCGACGGTGGTGCCACTGAACACGTAGCAACTTTCCAGCGACTCACGGGTGCCAATGCCGGCATGAAGCGTGGGGACACCAGGATCGCCGCCGCAATCCCAGACCTGGCCTTTGCACTCCAGGGTCGAGCCGTCAGCGAGATTGATGGTGAAGGTGCGGCCCGCAAACGCATCACGGGTGCCCGGCTCAATCTTCATGAAGTCGAAGAAGCCATCGTGGCTCGAAACAAGCAGGTTGCCGGTGCGCTGGTATACACGGCGCGGCATTTCATCTAGCAGCAGGAACAGCTGACCTTGCTTGGTTTTGATCACATCGAGGATCTTTGGCATTCCGGTAACTCCATTCGTTGGTTCACCTGTATTCGTCAACACTCATGCCTCCCGCTGGTTGCCGATGGGCGCGGGGGAGGAGTGCTGACGGGTAGAGGCGCGTAAAAAAGCCCGAACATTGCCCGGGCTTTCGTTGCTCCACATAGACCTCCCTACGTGGCGCGGGGTATGTTTTGGGCGGGACCATCAACGCCAGAACGCCGATAGCCCCGATCTAGAACGCCAGCGCTCACGATGGAAGCGCAATGGACCGGTTGGCAGGCCGTCATCAGGTGGCGGTTCTGGCCGCGCATGGCTGAGCGCTGCGCCGATCAGGAACAGTAGGAGCATGGTGATCTCCGGTTGGTTGATGCGGATGCATCGGGTATCCGCATGTGCGGGCTGCTGCTACCTTTCGGCTCCCTCCCGGCGGGATGTGCAGTGGGCCCCGGGTTGATGCAGAGGCCGGAGCTGATCCCGGCACGACTATTAGCGGCCTTAGTGACACCGGAGTTTCACCGGGGCGAAGGTTTCAGCCGCTTATTCTTGGACTCGCCGTGGCCATCTGGGCGCTTACTCACTTCGCCGGCCACGATTCCCGCGATCCATCAGGTCTTACACTTGCCCATCAGCCTGGGCATTCATCTGCATCGGCCTGCAATCTCAGAGGTCGAAACCTCAGCGCGCCGTATTTGCTGCCTCGTGACAGGCTGGCGGGTAACCGGTATTCACGTTCCGGCGAGATTGCAGGCCGATGCAGCCTCTCCCTATACGAGTCTCCCCAAGGAAAGGATCGGGCCAATTTTCGTCTGGCTGACGTGCAAGGAGAGGGTGGTCAATGATGAAGCGGGCCCCGACCGAAAGGCTTGAAGCAGCAGGCGCATACCGGCACGCCTGTTTCCTGCTCGATTTCAATGCTTCGAGCAGTCTTGCGGTACATGTTTGCAGCTGAGGAAAGTCCGGCGCGATCTGCCTCTTGGGCGGCGCGCATCCATTGCTCAATTGCTTGGTTTGGCGCTGCCAACGTGATTTCCATTTGCATCGCTATCACTCAACTGGTTATGGGCTTCCAAATACCTCCAGGGGGACTAGAGGCATTTGTGAAACAAGATGTCTACCTGAATCAGCAGGGAGCCATCTGCACCCGGTCACGCTACTGGCGTCAGGCCGGGGTGGTTCGTCATAGTTGCTGCGGGTTATTCGATTTCGAGGCGAGCAATAGCAGCCCGGTACGCTACTGCGTTATTGCGCTCAAGCTCGGCCTGTTCGTGATTGCCCTCGACCTCGTTGATTGGCGCGTTCTTCTCGCAAATCTCAGCGCTGATGGTCAGTTGGGCGATTGCTGATGCATGCTTCATGGTGTCTCCTTGCTTGGTTGGACTTAGGAGCCCCGCACAGGCAAGCCGTTCATGCGGGAGTGGGGCGCCGCCAGCGCTCGATAACAACCAATTCTGACGGTGATGCAGGGGGCGGCCTTGCGCCGTGTGGACTCATCCGCATCGGATATAGCTCGAATCCTTCCGAGTGTTGCCCGTCTACGCCGCGACAAAATCCGCTCAGGCTCGGGACAAGGTGGCCACCCTGCTATCACACAGAAGGCCGAGCTATATCCGATACGCTCTCATAGAGAGGATCGGGCAGTTAACGACAGGCTGTCGTGGCGCTGGTTGTCCGTTCAGACGATCTGCGCAATGCCCCATAGGCAGCCCAACAAAGCGCCTACAAGGACTGTCACAGCGAGCCAGGCGGCCCAGGTAAGGTTTGGCATGGCGGGGTTCCTTGGGGTGTGTGGTTGATTTCCCGTCAGGCCCTCTTGCGAAGGCCTGCCAGTGAAATCTGTTGTCTCCACCACGCAACACTTCCGAGTCGTCTCTCACCGGCGTCGCACATTTCGTGTTCGATGCTGTTCCGGTTTGGAAGCGTGGTTTCGCGTACTCACATGTGGGAGTACGGCAGCTACCAGAGGCTGCATGGACGACGGTTTAGCTTTCTCACCACCGGGGTTGCCGGTACGTCGTTGGGTCACGTCAAGTTCATAAAGAGCGTTCGGCGTCTGCCTGGCATCGCTGCCTGTGTTGCGGCGGGTCTTGGTAGGCCCTGGCGAGTCCCTGTTGGGTGACTCGATGGAGTGAATATGTACCAATGGTTCATATTGGTCAAGTACCAAAAGTACATATTTTTATCGAAGGCACAAAAAAGCCCGCTCAGTGGCGGGCTGTTTGGAGGGCGCGATGCGTCAGTCTGGGCCCTGAGCCTTCAGCCTGGCCAGGCCCTGCTTGATGTGACCGGCATTCTCGCCGATGGTGAAGAGTGTGCCGCGCACGTTATCGCCGGCCTCGGCATTGCCTTGGCGCTCCACAAAGAGTGCGAGCTCCATTATGGCGGCCTCCAGGGCGAGCTGGTTCTCGTAGATGCGTTCGAGCATATCGGGGAGGGAGTAGGGCGCGGGCATGGAAAGGCTCCGAGAGAGGAAGCCTATAGCGTAGCAAGGAGGGCAGAAACAAGAAGCCCGGCGATTGGCCGGGCTCACGGAGAGATAAAAACCTCAGCTTGCAAGGGTGAAGACATACTTCAGCGCAACGCCCAGTAGAGCAGAGGCTATAGCTCCGATTACGATAGCTCCACCAAGGTATTTACCCATGGTGACCTTGATGCCGTTAACGTCCTCACCCACTTTTTTGGTATCGGCTTTGATGCTACTAATATCTTTCTCGATGCGCTCAAATCGAGATTCAGAAATCTTTTCCCATGCTTTGTCGCGCTCCGCCTGGGCCGCGAGAAAGCCTGCAAATTTTTCAGACAGTGCTGAATCTCGGGCAACTTGCTCTGCTCTGAACGATTCCTGGCGAATGTCCAGCTCGCGTTGTAATTGAGTATCACGAAGCGCTAGCTCCTTGCGAAAATCTTCAGATCTTCGTTCTTCGGATCGCTCCATTCTGTCGATGCGCTTATCCATCCGCTCTTCAATGGCAGATAAGGTTGAACCGAGTTCTTCGCGAGTGATGTCATTCATGCGCTGAGTATCGCTCAAGTTTTTTTGCTTGTCTGTAGGCGGCTCTTCATCTGCTAGGGCTGGCCTGTTGAATAACACGACTTGATCAAGATGCCCTTTTATATCCTCTGGCGACTGAAATCTACTCGCTGTCATCTTCGGGCGCCCCTTCGAACTCTAACTCTGCTTGCTGCGGATTATCGTCCACCCACTCGCGAACCTTTCTAGCCCAATGCGTACGTATGTACCCGCACTCATTACAATAAATCGCTAACGTGGATAAGTGTGTCGCTGTTGGGCCGTCGCGCAAATTGGTTACAAGACGGTAAGACATCCCATTTGAAGCAGACCCAACAACCGTCCATACCTTGGTCTGGCAGCCAGGGCATGGAGAATCCGTAGTCTTCGCCTCAAGGAACCTGACGAAGTCAGCAATCGATACGGAATATCTGTGAGGTGGTGCGCTTTCGTCCGACATGAGCGTCCTTGATTGATCTGCTAAAAACTGGTGCTACAGCATCCCGCCGCGCCAAACTACGCGCCCGATGATGCGAACTTCGTTTATCTCCCCATCACGCAGCGTCTCGTCGCCGTAGCGCGCCTTGTCCGGGTTGTCGCTGCGAATGATCCAGCCGTCGAAATCCGACTTCACCAGGCGCTTCACGATCGTGCCTTTTGATTCGCTCTGCATGGCGAATATCTGGCCGTCCTTCGGTTCCACTCTGGACTCATCCACCAGCAGCACGTCGCCATCATTGATTGTCGGCTCCATGCTGTGCCCGTTCGCATAGATCACGTCCAGGTTCTTCTGGTTGAGGTTATTCGCACGCAGCCAGGCCGACTTAAACGCCATGACACCGCGGATCTCGACGTGAGGGTTGTCGTCCCCGTCGCCAGTTGATCCGCGCGCTGTCAGTTGCAGGACGCCGGTATAGCCGGATTGATCGTTCAGATCGAAGCTGCGCGGGGGAGTGCGACCCTCAACAATCGCCGGACGCGCAGATTCGCGCATTTCGCCACGACCATATTCCAGCCACTCCACCCGCACGTTAAGAGCTGTGGCCAAGGCGAGCATCTTGGCCCCGCCAGGCATCGATTCACCGTTAAGCCATTTGCTGCAGGCCTTCGGTGTCACTTTCGCCATTTTTGCCAGGCGCACGCCCGCGCCCCACTCAGGAATCCCAGCCTCGGCGAGGGACTGCTTTAAGCGCGCTACGAAAGAATTGCGGATTTCTTCTATTTGAACCATGGGTTCATGTTCTCACGCGCTTGCATGTACTTTCAGTTCCGACATAAGATGTACCGTAAGTTCATATTTGACTCGGAGGCCATATGCGGCCGCTCAAGAAATCGATTGATGATGCTGGTGGTGTTCCTTCCGTGGCGATGGCCTGCGGGAAGACCCCGCGCGCTATCTACAAATGGCTTGTTGCCGACGCGTTGCCGCGCACCGAGTACACCGGCGAAACCCAATACGCCAAGAAAATTGCAGAACTGGCTGCCGCCAACGGCAAGCCGTTCGAACCTGCCTGGCTGCTCGCCGAGGCGCACCCAAAAAAATCAGCTGCATAACCACTTCGAACAACCAAGGAGCCTCACCAATGGCATACGACGACACACGCCACCTGAAAGACCGGGAGATCAAGTCCCGTTATGACGATGAAACCTATGAAGCGTTAAAGGCTGTGGCTCGCCTGCACAAGCTGCAGCTGGCCGTGTTTGTGCGCATGTGCGTCGAGGAGAAGTTGGAAAGCATCGTTGAACCGAATGCTACCGGTAAACACATGCAGGCCTGAAGGCCCTGAAGGAGGCTATGTGCCCGAAACCACGATCTGCCATGGGATCGATGGACGCCTCTACGAGAAGCTTGAACGTTTGGCGAAGGATGCGGGCATGACGCCCGACGAATACGCCGCAAAGCTTGGAGCAGAGCGTTTTTTCGAGAAGACCAGGCCAAGAGGCGCCGGAAAGATCCGGCATCTGCCAACAACAAGGCGAGAGCCGCCGAAGCCCGGAATAGGGCCTGAAAAAGGAGGGCCTGATGAAGACCTCAACCAATAAACCCAAATCGCAGGCACAAAAAAGCCGGGGCGCAATCCCGGCTCTTTTTACAGCGCTTGCAAAAACTGTTTCAACGTGGAGCTGATTATGCATACGTCGAACACTGATGTACAGGCCCTCAATAATCCCGCGCCACGTTTTCTGCAATCGCAAAACGTGGCGCGGACAATGTCATCCGTAGAAATATCCAGGCTGACCAAGAAGCGTCACGACAACGTGAAGCGCCTCATTGAGGACTTGGCCAAGGGCGGATTGGTCCACCCTCAATCTGAGGATGAATGGTCCACGGACAAACTTGGCCGTCCTCGCGCCACCAGGATCTACAGCGTGGGCGAGCGTGACAGCTACGTCATCGTCGCGCAGCTCTCGCCAGAGTTCACCGGAAAGTTGGTTGATCGCTGGCAGTACCTTGAAAAGCAGGCTCAAAAGCCCGAGCTGCCCGCCAGCGTTAAGGTCATTGGGGAGCTGGCGATCATGGAGTGCTTCACCAGACTACTGAAGCCGGCGCCATCAAGCCAAATGATGATGCTGACCAAGATCGCCGCCAATAACGGGCTGGATGCGAAATTCCTCCCCGGCTATGCCATCGACGCCGCTCCAGACGCGACTGGCGGATCTTCCATGGAAACCAAGCCCATCACTGATCTCATCAAAGAAAACGGGATAGCCAGCACGGCCGCGGCCTTCAATCGCTTGTTGGCTGCCAACGGCTTTATCAAGAAGTGCCAGCGCAATAGCACCAAGCGTGGCGTCGTCGACTTCTGGTCGGTGACTGATAAGGGCCTTCGCTACGGCAAGAACCTGACCAGCCCCAACAATCCACGCGAGACCGCACCCCACTGGTACGTCGATCGCTTCCTCGATCTTGCCGGCTTGGTCGGCAAAGGAAGCAAGTAATGGCCGGAGACTGGATCAAAATGCGAATAGACCTTCAGACGCACCCGAAAGTGTTCCGCATGGTGTCCGCATTGCAAGCGGACAGATTGCGGATTATCGGCGGACTGCATGTTGCGTGGAGCATCTTCGATACCCACTCCAGCGATGGCGTGCTGGTTGGTTACACCGTGGATGCGATGGATGCAGTCGTGGGCTGGCCAGGCTTCACGCAGGCGATGATCGACGTGGAGTGGGCGTCAGTTAATGACGGTGGAAGCCTCGTAATGCCTCGCTTTGACGAGCATAACGGGGCTAGCGCCAAGCGCCGCGCCAACGACTCCGAACGCAAGCGAAACGAACGTAAAGGCCATGTCCGCAATTTGTCCGCTTCGGATGCGGACAGTTTGCGGACCAGAGAAGAGAAGAGAAGAGAAGAGAAGAAAGAGCAAGATCAAAAGCAAGGTGCTGGCGCACCCGCGAAGGCTGGGAAGTTCGATCCGTTGACTGCCAAACCGGAGAACGTGTCCGACAAGGCCTGGGCCGACTGGTGCCAGCACCGCAAGGAAATACGCAAGCCGCTGACTGCCAAGAGCTGTGAGCAGCAGGCCAAGGCCTTGGTGGGCCATTCAGCCCCCGATCAGGTGCTGGCTACCTCCATCAGCAATGGATGGACTGGAATCTTCCCAGACAAGCTGTCGACCAACGTCCACCAATTCCCGCAATCGCGCCACACCGGTTTTGACAGCCGAGACTACAAGGCCGGTCTAACGCCTCGAGGGGATGGCACCTATGACTTCTAGCCCGAAGCAAGTCGACCTGACCATCAACGACATCGAGCGCCGGTTTGGCGTTATCGGCAAGCAGCCAGCAACCTGTCCGCAGCACGGTGAATACGCGTCCGTCATCCGCAAGAGCGCTGATAGGGCGTCTGGATGCCCGGATTGCGCTGCCAAAGCTCAGCAGGAGCGCGATGAGGCCGAACAGCAAGCGACGTATGCCCGAATCGTTGAGCAGCGCCTGGAGCGCAAGCTGGGGGCTTCCCTGATCCCAAAAAGATTCATGGGTAAGAACTTTTCAGACTTTGTTGCTGAAACCGAAGGTCAGAAGGCGAACCTTGCCAAGTGCGTTGAGTACGCAGAGGCGTTCCCGCAGCACTTGGAGGATGGTCGCTGCATCGTCATGACCGGCACCCCAGGCACTGGGAAGACGCATCTTGCCGCTGCCATCGCCGGGCACGTCATCGTCAACCACAACGCCACCGCTGTGTACCGCACCGTCGGCGGCCTGTTGCAGTTCATCAAGGGCAGCTACGGCGACCGTGCCGAATACACCGAGTCAGAGGCATTCGCCAGTCTGGTGGAGCCGTCCCTGCTGATCATCGACGAAGTTGGTGCCACCAAACCGACCGAGTTTGAGCTGGCCACCTTGTTCGCTGTGATCAACGGCCGGTATGAGGCGCAGCTACCCACCATCGTGATTTCCAACATTGACGCCAAGGAGCTGGGCGCGGTGCTGGGAGATCGCAGCGTGGACCGATTGAGGGAAGGGCGCGGGATTGGCCTGGTATTCGAAGGCGCCTCAGAGCGCAGCAAGCGGAGGGCTTCCTGATGAAACGAGCAAACCCAGCCCAGCTACGCCAATCCCTTGAGATGGCAAACACCATGGTCAAGCACGGCATTCGTTTCGTGTGCATGCCGGTGGTGGATGAGGCGGACTTAGCCAATCTCGCCAGCCAGGCCGCTGAGCGCTTTGAGCGCCTGGCGTTGATCGCAGAAGCAGCGGAGAAGCGGGTATGAGCCTTCTATCTGAAAATGAAATTCGCATCAAGAAGGACTGGCAGATGGCAGCGATAACGACTGTCGATGAAGCTCGTTATATTAAAATTGCCCGATACCTTGGGGAGCTTCCCGCCACGACCACCTACATGGTTTCTCTCCACTTGCGGGAGAGCTGCGATCTGGTTCGTCGCGACCTGAGGCGTATGGAGAAGCACGGCTACGTGGTTGCTGACAGCAACGGCTCGAACAATATCTGCTGGAGCCTGAAGCCATGAATCTGTCAGCAGAAAACATCCGGGCAATCCGCGAGCTGGTGCGAAGTGGATATCCGCTCAAGGCGCGCGACGCCAAGGACTTGCTGGGTCACAACGACCACCTGGTCGAGCTACTGGAAGCCCGCAGCCGTTTGATGCTCGGCGTTGAGATCGAGCGCGACCAGCTACTTTCCGAAGTCGCGGGCCTCAAGACCGGCTACGAAGCCTACGAGCGGGTGAATGCTGAGCTTAAGGCTGAGAACGAACGCCTGCGCCAGATTGTTAGCGATAGCGCGACCTCCTGCGGTGCTGCCGTTTCGGTCGAATGCTCCCTGGACTTCATGGCGCACCTGCCGGTCGAGATATTTTCGGTCATCTCAAAGCTGCGCAATGCGCTGATGGAGTGCACCAACTCTTTGCAAGGGGAAATGCTCCAGAAGTTCGGAGGCCAACTGCAGGAAGACATGCACCCTGTGACCCGCCGGGAGTACGACCGCGATATGGCGGAGGTGGCCGGGTATCGCGCCGCCCTGGGCCAGGGAGAGCAGTCATGAAGCCTCTTGACGAGAAAGTACTCGCTCACCTTCGTGGAATCAACGGCTCCACCGCCTGGGCCATGCACAGCGGCCTCGGCTCAACCCGCGAGGAAGTCAGCAAGGCGTGCCAGCGCTTGAAGCGCAAGGGTCTCGTTAAAACCTCGGAAGGCCAATCGACCTACTGGCAGGCGGTGAAGTCATGACCAACGTCATCCACAAGCCGCGCCACTTCTGGACCTCTGGCCCATCCCGCGTTCGGGAGGTGCTGCGGCTCGCCTACCTGTTCGCAACGGAGCTGTCCGCCGCCGGCGCAGTCGAGATCATCGTCCGCCCTGTGAAGTCACGCCGCACCCTGGAGCAGAACGCAAAGCTCTGGGCAATGCTGGGCGACATATCCCGCCAGGTTGAATGGCCGGTCAATGGAGTGATGCAGAAGCTCGACAGCGAGGACTGGAAGGCCCTCATGACCGCAGCAGCACGCCAGGAGATCCGCATGGCCCAGGGCATCAACGGTGGCGTGGTGATGCTGGGAGTCAGCACAAAGCGCATGACCGTAGCCGAACTGGGCGACGTGATCGAATGCATGTACGCCTTCGGCGCCGACAAGGGCGTCACCTGGAGCGAGCCGAAAGGGCAGATGCCAGAGCAATGGGAGGCTGCGGCATGAGCCAGATAAAGCGATTTGAGATGAACACTGCCGGCCGAGATTTCGCGGTTGGTGACATTCACGGTCACTTCACCAAGCTACAGGCCGCGCTTGATGCGTCCGGGTTCGATCCTGCAGTTGACCGGCTCTTCAGCGTTGGCGACTTGGTTGATCGCGGGCCTGAGTCGCTTGATGTGGATGAGTGGGTTCTACGTAAGCCTTGGTTCCATGCCGTGCGTGGCAACCACGAACAAATGACGGTCGATTCCCATGCTGCCGGCCGCACCAGCGATGAATGCGGCATGCACTTCATCAACGGCGGCCAATGGTTTTACGGCCTCTCCAGCGTGGAGCAGGGCTGTTACGCAAGCATCCTGCAAGACCTTCCCCTTGTGATCGAGGTTGAAACGGCTCGGGGCATCATTGGCATCGTTCATGCCGACGTGCCACGCGGTAGCTGGTCAGAGATGATTTGTGCGCTTGATGGCCCGGCAGCGGAGGCCGAGCACATCGCTGCGATGCTTCAGTGGTCCAGGAAGCGCATTACCGACGAAAACAAAGGCGGCGTGGCCGGCGTAAGGGCTGTGATTGTAGGGCATACCCCTCTGCGGCAGCCCGCGATTCTCGGCAATGTCTATCACATCGATACCGGTGGATGGATGGACGGGCACTTCACTCTGCTGAACCTCCAGACACTCGAATGCATCCCGCCAGTTAACCCAAGGCTGCACTGGGATTGGGAGGCGAAGGCATGAAGCGCACCCCACTACAGCGCAGGACCCCGCTCACGTCCGGCGGTGCACGTCGCAAGCGTTGCCCATCGTGCCGGGTGATGTTCACTCCAGCCCGCGCCGCGCAAGCCGTGTGTGGAGAGATCGAGTGCGCCATCGCCTACGGAAAATCAGAAAAAGGCCAGGCGAACGCTAAGAAGGCCCTGGCGGATTTGGGTCGCCGCGACATCAAGCTCCGCAAGGAGAAGCTGAAGAGCAGGGCGGATCACCTGCGTGAAGCCCAAGCGGCCGTGAACGAGTACGTCCGCCTGCGTGACGCTCACCTGCCGTGCATCAGCTGCGACTCGACGCCCAATGACAACGACCTCATGACTGGCAGCCGCTGGGACGCTGGGCACTACCGATCCGTTGGTGCCTGCCCAGAGCTGCGCTTTGAGCCGCTGAACATCCATCGCCAGTGTGTGAAGTGCAACCGCAACCTTTCCGGAAACTCCGTGGAGTACCGAATCCGCCTGGTCCAGCGCATCGGCGCCGAGAAGGTGGCCTGGCTGGAAGGCCTGCACCCGCCATGCAAGTACACCGTGGAAGAGATCAAGGTCATCAAGGCCGAATACCGCGCAAAGACCAGAGAACTCAAGAAGGGGCAGGCAGCATGACCTATCGCAACGTTGTTTCAGCAGTAGTTCGCGCCCTTGCGGCCGAGACGATTAATTCCGCAGGCGGCTGCGACTTTGAGCCAAAGGTGCAGTGCGCCAAGCAGAAGGGGGAGATTGTTGGCAAGGAGGCTGCATTCTTGACCGACTGCTGGGTGTTCGGGCGGCTACACAAGGCGCTGTCTGCCGAGCACTGGCGCGCCCTGGTGGCGAAGTTCTCCACGCATACCGAGCGCAAGCACGCGGCAATTGCGGAACTAACCCGTGTTATGCGTTCACCGGCGCCGGAACGGTTCCTGCACTGCGCTGTGGTTACATGGGCCTTGCCTCGACTGCCAGGTGTGGACGGCAAGCGGTCTACCAATGTCCTGCCGGCCGGATGGTACGAGATGGATAACTGGTCGAACGAGCCGCATCCGATCAAGACCCAAGAGCGGTGGAGACGGGATATTCGCAAGGCGCTGGAGAGCGGCGTAGACCGGGCCCTGGTGGAGGCTCAGCACATTCTTGAGCAAGAAGGCCTTGTGATATCAGAAGTAGCTTGACGTGCACTGATCCAATGAGCCATTATCCACCCATCCTGTCGTACTTGCGCATGTAGGTGATGAAAGAGACAAACAAACCCGGCCACCGCGCCGGGTTTTTTATTGCCCAAATAACCCCGCCGAAAGGAATGCCGAATGATGAAGCGAATGTCCGCTTACCTGGGCTTGGCGCTTGCCGCCTGCCTGTCCTGTTTCTCCCTCTCGGCACTCGCCGAGCCAGTTGCATATGCCTATCGCTCCGCCGTGATGCTGGCCGATCTGCCAAGCGCCGGCGTGAAGCGCCTGGAGCTGACCCTGGCCATGTGGCGAACGGGTAGCCAGACCACTGATGAAAGTTTGGCTTCCAACCTGCGCGCATCCAGCAACCACTTCGTAATGGCCTCGGCCAAGCCTGCTCCCGATGGCGTTGGTTTGGTCCCCTGCTGAATACGCCTGGAAGCAATGGAAAAAGCCCGGACATATGCGCCGGGCTTTTTTGTACCTCCGAGGAAAGCCGCTACCGAAGTGGACGCTTTCCCGGATGTACCAAACCTATGCAGGCGAAAGACCGGAAAGACCCTCCTGCTCATTCGATACAGAGGATCTACCGATGACGCATATCACCCGCTGCAAAATGACTCTCCGCTCAAAAGGGCCTGTTCAGGGCTCGACGGAATCGCTGACCCGCCTGCACTTCGGCGCGGTGTGGTCGGCCAACCCGGCGGAAGAGGATGCGATCTACGGCAAGTACACCCCATACGGCGAATACACCGTAAACGTGGCCGCAGATCGCGCTGAGCATTTCGAAGAAGGGAAGGACTACTACTTCGACATCACCCCAGCATTCTGATTTTAACTGCAGCCAGGGCAGCCCTCGGGAGGCCTGGACGCTGATAAGCCGGTAGTGCAGCGCTACGGAAAAACACCGGCAGCCCGCGCACCCTGACCTCACTGTGCTTACAGGGTGGCGCGAGACAAGAGCGGCGCGATCGATGCATAGGGGCGTCGACGCCGGGATCGTCTTTGGCTGACTGCGGGAAAGACCGCGCACCTATTCAGGGCCTCAGCATTCGCTGGGGCTTTTCTCGTTCTGAGGCTCCGAAAATGTCCCGCACGATCCAATCCAGCAACTACGTGCCGGGCGTTTCCGGCTGGAAATTCAACGAGGTCACCGGCGAGTTCGAGATTCATAGTTCTGACGCATCTACCAGCGCCGAGCCTCGGCTTATCAGTGTGACTGCGGGCTCTTGGTCGGATTACGGCCTCCCGTCAAATGCCGTTGAGTACCACACCTTCATCGGTGCGGAGCTGGATAAGATCCCGGCCGAGTGCCGCGCTAGTGCTGATATCACAACCGAGGATATCTCGTTTGATCGTGACGGCTCGGATGTTCGTACAACGCTGACCTATGAGCGCTTCGAGACTTGCGAAGAGGTCGCGGATCGTATCGAAAAGGCTTCGGTGTCCGCTCAGGTGAATGGCTTGGTTGGTGGTGGTTTCAGCATCTTCCATAACGGCCAGATTCGCGTTCGACTTGGAAGTCTTGAAGGGCCAAGCCCTTTCGTTGTCGCCGACGGCAAGGTGTATTTGCGCGATGACCTGGTGAAGGAGGCGTCGATAGCCAAAGCCAAGGTCGCGAGTGAGTGGTCGGTCCGGGTTGAGCTGTCTCCGACAGGCCAGCCGTATGCTGCTGGGTTCGGCATCGGCATCGGCACGGCGAGCGAGATCAAGCCTGACATCATCGTGAAGGCATCCCACATGGAAATCCTGCCTGATGGTCTGGTAAAGATCACTCAGGCGCCGAGGATGCCCTGAACGCAAGCCTATTTAGGGCCTCGCCATCGTGCGGGGCTTTTTCGTTTTCGGCTCCACCACACCCATTGCTCCGAGCTGGGAGTGCTGTGTGAGCCGATTCAATTCCGCAGGTCATGGCCTGTCGTATTCCTAACTCCCTGACGGGGAGGAACCGAGATGTCCAACATGCCAGACAAACCAGACACTTGGGCGATAGCGCTTGCGTGGTTGAGCCAGCATTCGCCAATCCTCTATGCGGCTGCGTTGTCCTGTGCGATGGCTGTTCTGCGAATCACCTACGGTGGCGGTACGCGGCGCCAGATGATCGTGGAGGGCGCTATCTGTGGCGGCTTGGCCCTGACGATCATAAGCGGCCTTGAGTTCTTCTCGCTCCCACAGAGCATGGCTACCTTCGTCGGTGGCTGGGTTGGCTTCCTGGGTGTGGAGAAGATCCGGTCTATTGCTGACCGGGTCACCGACTTCAAGCTGCCAGGCCGTAAGGCTGAGTAATCCGCGCCACGTTTTCGAATGCGCCAAATCGTGGCGCGCAATCATGAGGGTTTGCGATGAGCGCCGGATATTCCAATCCGGTCTGTAAGGGTGCATGGCAGCTTGGCACGGCTTGCGGTATCTGTGAGCGCTGCGTAGCCAACAAGCCAGTGCCGGACAACGTAACTCGCCTGCGCCACGCACTTCCACTGGGTCAGGACATCAACGCCGCGGTAAGCGCTCTCGACAAGACCATTGCTGATGCCGTGGACGCCGCCAAGGAAGCCGGGCTGCCCCAGGGTCTGATCGTTGGATTGCTCCACGGCCATGCCCACGCACAGACACACCAGATGGTGACCGTATGACCGTCAAGGTTCTTGAGTTCAAGCGGGAGGACTGGCGCGACGCCGCCAAGACCCTACGTAAGATCGCCGACGACCTGGATGCCGGTGAGCATCCCGAGTGCACCGTAGGCGCCTTGACGATGATCGGCGCGAAGGGAGAGGTGACCGTATTCGGCCTCGGTCCTAAATGCGACGACCTGCAATGCCTCGGTGCGATGCGCCTGGGTGAGCAGAAGCTGATTGATGTGCTGCTGGACACACCCAATGACCATTGAATGACGTTCGAACGACGTTGAATGACCATTCATTCGCGAAACACCCCATGAATGAGGCTTAGCCATGGCCCTATGCGGCGCAAAGAAGCGCAGCAACGGGGAACCATGCAAGCGACACGCTGTTCCGGGTTCCTCTCGCTGCAAGCTACACGGCGGGGCGGCTGCCAAGGCCAACAAGGGCAACCAGCACGCTCGCAAACACGGCATCTACTCCGACACGCTGACTGCTGATGAGCATGGCCTGTGGGATGACATCGGCATCGGCACGCTGGATGACGACATCAAGATCGCCAAGCTCCAGTTACGGCGCGCACTTATGGCCCAGGCCAAGGCAGAGGCGGGTGACGGGCTTGTTCTGGATATGGAGAGCATCCACACCCAGGCGACCGACCCAGTTGAAGAGGGTGAGCCCGCGCAAGAGCCAGGCCGCCCATCAATGACAACCCAGCGTCGACGCCAGGGCTACGAAGACATCATCAACCGCCTGCTGGGCCGTATTGGTGATCTTGAGTCGAAGCGCGCCGACATGATCAAGAAGCTCGACCCTGAAGACGACGGGCCATTGCCTCAGCGCATCGAAGTAGTGGTGACTGACGCGAGACGCCCTAATGCCGAGCCTTAACGTACCTCAAGCCCAGTTCCTGGCGCTGCCTCACAAGTTCCGCGCCTTCGTGGCTGGGTTTGGCTCTGGCAAGACCTGGGTAGGATGCTCTGCGCTTGGGAAACACTTTTGGGAGTGGCCGCGCATCAACGCCGGCTACTTCGCTCCGACATACGCCCAGATCCGCGACATCTTCTACCCGACGATGGAAGAGGTTGCGCACGACTGGGGGCTTCGCACTGAGATAAATCAGTCGAACCATGAAGTCCACGTCTACAGTGGACGGCAGTACCGCGGCACCGTGATATGTCGATCCATGGAGAAGCCCCAGACAATTGTCGGCTTCAAGATTGGTCACGCGCTGGTAGATGAGCTCGACGTGATGAGCTTGGTCAAGGCGCAGCAGGCCTGGCGCAAGATCATTGCCCGGATGCGCTACAACGCCCCAGGCTTGCGCAACGGGGTTGACGTTACGACGACCCCAGAGGGTTACAAGTTCGTCTACCAGCAGTTCCTGAAGCAGGTGCGCGACAAGCCTTCGCTGGGGGATATGTATGGCCTTGTGCAGGCCAGCACGTTCGACAACGAACTGAACTTGCCGCCCGACTACATCCAGTCACTGATGGAGTCGTACCCGCCGCAGCTGATCCTCGCTTACCTCAATGGGCAGTTCGTCAACCTGAATGCCGGTTCGATCTACCACGCGTATGACCGAAAGCTGAATGGCTGCTTCGACGGGGTTGAGCCAGGCGAGCCGCTATTCATCGGCATGGACTTTAACGTCGGCAAGATGGCGGCTATCACGCACGTAAAGCGCGCCGATGACAAGCCTCGGGCGGTCGACGAGCTTATCGATGGCTTCGACACCCCCGACATGATCCGCCGTATCAAGGAGCGCTACTGGCGCTACAACGGCAAGGACTACGAGAAAACCTGCGAGATCCGTATCTATCCGGACGCCTCAGGCGGATCTCGCAAGTCGGTGAATGCCAGCGAGACAGACATCGCCATACTGCGCCAAGCGGGATTCAGCGTCATCGCGCCGGATGCAAACCCGCCAGTGAAAGACCGCATCAACGCCATGAACGCGATGTTCTGCAACGCACTGGGTGAGCGTAGATACCTGATTAACCCCCTTCGCTGCCCGACATATGCGGACGGCCTGGAGCAGCAGGTGTGGGCCGCCAACGGCGAGCCAGACAAGAAATCAGGCGTCGACCATGCGAACGACGCTGGCGGCTACTTCATCCACCACGACTATCCAATCATCAGACCTTTCGTGATGACTCAACCACTGAGAATGTAACCATGAGCGATAACCCGGCAATCGCGCTGCCTGCTGTCGACGCCATGCGCGCCTACTGGGATGTGATTACTCCACTCATGAGCGGCACCATGGCGATGCGTGCGGCTGGGAAAGCACTGCTGCCTCAGTATCCTGCCGAGGATGACAACTCCTACAAGGAGCGTCTGAGGCTGTCCACGCTGCTCCCTGCCTACTCGGAGACGGTCGGCAACATGACCTCCCGGGTGTTCGCTGAGCCTTTGCAGGTCGGTGAAGATGTGCCCGATCAGATCAAGGAAATGACCAAGGACATCGATCATGCTGGCAATGACCTGAATTCCTGGTCTGTCGAGTTTTTCCGCGAGGGCTTGAGTCACGGACTTTGTCATGCGCTTGTGGATCACCCTGTTGCCGAAGGCGTCCGCACCCAGGCCGACGAGATCGCCGCAGGTGTCCGACCCTACGCAGTCCTGGTCAAACCTGAGCAGGTGCTGGGCTGGCGCTCCAAGGGCGGCCAGATCACCATGTTCAGGTACTCTGAATCTGTCGAAGAGCCGGATGGCGAGTTTGGCGTGAAGTGCGTCTATCAGGTCCGGGTCCTTGAGCCTGGGTCGTGGCGGACCTACCGAGCACCGGAGAAGGGTGGGGCGCTGGTTCTGCATGAAGAGGGTACGAACAGCCTCAAATACATCCCCCTGGTGACCTTCTATACGGGTCGCACAGGCTTCATGACCGCCAAGCCCCCACTGCTAGAGTTGGCCCACCTCAACGTCAAGCATTGGCAGAGCCAGAGCGACCAGGACAATATCCTTCACGTTATCCGTGTGCCGATCTTGGTTCGCCTTGGCGTGCAAGCCACGTTCGACAACCAGGGCAAGCCTGTTCCGCCTGAATTCAAAGTGGGCACTGGCGCGCTGACCGATCTGCCCAAGGATGGCGACCTCAAGTATGTCGAGCACACCGGAGCTGCCGTCAAGGCTGGCCGGGAGGCGCTGCAAGACCTACTCGACGAAATGCGCATGGCCGGCGCCAAGCTGCTCACGCCAGAGAAGAGCGCCACCAAGACTGCCACCCAGGCAGAAGAGGAGTCCGCTCAGGAGCTGTCCCCGTTGGCCCGTATGGCGAACCACTTTGCAGACTGCTTGGCGCAGCTGCTCCAGTTCATGGCTGATTACCGTAGCCTGGGCGAAGGCGGTGCGATCGAGATTCGCGGCAACTTCGACGTTGACTACATGCCAGAGGTGTCACTGCCGACGCTTGTCGCGATGGCCAATGCCGGGATGCTGTCCAAGGAAACCCTGTTCGCCGAAATGCAGCGCCGGGGCGTCATCAGTGACGAATACGAATGGTCCCTGGAGTTGGCCAAGATTGAAGGCCAAGGCCCCGCACTCGGTACGCTGTGATGAAAACCTCCAACGATAAGCTGTTAGATAAGCTGATCGGGCATGAGGTTGACCTGCAACACCTGAGCAATGCCCAGGTCGTTGCGATAATCAAGATCCTCAACAGCAAGGACGCTGATCTGCGTGCTTCGCTGATTGCTGCGATCGACAACCTTGGCCCCAATCTGTCGGCGGACTTGGTGGATGCGGCTCTGTCCAAAGTCCTGCGCCTGAATCAGTCCACTTTCGTGGATGTCCGTCAGGCACTTGACCAGGCCACTGACGGCGTTATCAGTTATGAGATCGTATTCCAGCAGGGCGCGCTTCAGGCTGTGATCCCCGCCGTTGTGCAGGAGTCCTTCCCGATTGCCGTTGCGCAGTTCAGCCAGGTCAAGGCGATTGCCCAGGCCAGGCCATTCCAGGGGCGTTTGCTCAGGGAGTGGATTAGTGGCATCGAGGCGTCTCGCGCTGCGTCGGTTCGCGATGCTGTGCGTGCTGGCGTGGTCGAGGGTCGAACTACTGCCGAAATCGTCCGCAACATCATGGGCACCCGGGTAGAGAACTACGCCGACGGCATCCTGCAGAAGTCGCGCAGGGAGATAGAGGCCGTTGTCCGGTCTGCCGTTTCAAGCACCGCTGAGGCCGCCAGCGACAAGTCCTACGAGGCGAACAGCGACATAATCAGCCATGTAGAGTGGATCAGCACGCTCGATACGCGAACCTCGACCACCTGCCGCATCAGGGACCGCCTGCCGTACACCTTGGGCACCTACTTGCCGGTCGGGCACAAAATCCCGTGGTTGGCCGGCCCCGGGCGAATTCACTGGTGCTGCCGCTCGACCAAGCTGCCGATCCTGAAGAGCGCATCGAAGCTCGGCTTCAGCGATGGAGCCACACGGGCCTCAATGGACGGCCAGGTGCCGCAGTCAACGAACTATGCCCAATGGCTGACCCGGCAGTCAGCGGCGCGCCAGGACGAGATCCTTGGTCCTGAGCGCGGCAAGCTGTTGCGACAGGAAAAGCTCAAGCTGGACGACTTCTACAATGACCGTGGGAAATTCCTCACACTGGATCAGTTGCGGGAGCGCCTGTAATTCCCCGAGACACGAAATGCCGACATTCGATTTTGTGTCGCAACCCAAGCCTCGCTATATGCGGGGTTTTTTTCTGCCTGCGGTTCGGATGGACGGGGCGACAAAGAGCCGGATGGCTCATCAACTGGCCGGATGGCCCAGAGAGACATGATGAAACTCAAGACTGTTGAAGTGGATGGCAAGCAATACGCTGAGATCCTGGATGGCAAGCCCGTATATGTCGAAGACGATGGCAAAGAAGTCGCCTTTGATGCTGTGGGCACTCGCAGCACCATCACCCGCCTGAACGCCGAAGCCAAAGACCACCGTGTACGCGCCGACTCCGCCGAGAAGATCGTAAAGAGCTTCGAAGGCATCGACGACCCCGCGGCGGCCAAAAAGGCCCTGGGCATTGTTGCAAATCTCGACGCTAAAACGCTGGTGGATGCCGGCGAGATCGAGAAGGTGAAGGGCGAAATCAGCAAGGCCTTCCAAAGTCAGCTGGACGAAGCCAACGGCAAGGCGCAGACCTTCGAGCAGCAGCTGTATGCCGAAAAGATCGGTGGCAGCTTCGCACGCTCCCAGTTCATCGCCGAAAAGATGGCTGTTCCGGCCGATATGGTCCAAGCCGCGTTTGGCGGCAACTTCAAGATCGAAGAAGGCAAGGTGGTCGCATATGACACCCAGGGCCAGAAGATCTTCAGCCGCGCTCGCCCAGGCGAACTGGCTGACTTCAACGAAGCGCTTGAAACCCTCGTCTCACAGTACCCCCATCGCGATCACATCCTGAAGGGTTCCGGCGCCAATGGCGGCGGCGCACCAAATGGCGGTAATCCGAACCAAAAAACCAATGGTGACTTTGGTGGCAGCAAGGAAGATCGAGTCGCCGCCATCAAAGGCCTGATCGCTACCGAATAAGGAGGCCCAATGGCCCTTTCGAACATGAAGGTATTCAACGAATACCTCAAACGCGTCACCATCGAGACCCTGGCGCAAGACGTTGAGAAATTCAACGCTGCTTCGGCAGGTTCCATCCGCCTGACCACTCAAGGCATTGACGGCGACTTCCTTCAAGAGTCGTTCTGGGCCGGCCTGCATGGCGCACAGCGTCGTGTTGATCGTTACGCTGCAAACGGCGCACAGGCTGCAACGCCTCTTGCGCAGAAGCAGTACGACTCCGTGAAGATCGCGGGCGGCTTCGGTCCCATCCTGTGGGAGCCGGCGCAGTTGTCGTGGGTGCAGAAGAACCCGGAAGAGGCGCTGGAAGTAATCAGCCGCAATCTGTCCGAAGCCATCATGTCGGACCAGCTGAACACTGCGATTGCCGCCCTGGTGGCTGCGATTGGGAACCAGCCGTCCGCCACCAACGATGTTTCGGCCACTGCCGGCGTGAGTTACATCGCCATCAACAATGCCCACGCATTGTTCGGTGATGCCTCTCAGCGCCTGGTTGCCCAAGTCATGACCGGCGCCATGTACCACAAGCTCCTGGGTCAGAACCTGGCGAACGCCGAGCGACTGTTCCAGTTCAGCGGCGTGCAGGTGGTCGATATCCTGGGCAAGGCCGTAATCATCACTGATGCCGCGGCCCTGTACGAAGCCGGCACGCCGAACAAGCAGAAGGTGCTGAGCCTGGCCGACGGCGCGGCGGTAGTCATGGATGGCTCCGACCTCATCACCAACATCCAGACCTCCAACGGCAAGGAGCGGATCGAGACCACCATGCAGGCGGACTACACCTTCGGTCTGGGCATGAAGGGTTACACCTGGGACACAGCCAACGGCGGCAAGTCGCCAACCAGCGCCGAGCTGGCCACCGGCACCAACTGGGACCTGGTTGCGAACAGCATCAAGGCTTCGGCCGGCGTTCTCACCATCGGCGATGCCGCCCAGTAATCGAGAAGGCGGCCTTCGGGTCGCCTAATCCACATTCCAGGAGTCCACCATGGACGAGAAAATCGTTTACGAGAAACACCCGGTCACTGCTGAGCGCAAAGCCGAACTGCGCCAGAAGGGCTACAAGATCATCGACGCCAAGTTCGCGCCGGATGACTACAAGCACCCGGAACCGATCAAGAAAGGGGCTTCGGGTGGCGACAAGCCGTCCAAGGGGCTGAAGGTCGACGAGATCAAGGCGAAGCTGACCGAGAAAGGCATCCCGTTCGATGAAAGCGCCGAGCGTCCAGCCCTGGCAGAGCTGCTCGACAAGCCGCAGGAGTAAAGCCCCGTGACGACCTACATCAGTGTTGCGCAGGTGGATGCCCTGCTTGGGCCGACATGGGCCACCGAAGAAAAGAAGCCGCGCGCGGTGCTGATGGCGAACACCTGGCTTACCAATCTTGGTCTGCCAGCGTTCGACCCGATCCCGGATGACGTGATCCAGGCCGGCGCCGAGGTTGCCACGGAGGCAGCCGCCGGCAGGATCTACGGCTCGAAGGAAACCGGCGTAACGGCGAAGTCAGTGACTGCCGACGGCGTGTCTAGCAGCAAGTCGTTCTCCGAATCGTCCCGCACCGTCAGCGCTGGCGAATCTTTCGCCTTGGCGCTGCTTTCCCACTATCTCGGCTCAGGCCAGGTCAAAGTCGTGAGGTGCTGACATGGGGCTGCGAGACGACCTACAGAGGGATCTGGCTGAAGCCTTCAACACCGATCTGGCTGATGCCGTGAATCCTGTTGTTGGCGTGCGTAAGGTTCAGGGTGAGTACGACCCGGACTCAGGCTCGACATCTGAGGCCATCACGAATTACGGCGGCCGGGGAGTGTTTGGTAAGTACCTCGCCAAAGAGATAGACGGCTCGCTGATCCAGACTACTGACGAAAAGCTCACCATCCTACAGAACGAGCTTTTCATCACGCTTGCGGGCGAGCCAACCGAAACCCTGGCTATCCCGGAAATCGGCGACGCCATCGGCGGTAAGCGCGCAATGAACGTCAGCCATGATCCTGCAAAAGCCACCTGGACCGTTCAACTGAGGAAATAGCCATGGCGCGCGGATCGCACATGACGGAGCGTTACGGCGTAAAAAGTGGCAGCTTCGAGCTGCAACTGGCTGAGTTCGCTGCGCAGGCAAAGGGAGCGGTTGATGTAAGCCTGCGGGAAATCATAGTCAAGATTGGAATGTCGCTCATCAGCATGTCTCCGGTTGACACCGGGCGATTCCGTGGAAATTGGCAGTTCAGTATCGGGGCGCCCGCTGGCGGAACCCTGGACGCTCTCGACCCGACCGGGGAACAAGCTACGGCGCGCCTTGTGGGTGATTCGATTGAGTTCCGCGCCGGTACCACGGCGTTCATCGTGAACAACCTTCCTTATGCGATTCCGCTCGAGTACGGCCACTCCGACCAGGCCCCGGGCGGGATGGTGCGCATCACTCAGGCCCGCTTCCGGCAGATCGTCGAAGAGGCCATCAGGAATAACCAGGTATGAGCCATAACATCATCGCCGCGGCTTTCGAGTCGCGCCTGCTGGCCTGGGCCAAGGCTCGAGCCACGCCACTGAAGGTGGTGGTCGAGAACGAGACCTACACGCCGGCCTCTGGCGAGACGTACCTGCGGGCCTTTACGCTTCCTGCGGTAACCGCCAGCAACACACTGGGCGGCGACCACCACCTGTACGTCGGCGTATTCCAAATCAACATTGTTGCCCCCTCCGGCAAGTACCGGACCGAGGCCAGCGGCATCGTCGACGAACTGGCCGCACTGTTCCCGGTAAACCTGCGCATCCCGCGCGCCGGACTGGTCGCCATCGTGCTGACGCCGGTCGGGCCAGGCCCAGGCATTTCTGACGGAACCACATACACCATACCGGCCTCGTTCCAGTACCGCGCTGACACCAACTAATTCGCCCGCTGGGCAAACCCAGAACCCGCCACTGAGCGGGTTTTGTCATTTCTGCAAAGAGGAAAATACACATGGGCTTTCGACTCCCCAACGGCGCGACCCTGCAAATCGCTTCGACCTACGCCCCGGCGATCCCGGTAACCGCGCTGAGCAACGCCAACCCGGCGGTGGCCACTTCTGCGGCCCATGGCCTGAGTGATGGCGACATCATCGCAGTGACCTCCGGCTGGACTCGCCTGAATGACCGTGCCGCGCGCGTGGCTGCCAGCCTGACCGGCACCTTCGCTCTGGAAAACGTCAACACCACCAACCTTCAACCATACCCGGCTGGCTCTGGCGCGGGTTCGGTGCGCGAGGTAACCGGTTTCGTTGAGATCTCGCAGATCACCGACGTGGCAACCACGGGCGGTGACCAGCAGTTCCTGACCTTCGGCTTCCTGGCTGACGATGATGACCGCCAGATCCCGACCACCAAGAACCCGATCAGCATGTCGTTCACTGTCGCAGACGATCCGGCACTGCCGTACGTGCCAGTGGTTGAAACCGCCGACGAAGACAAGGTCACCCGTGTACTGCGCCTGAACCTGCCGAACGGCGACAGCATCCTCTACAACGCGTATGTGACCATCACGTCGACCCCGGCCCTGTCTCGCAACAACCTGATGACCCGCGTCATCACTCTGTCGCTGGCTGGCCGTCCGACCCGTTACTCGGCAGTGGTGGTGTAAATCATGGCCAAGATCAAGATCGCGCCAAACCCAACGTTCAAGGCCAAGGTGCAGATACCCCGCGTAGGTGGTGAAGCTGTGGCTGTGGACTTCGAATTCAAGTACCTGGACCGCATTGCGCTGTCGGCACTGTTCGACCGCTGGAACACTGCGCGCGATGCGCACGCCACCAAGGTGCAAGACGAGGGCATGTCCTGGCAGGACGCCACTGCCTCGGAGATCGCGCTGCAGGTGAATCAGCTCAAGGACATCGTCAGCGGCTGGGGCTTCGACGAGAAGCTGTCCGACGAGGCCATGACTGCGCTGGTTACAACCTGCGTAGGCGCGCCGCAGGCAGTCCTGGCCGCCTACCAGGGCGCGTATCAGCCGGCCCGCCTGGGAAACTGACTGGCGTCGCCCGCATCCTGTACGAGCAAGGGCCTTCAGAAGCGGACCTGGCGGCCTTCGGCATGACCAAGGCCGACATCCCCGATGAAGAGTACGAAGTCTGGCCAGACAACTGGCCGGCCTTCCTGCTGTTCGAGGCGATGTCCACGCAGTGGCGTGTGGGTATGGGTGGCGCCGTGGGCCTGGACTACAACGCCATCAAGCCGGTGGCCAGCATGATAGGCCTCAAGCGCGCAGAGCTGTCACAGGCTTTTCCTGATCTGCGGATGATGGAGGCCGAAGCGCTGCTGGTGATGAGCGAGAGCCGGAGCTGAACAAAACCACAGGGACTCACTACCCCGGCGTTCATGTTGCTTTCTCGTTGATGATAAAGTCCTGTGATATCTCAACGAGGGAACGACATGAAATTAATACTGGGTGCGCTGGTAGCGGCGTTGATAACGGGATGTGCGACATCACCCGTACCTTCTGACAAGGCGCGTCAGGCGCCATCTGAAAGGGTGATCGGTTACCAGAAGCCAGTGCCTGGTGGAGGTTCGTTGATTGTGACGAGAGACACCGGATTTCAAGGTGGGGGATGTTTTGCAACGATTTTCCTCAATGGTGCGCCTGTGGCGAAGCTGGACACTGGCGAGAAGGCTGTCTTTCAGGTGCCTTCAGGCGAGTGGTTGCTAGGTGCCGCTCTGGACGGCTCAGCACTTTGCGCAGCGAATCCCGAACGAATGGAAACGTCAGTGGTTTTGAAGCAGGGCCAGCAAAAGAAATTTAGGGTTTTTATATCCGCAGGCGGTGGTTCGGTAGCTGTCCAACCGACCAGTTTCTAAGTGCCTCAAGGAGTGGTCGAGATGAAAATTCTGGTTGCAGCTTTAGCGATCGTAACGCTGGCAGGGTGTGGAAACAGCGATGTGCAGAAAGCGCGGGACGAAGTGAAGCGAAACCTAAACGACTCGGTGTCAGCTGAGTTCAGGGGTGAGAAGGTTTATCGCCTCCGTGACAATACGGTTGTATGTGGCGAAGTAAACGCCAAGAACAGCTACGGTGGATACGCAGGGTTCTCGAAGTACGTAGTCGAGGGCGTAGGAACCAGGCCGGTGGCCAAGTTCGGGGAAGGCATGCAAACAGACATAAGCATTACCTGCCAGTTTGCGGAAGCGAATTCAAAGCTGAATAAATAGATTAAGTGAACCCAATAGCCCGCCACTGAGCGGGCTTTTTTGTGCCTGGAGAAAAGTATGACGTCGATTGCTGAGCTCGGCATTAAGGTCGATTCGACGGATGCTGCGCAGGCAAGCACCGATCTAGACAAGCTTACTGCGGCCGGGGGGCGTGCGGAGAAGGCAGCCGAAGGCTTAGCGCGCGGGGCTGATAAGGCGACTGCTTCGATGAAGAAGCAGAAGGACGAGCTATCAGATCTGCTCGGCGAGATTGACCCAACGGTCAAGGCTCTTGGTCGCTTAGACGACCTTGAAACGAAACTGGCCAAGCAAAAAAAACTGGGAGCGCTGGACGCGTCAACGTTCAGTGAGTACCAGGGCAAGATCGACCAGTCGCGGGCGAACCTGGGAAGATTCGACGACAGCCTTACTCGGACCGGAAACACGGCGAAGCAGACCGCTGCAGCGCTGCGCGGCGTGCCAGCCCAGTTCACTGACATTGCCGTCTCTCTCCAGGGTGGACAGGCGCCGCTGACAGTTCTGCTGCAGCAGGGCGGCCAGCTCAAAGATATGTTCGGCGGGATTGCGCCGGCGGCGAAGGCGTTGGGTGGTTACGTACTTGGCCTGATAAATCCGTTTACGCTTGCTGCAGCCGCCGTGGCTGCGTTGGGCCTGGCGTATTACAAGGGCAGTGAAGAGGCAGATGCTTACAATGAGGCGCTGATTCTCAGCGGTAATGTGGCCGGAACGAGCGCAAGTCAACTGAGCGATATGGCCCGACAGGTCAGCGCCACAGTTGGAACAACAGGTGCTGCCGCTGAAGTGCTGGCAAAGCTCGCCGGTAACGGAAAGATCGCCAGTGATAGCTTTGGCCAGATCACCGAAGCCGCCTTGCAGATGGAAAAGGCTACAGGGCGCGCTATTGACGAGACAATCGCCGAGTTCGCGAAAATTGCGAAAGACCCTGTCGCCGCCGCAAAAGAACTAAACGATCAATACCACTTTTTGACAGCGTCGATTTACTCGCAGATTGTCGCGCTCAAGGAGCAAGGGGATACAGTTGGTGCTGCTAAATTACTGACGGACTCATACGCCAGCACGATCGAAACTCGCACCGGAGAGATCACGCAGAACCTGGGGATCATAGAGCGCGGCTGGAATGCAGTAAGGGACGCTGCGAAAGGCGCTCTGGACGCCACCAAGGAGATCGGACGTACTCAAAGCCTGGAGCAGCAAGCCGAAGTAATCCGCCAGAGGCTGAAGACTGGACAGGGTCGGGGTGGCCGGGCTGCTGCGATGGGTATCGAGACGCGTGATACTGCGAGAGATACCAGGGATCTTGCGTTCCTTGAACTCCAGATAGAAGCAGAGAAAACGCGTACAAAATACCTCGGTGACCGCCAAAAGGTCCAGGACAAGGGCATCGAGGCCGAGCGGGAGCTCGAGCGAATCCGGGTTGCGTCCTACAGCAACAAGCAGAAGCGCGACAAGGAAGAGGAAGCCTACCTTCGGAAAGTCGCCAACCTGCGCGAGGCGAATCCAAACAGCCCGCTACTTGATCAGAAGAACATTGATCGCGACCTGAAGAACATCCGCGACAAGTACAAGGACCCGAAGGGTGCGACCACCGCGGTCGACCTGTCCTCGTTCAACGACTCGAAGAATCAGCTCAATGCTGTGCTCAGCTACTACAAGAGCGCGGACAAGGAGCTGGAGGCCGCGCAGAAGGCAGGGATAATCTCCCAGGAGAGCTACACGGCCCAGCGCGTGGCACTGCTCCAGCAGCAGGCATCAGAGGTCAAGTCCTCGTATGAGGCTGAGATCGCAGCGCTTGAGGGTGCCAAGGGCAAGGCCGGCACGTCGGCTGCCCAGCGGATCCAGTTGGACCAGAAGATCGCCGATGCCCGGGCCAATATGGTCAAGGCTCAGCAGGAATCGGACAGCGAGCTGGCGGTGATCGCGACCAATGAGCAGGGACGGCTCAAGAAGCAGGAACTGGCCATCAAGTCATACACCGATGCGCTGGACCAGCAGAATGCCGCCTTGCAGCGCGCCGGCAGCCGGGCCGCTCAAGGTGTGGGCCAAAGTGACCGACAGAACGCCATAAACGGCGACCTGAACGGTATTTCAGACCGCGCCAATCAGCAGCGCCTGGATCTGGCCCGCGACAAAGCCGACGCATCCCGCAACATGAGTGCCGAGGAATATCAGGCCAAGCTTGAGGCGATCAACCGCAGCGAGCGTGACCTGACTCAGACCACTCTCAGCAACTATGAGCAGATGTCCGTGGCTCAAAGTGACTGGCGCAATGGGGCCACTTCGGCCTTCAGCAACTATCTGGACTCGGCTCGCGACGTAGCAGGACAAACCCGCAGCCTGTTCACCAACGCCTTCAGCTCCATGGAAGACGCGGTGGCCAGCTTCGCCACCAACGGTAAGTTCTCGTTCTCGGATTTCGCCAAGTCGATCATCGCCGATATGACACGCATCGCTACTCGTCAGGCTGCATCTGGCTTGCTTTCGAGCATCGCAGGTAGTGCGCTGGGCGCGTACTTCGGTGGCGGAGCGGCTGCTGGCTCCACCAGCTTCGGGTCTGACATTGGTGGTGCTATCACGGCAAACGCCAAGGGCGGCGTGTACGACTCGCCGAGCTTGTCCAGCTTCAGCAACCAGGTGCACGACAAACCCCAGATGTTCGCGTTCGCCAAGGGCGCGGGCATCTTCGCTGAAGCCGGGCCGGAGGCAATCATGCCGCTGACCAGGACGGCCGGTGGCGAGCTGGGTGTGCGCTCGCTCGGAGGTGGCGGTGGCGGGGGAGGCGGTGGGAACACCTACAACTTCCCCGTATCCGTTTCCGTTCAAACGACCGGCGACGGCGGCAACGCAACGCAGGAAGACACCACTCAGCTGGGCAAGGGCATACAGCAGGCGGCTAAAACCGAGGCTGAAACTGCAATTGCCAAGGGGTTGCAGCCTGGTGGCTCAATCTGGCGCCTGATCAATGGGAGGTAACCATGGCGATTGAAACTTTCACCTGGGCCACCCAGCACGGGGAGGCGCCGACATTTGAATATAGGACCAGGGAATCACGCTTTGGCGGGGGCTATAAGCAAGTTGTCGGCGATGGTCCAAACAATAAAGAAGATGCATACCCGATAACCCACACCGGCACCACCTCGGCAGCGAAGGCCATGATGGCCTTCTTCGACCGCCACAAGGGCGCAAAGGCCTTTCTATGGACTACACCGCTGGGGGAGCTGGGTTTATTCACATGCAAGAACCCAACCCCGACCCCTATGGGTGGTGGCGTATTCAAAGTGACGGCGACGTTCGAGCGCGCTTTCCACCCGTAAAGGTCAATCCATGTCGCTGATCAATGCTATCCAGACCCTTGAGCCTGGGAACGAAATCCTGCTGTTTGAACTGGATGGCAGCGATTACGGCGCCGATGTACTGCGCTTCCACGGCCATGCGATACCGCATACGCCTGCCGAACTGCTGGCCGCCGGCAGCAACGCTGACCAGCTGCCGGCCAAGTCAATCTGGTGGAAGGGCGAAGAGTATGGCGCCTGGCCAATGCAGTACGAGGGCAGCGAGGCGAACGGCGACGGCACCGCAGTACGGCCAAAGCTGTCGGTTGGCAACGTCAATGGGCGAATCACTGCTCTATGCCTGGCCTTCGAGGATCTACTCGAGTTCAAGGTGACAGTTCGCAACACGCTGGCCGAGTTCCTGGACGCGGTGAACTTCGAAGGCGGCAACCCCACGGCGGACCCCACCCAGGAATCGATCGAGGTCTGGTATGTCGACCAGAAAACCAACGAGGACGGCGAGACGGTCAGTTGGGACTTGGCCAGCCCGGGCGATGTGGGCGGAGAAACTATCGGTAGACAGATGACAACCCTGTGCCACTGGGCGCTAACCGGCGGGTACAGAGGTCCCGACTGCGGCTACACAGGGCCGTACCGGGACAAGGATGGGAATCTGACAGATAACCCTGAGAACGACATACCTGACGGAACGCTGGGCCGCTGCTGCATTCCTCGCTTCGGCGAGGGAAACCCCTACCCATTCGGTGGATTTCCCGCTGTGTCACTCATTGCCCGGAGCTGAAAAATGCGCAAACACATCATTGCGGCCATCCAGTCGCATGCAGCGGCCGAGTACCCGAAAGAGTGCTGCGGGCTGGTACTGGCCGTGGGCCGGGCGCAGAAGTATTTCCCGTGCCGGAACATCGCCACGGAGCCGAACGAAGAGTTTCGGCTTGATCCAGAGGACTACGCCGCGGCGGAAGACCAGGGCCAGGTGATCGGCATCGTCCATTCTCACCCGGACGCCACCAGCCGCCCGTCATCGCGCGACCTGGCCATGTGCGAGGCCACGGCCTTGCCCTGGCATATCTTGAGTTGGCCCGAGGGCGACCTACGCACTGTTACCCCGAGCGGCAGCACGCCGCTGCTCAAGCGACCGTTTGTACATGGTGTGTGGGACTGTTGGTCAGTATGCGCCCAGTGGTACCAGCGTGAGTGGGGCCTTGAGTTCGAAGCCTTCAATCGCACCGATGGCTGGTGGGAGAGTGCAGATAGCACCAGTCTGTACGAGGCGAACTATATCGCTGCCGGCTTCGAGCAAGTCGACAGCCCACAGCGCGGCGACATGATCGTGATGGAGGTCGGGCGCACGGCGCATCCGAACCACGCGGGGATCTACCTGGGAACTGACCCGACGCTGCCCGGTGAAGAATCCGCCGTCTTTGGTCCCGGGCCCTTCGTCCTGCACCACCTCTATGGCCGGCCATCAGAGGTGATTGTCTACGGCGGGCCATGGCTTCAGCGCACACGCTTAATTCTTCGACACAAGGAGGCACGATGAGCGCCATCGTTTATTCGCCAATGACCACCATCAAACTGTCCGGCTCGCTGGCTCAGAAGTTCGGCAGGCTGCACCGGCGCCAGGTTGGCTCGGGCGACACCTGGGAGAGTTTCCGGGCGCTGAAGGCAACCATCGACGGATTCGAGGAGGAGATCCGCCGCCTTGGCCGCCTTGGGATGCGCTTTGCCATATTCCGCAACCGAAAAAACGTCGGTGCCGATGAGTTCGGCATGGGCGGTGCTAGGGAGATACGCATCGTACCGGTCGTAGAGGGCAGCAAGCGCGGCGGCATCCTGCAGATCGTGCTGGGCGTGGTGCTGATCGCCGCCAGCTACTTCGGCGCTCCGACGGCGCCAGCAGGCATTGCGCTGCTGGCCGGCGGCGTGATCCAGATGCTCAGCCCGCAGGCCGCCGGCCTCAAGCAGAGCGCCTCACCGGAAAACATGCCCAGCTATGCATTCGGCAGCGCAAAGAACACCACGGCCAGCGGCAACCCGGTGCCGATCTGCGTCGGTGATCGCCGGTGGGGTGGCGCAATTATCTCGGCATCTATTTACGCCGAGGACAAAACGTAGGCACAACGCACCAAACAAGCCGGCCAAGAGCCGGTTTTTTATTGCCTGGAGGAAAGCATGGGCGCAGCACAGAATCTGGATGTTCATGGTGCCAAAGGTGGCGAGAGCAAGCCAAAAGCACCAGTAGAGGCGCCCGACAGCTTGCGCTCAACCAACGTGGCCAAGATCCTGATCGCCGTGGGCGAGGGTGAATTCGACGGGACGCCCACCGCGCGCGATATCTTCCTCGATAACACCCCTATTCAGGATGCCAGCGGCAATTTCAACTTTACCAACGTGAAGTGGGACTGGCGCCCCGGGTCTGTAGAGCAGACCTACATCCCAGGTATCCCGTCCGTCGACAACGAAACCTCGCTGAATATCGAGCTGCGCAGCGGCACGCCGTGGGTTCAGTCGCTGACCAACCTGCAGCTGTCGGCGGCACGTATCCGCCTGGCCACGCCGCGACTGGCGAGCCAGGACAGTGAAGGGAACATCGGTGGTTACAGCATCGAATACGCGGTAGATGTGGCTACCGATGGAGGTGCGTATCAGGAGGTATTGGTTGGTGCCATGACAGGCAAAGCCACCACTCGTTACGAAAAGTCCATGCGTATCGATCTTCCACCGGCCATCAGCGGATGGCTGATTCGAGTTCGCCGCATCACTCCAAATCAGAACACCGACAAGATCGCAGACAGCCTGTTTATCGCAGGCTACACCCAGGTGATCGACGCAAAGCTGCGCTATCCGAACACGGCGCTACTGTTCATCGAGTTCGACGCCGAGCAGTTCACCAACATTCCGGCCGTCACCGTGAAGTGCAAGGCCCGCCGCTGGCAGGTTCCGAGCAATTACGATCCGGTGGCCCGCACCTACTCTGGCGCCTGGGACGGCACCATGAAGGAGGCCTGGACCAATAACCCAGCCTGGGTCACCTACGGGATCTGCACCCAGGATCGTTTTGGCCTGGGCCGCCGTATCAAGCCGTGGATGGTCGACAAGTGGGAGTTGTACCGCATTTCTCAGTACTGCGACCAGTCGGTGCCGGACGGTGCCGCAGGCGTTGAGCCGCGGTTCCTGTGCGACATGAACCTGCAGGGCAAGGCCGATGCCTGGTCATTGCTGCGGGACATCGCCGGCATCTATCGCGGCATGACGTACTGGGCTCAGGGCCAACTGGTGATGCAGGCTGACATGCCTCGGGCACAGGACATGGACTACGTCTTCACCCGGTCGAATGTCATCGACGGCAAGATCTCCTATGGCAGCGCATCGGCGAAGACTCGCTTTACGCGCTGCCTTGTCAGCTACGACAACCCGCTGAACAACTACGACACCGATGTCACGGTCTATTCCGATTTGCCGCTGCAGCGCCGCCTGGGCGACAAGCCGACGGAGATCAGTGCCATCGGCTGCACTCGGGCATCTGAGGCCCAGCGCCGCGCTAAGTGGCTGGTGCTGAGCAACAACCAGGACCGCACCATCAGCTTCAGGACCGGCATGGAAGGCCGTATCCCGCTGCCTGGGTTCATTATCCCCGTGGCCGACTCGCTGTTGGCGGGCCGGGAGATAGGCGGGCGCATTGCGGCGGCGGCGGGGAAGGTCATCACCTTGGACCGCGACACCCTGGCCAAGGCCGGCGACCGACTGGTGATCAACCTTCCGGGCGGGCGGGCAGAAGGGCGCACCGTGGAAAGCGTGAGCGGCCGCAATGTAACCGTGACCGTCGCCTACAGCGAGCCCCCCGCAGCCCAGCTTCAGTGGGCAATCGACGCTGACGACCTGGCAATTCCTCTATATAGGGTGATGAGAACCGCACGGACGCCTGAGGGTGATTACGACATCAGCGCCTTACAGTATGAGCCAAGCAAGTTCCCTAGCATCGATACCGGTGCGCGCCTAGAAGAGCGCCCGGTTAGCGTGATCCCGATCACAGTAGTACCGGCACCGGCAAGCGTCACTATCACATCGAACGTATCGATAGACCAAGGCCTAGCCATCAGCACCATGAACATCTCGTGGCCCGCCGTTGCTGGCGCGGTCGCCTATGACGTGGAGTGGCGCAAGGACAGCGGCAACTGGATCAAGCTGCAGCGCACCGGCTCGACGAGCGTGGACGTTACGGGCATCTATTCGGGTGCCTATCTGGCCCGGGTGCGGTCGGTGAGCGCCTTCGAGATCTCTTCGATTTGGAAAAGCTCCAACCTGACCAACCTGGAGGGGAAGGTCGGCCTTCCGCCGGCGGTGGCGTTCCTGACCACCACCAGCTTGGTCTACGGGATCGGCATCCAGTGGGGCTTTCCACCAGGTGCAGAGGACACCCAGCGCACGGAGGTCTGGTATAGCGAGTCGCCGGACCTGACGACGGCGATCAAGCTGAGCGACTTCAGCTACCCGCAGGCCAAGCATGAGATGCACAGCCTGCTGGCGGGGGCGAGCCTGTTTTTCTGGGCGCGCCTGGTGGACCGTACCGGAAACGTCGGGCCGTTCTTCCCGATCCCGGGCGCGGTCAATGGCCAGGCCAGTTCGGACCAGACCGAGTACGACAAGTACTTCGCCGACAAGATCGGTAAGGGGGCGCTGTACCAGGACTTGCGCGAAGAGATCGAGCTGATTACGGGCGATGGGCCTGGGTCGGTCAATGAGCGACTGGAGCAGGCCAAGCAGGAGCTGGAAGAGCTGATCAACCAGGTCACGGACGCCCTGGCCTATGACCCTGCCAAGCCGTATCTGAAAGGGGATATTGTTCGCTTGGACCAGCACCTATTCCAAGCGAAAGGCCCGGTACCTGCGAACACCAGTCCGCCGAACGCCACCTATTGGTTGGATATCGGCACCATCCTGGAAACTGCAAACGCCTTGGCGTCGCAGGTTCAGATCATCGAAACCAAGATCGAAGAGCTCGACGGCAAGGTGGTGGCCACCGCGTCATCGATTGAGGCGCTGCGCTCAGCAGCACGGGAAGATGATGGCGCTGGTGACCTGGCGGGCGTGATCAAAGGCTGGCAATCAACCGCCGATCTGGCTCTGGAGAAGCGCACCAGGGCAACAGAAAACGAGTCCATGGCGCAGCAGCTGCTGACGATGAGCGCGCAAGTTGGGGCGAACAAGTCAGGGCTGAGCGTTCTGGAGCAGGTGGTGGCGACCAACAGGGAGACGGCAGCCACTCAAGTAAACCAACTGAAGAGCGATCTGGCGTTGACCGATGAGAAGGTGGCCGGTAATGCCGTGGCTATCACTGGCCTCGACACAAAGGTCACTGAGGTTGATGGCAAGGTTACGTCCCTTGCGGCCAGCAATGAATCGCTGCGGGCGGCGGTGCGCGGTGATGATGGGGCCGCCGATTTGGCCGGCGTCGTGAAGTCTTGGGATTCCACGGCTACCTTCTTCGCTGAGAAGAAAGTGCAGGCGTCCGCAAATGAAGCCTTGAGCAGGACAACAGAAACCCTGCAATCGAGCATCGGGCAAACCAATGCTTCGGTTCAGCAGGTTAGTCAGACGCTGGTTGGGCTCGATGGCAGGGTTTCTGCGCAAGTCACTCTCAAAGCTCAGACCGTTGTGGGCGACCGCAAGGTCGTTACAGGAATGGCTTTTGGCACGAACGGAGAGCAGTCGGAGTTCCTGATCTACGCGCAGCGGTTTGCCATCGTGAACGAGATAGACGGAACGGTAATCCCGATGTTCGTTGTGGAAAACAACCAAGTGGTTTTCAACACTGCGATCATCAGCAAAGCGTTCATCCAACAGATCATCTTGGGCATGAATCTTCGTTCTGCTGCTGTTGATTCAAATGGGCAACCGTTGATCGATCTCAACATGGTAACGGGCAAGTTCGTATTCCGTGGCAGCAAAAACGGGAACTCCTCGCTGCTGAATAGTGACGGACTTAAATTCACCTATGCCAATGGTGTTGATGGCATCGACCTGAGTCTTTGACATGGTGGGACTAGTAATAAGGGACAAAGACACTGGCCTCATCAAGGTTGATATGACCAGCTTCATCAGTCAGGAGACAGGCAGTGTTGAGACTGGCGGGCAGAATGGATCTATTCAGATCCCGGCTGCGCCGCCTGGGCGCAACCTGTTTTTCTCCGTTTGTCCGCTGGTTGATTTGCAGGTGGAAAAAGGGAAGAGGCCAGGTGTCACCCTTGATGGAACAACTTTGTCTTGGGCCTATTCATACAATACGTCTGGCTGGGGTTTCTTCTCGGCGAACTGCCGTATCTCCTATGGGTACTACTGATATGTCAGGACTTGTCGTTAGATTAAATGACTCCAGTCTTCTGTATGACACAAATAATATTAGCTACGGGCTGGTTAAGAGCGGCTATTTGGCCTATGTGGAAAACTGGCGCAGGCTGGAGTTGCGGGGTGTAAACGTTGATCCAAATATTGGGAGTAGCTGGATTGACAGCCCTAGATTGGGGGATGATCAGTACGGCTTCACAATAGATAACGCGGAAGCCCCGATTGTTTTTCTTGTGGGTAAAGGCGTGGGGACCGGGGTTAAAGTATCTGGAACTTCCAAGACATATCTTTTTTCCGGGGCTACCGCCAGTACAAAATACTACTGCTTCGACCTTATGAAAGACGATGCATTAGGTGGCCCGTCACTGAAAACGCGAGATATTAATCAAAAAATAACCTTCAACTCTGGGCAACTCCCATTAAACGTTGTTGCAGCAATACAGGCCCCGCTTCCAGGCCCCATCGATAGGTTTGGGAATCCCGTTACAGCATATGTAAATGGCAGGAATGAGAGGCTGCGATATCAGAATGCATCTGTCTCGGCGATACTTCATTGCGTTGTAGATATCCAAATGCCGTCTAGCGAGGAGTATGCAGCCTTCCTACCATGGAGCAGGTCATGTGGCGTGGTTGACTACGATTATATTCCAGGCGCCGGCGCTGTGATCTACGGAGTTGCTGAAGGTGCATTCGGTAGGGTTGGTGGTATATCGTTCTTTTTTTCGCCTCCCGGTAGAACAACTGAGCAATATTGGACCCAGACACAGCAGGCCAATATATCGTATTACCTACTTCCAACGGACCGTTATCCAACTGCGCTAGTCATAAAAACTGCCGGATTACCATTTCCATTTAATTGATTGTTTCGAACTTTAACGACCCGCCTTGAGCGGGTTTATTTTTGCCTGGAGATTATTATGGGTTGGTACAAAGAGGGGAAGGTGAACGTTGTTGCTGGCCAAACCAGCGTCACCGGCGTGGGCACGAACTTCGCAGCAAACTCCCTAGTGGGTGATGCGTTCATCGGCCCAGATGGTCAGTGGTACGAGGTCATCAACGCCCCGAGCCCGACCACGCTGTCGATCAGTCCTGCTTACCGCGGTGCCACGGTGTCTAACGCAAACTATGCGCTGATGCCGGTGCAGGGCTATCAGCGTGACCTGGCGATTGCTGCCGGGGCGATCATTCAGCAATGGGGGGCCACGCTTGCAGGCCTGGGTGCTGTGTCCACCGAGAACGTCGTGCCGGTAGCCAAGGGGGGCACTGGTGGCACTACATCTTCGACAGCGCGTGCGAACCTTGGTCTAGGGACTGCAGCAGTAGCGGCCCTTGTAGGCGCGGTCTCGCAATCCGGCGGAGTTCCCACTGGTGCAGTGATGCAGTACGGCAGCAATGCCAACGGATCGTTCATCCGATACGCTGACGGAACACAGATTTGCTGGCAGAAGGCATCTACCGCTATTGCTGTTACATCAGGCCCTGCCAATGGACTCTATTACGGTTCGGTGATTTGGACGTTCCCTGCTCAGTTCTATGCGGCACCGGTTGCTACAGGCTCCACCCAGTCCGATGGCGTCATCACAGTAGATCTAGGCGGCCCTTCGACAGTTACGCAGTTCTCGCCCGGCGTTGGCGCTCTCGCCAGCATTGCCTCTAGAACTTTCAGCCTGAACCTTATTTCTATCGGAAGGTGGTACGCATGATTATCAAATGGTCACCCTTTTCCCCGATTGACTCTGAAGAAACGCTGACGATCGTTAAGCGGTCAGACGTGTTGACCGTCAACGGAGAGCGCTTCGACTTTCGGCCCTTGCCGGATGGTGCAACGCTGCCCGCGGCGGCGATCAATTGCGAATGGATCGAGCAAGACGTGAAGCGTGTCGACGGCGAGCTGATCATCACCTTCCGGCTTCCGGTCGGCCAGGATGCCAGCTCGGCTGCGCGATTCCCTGTCGACACCATCAATCCTGCTGACGGTATTGTGAGTATTCCCCAATGACTGGAAATATTGATTTCGGCCAGATGATCACTGCCGAACAGCGTTTTGCTGACGAGCAACGTGCCGTGCTCGATTCCGCGCTGGCGTCTCGCCGCGCCGCCTATTTGTCCGAGTCGGATCCGCTGCGCCTGGAAGCCGACTATGACGCCCTGAGCCAAGGTCTGGAGCCTGACTACACCGCATGGCTCGCTTCCGTGGCAGCCATCAAGGCGCGCTACCCGCTGCCAGTCGGTGTTGATCCTCTCGCTGACTGATCCGCGCCTGCGTACAGCCACCCGCCATCGAGCGGGTTTATTTTTGCCTGGAGAAAAGCATGACCACTTCCGATAAAGACCGGGACATCCTGGCGCGCACGCTGTGGGGTGAGGCCCGCGGTGAGGGTTTGGCCGGCCAGGTCGCCGTGGCCTGGACCATCCGTAACCGGGTGTTCGACGGCAAGGCCAAGTCCTGGTGGGGCGAGGGCTACGCCGGCGTGTGCCTGAAGCCCTGGCAGTTCAGCTGCTGGAACCAGAACGACCCTAACTACGCCTACCTGCGCGGCGCCAAGCCGATCCCGGCCGCGCAGTTCGCCCAGGCCCAGCGTGCTGCTGACCAGGTGATGGCCGGTGCGGTACCGGATCCAACCGGCGGGGCCACGCACTACTACGCAACCACGATGCCCAAGGCCCCGGCCTGGGCGGCGAAGGCCAAGCAGACGCTGCGCCTCGGGCATCACGTCTTCTTCAAGGATGTGCCGTGATGACGCCCGCCCAGAAGCTGGCCGGGCTGGTGGTGCTGATCCTGGCGCTGATGGCCAGCGCCGCCGGCATCACCTGGCAGGTTCAGGAATGGCGCATGGGCAAGATGCTGGCCGAGCAGGCCGGCCAGCACCAGGGCGAAATGGCTGCCGTCAGCGCGGCCGCCTCCAAGCAGGTGAGCGCTGAGCAGGGTAAGCGCCTGACACTGGAGCAAAAGCTGTCCGCCTCCGATCAACAACACTCCCGAGAGCTATCCGATGCGCAACGTGCTCAAGTCTATCTCCGTGACCGCCTTGCTACTGCTGATGTGCGGCTGTCAGTCCTTCTCGACGCCACGGATTCAGCCAGTGGCTGCAACGTGCCTGCCGCCCCCGGCGCCGTCGGCGTGGTTCATGCAGCCCGTCGAGCCCATCTTAACCCAGCGCATGCTCAACGAATTATCGCCATCACCGATGCCGGCGACCAAGGATTGATCGCGCTGCGGGCGTGCCAGGCGTATGTCAGGGCTGTGGCCCCCTCAATACTTTCAACTCCAGCAGCAGCCGCTGATTCTCCCTGAAGAGATGGTCGCGTTGATCGGTCACCAGGTCGACGCTTCGAAAGCTTCTCTTGTCAGTCTGGTCATTGCCCATCGCCGATATGCGCTCAAGGGCGTCCCTCAGCGCCGTCTCTGCCGACGCTTTTCCGGTGGCGAGCAGGTCATTCATCTGGACCAGGCCCGCAACGTTCGCCCGTGCCTTGCTCAGCAGGCGATAGGCGGTTGTGAGCTCGTCCTCGAGTAGCGCGCACTGGTGTTTGTACATTTCCAGGGGCGTAGGGCACCCAAGCCACGTCGAGGTGTCTTCGTCGATGTTCATTGTGGGGCAATCCGAATGCTGTATGTGTATACAGTAATCGAGGTTTGCGGGTTGTGCGATGTGAGGCGACGAGCTGTAGGGGATTTTGGTTTGGTGTTCGGTGGGCAGGACGCCGGGGAAGGGTGCACTGAGCGAAGCAAGTTGCGCAAAACCTCCGCTACAGGCCACGGTTTATCGTTTGCATAAGCACAGGAAATGCGGTTATTTGGTGCCGTGCATACATAGGTAATTCTATATTTTATAATGGCTTACGTCTGTATGGGGCCAAGCATGGGGTGCTAGGGGTCGAGTGTTCGAATCACTCCGTCCCGACCATATTTTTCAATGACTTAGCCCGATCTGAAAAGGTTGGGCTTTTTCATGTCTGCGATTTAGGTTTTCTGGTAGTTAAATGGTAGTGAATTGAGACTTGCTGACGCCCTGTCGAGTTGGCGGTTGCCGGACAGTTGTCATCGCCAATGCAAACGGCCCTCCATCTCCAGGCTTTTCAGTGGCAGGATGATTGGGTAATGGGTTAGTAATCGTGGCTGCTGAGGCTGATGTTGTCTCAGAGGGCTGTTGACTCTGAGGCTTGGTAAGTGACTGGCCGCAGGTCGGTGAGTCCTGTCTGTGCTGTCGTTTTGGTATTTTCCGCAGTCTTGCTTGGACTGCCCCCGGCATCGTAGACATCTCCAGCCTATGCTTTGGTGCGGCCGAGTCCAACCATTCCCCGGCCTGGTCCGGCGTGGATGTATACCATGATGCCGTGTGTTATGGCTTACAACTGCAGAGCCTCTCCCTGATCCTTACTTGCTGGTAGCCATCGTGTGCTTGCTTCGCGTTACTACGGCTCGATCAGGCTGAAATCGTTCAGTGCTGGGCGGGCAGGACAATCCAGGGGCGATGCCAGTCCGAAGGCTTTCTTCGAGGATTCGTTGCAGCATCAACAACTCCTCACGCTGCACTGTTAGGGTCGCTTCGATTTGCTGTATCTCCTCCAGGCGAACATTGATCTGGTCCAAGGTGAGGGATTTGGAGCAGCTCCCGTCATGAAGGAAAAGGCTACGAATCGTGTCGAGAGAAAACCCCAGTCTTTGCGCGTGGATCACGACTTCCAAGCGTTTAATGGCGGATTCGCTGTAATAGCGATAGTTGTTCATGTCGCGCGTTGGGGCGTCCAGTAGGCCTTGCTCCTCGTAGTACCGTATTGCTGAAGCAGCAAGGCCTGTACGTCGCGCAATTTCGCCTATCTTCATTTTTTGCTTGACCTTCAAGTCGACTTTAATCCGCAGTATAAGCCCAAGCGTAATCTGGAAGGTAATCGGATTGGGCTCGATAAAGACCGTTGACCTACGTGGAACTTGAAAAATGAGCAAAATAACCGAGTTGCTGAATTGGCGTTATGCGACGAAAAAGTACGATTCCTCCAAGACAGTACCTGCTGAAAAGCTGGAGCGAATTCTGGAGGCGGTACGACTGACAGCTACGTCGAGCGGGCTACAGCCATTTGAATTGCTGGTGGTGACTAATCCGCAAATTCGCGAAAAGATTAAGGCGGTCAGCGCAAATCAGTCTCAAGTTACCGACTGCTCTCATTTACTGGTGTTCGCCGCGTGGGACGACATCACGCCTGGGCGTGTCAACATGATGTTCGACCTGACCAATACTGTACGAGCTAACGTCAACCAAGGCTGGGAAGACTACCGTCAAATACTCCTCGGCATAGTCGCCGAACGTGGACAGGAGGCCAATTATCAAGCGGCTGCGCGTCAAGCTTATATTGGCCTGGGCTCAGCTTTAATCGCCGCGGCATTCGAGGAAGTCGACGCAACGCCCATGGAGGGTTTCGATCCATCGGCTGTCGATGACATTCTGGGACTGGGAGCCAGGCATCTGCGCAGTGTGGTGCTCTTGCCTTTAGGTTATCGGGCAGCAGAGTCTGACTGGCTGGTAAACCTGAAAAAAGTACGACGGTCTCGCGAAAATTTCGTAACCGAAATCAACTAGGGAGAAAGTGCAGCCGCCCCACACTGCAGCAATAGTGAGGCGGCGCCATCTTGCTCTCATGGATGGCGCTCAGTTGGATGAAAACTATTCAAAAGCAACATGAAAACATGCGTAGAGCGGATTGTGAGTACTCGGCAGGACGTCGGGGGAGGGGGGCTGTACCAATGACCGTGTTTGGCAGGGTAAATTCGGGTGTTTTTGAGGAAACATCCCCCCGGATTCACTGGCTTTCGCTATTTACCACTATCCGTTGAAAATCGCAGTGTAATTCTTCTCCTCTCGATTTGACCCGCCCTGAAACTCTCACCGACATCCAGCGCGCCGCTCGGTTCTTCTACCTGCCGCACCATGCCTTCGCCGGCAAGGTGACGGGGCAGACATTCGGTACCGCGACGACTGGTCCGGCAATCAACCTGCTTCGGATCGAGGAAAACCTTTCTGCAGCGTGGCAGCGTATGCCCGGCACCTATGTTGAAAATCAGGGCTGGCTTGAGTGTGCCGAGCGCTATGACCGCCCCCATACCTTCCACTATATGGATCCGCCCTACTGGCAGACGGCCGGCTACGGGGTGGACTTTCCCTTTGAGAATTACGAGCGAATGGCTGACTTTATGAGGCGTTGCAAGGGGAAGGTCATGGTCAGCATCAACGCTCACCCGGATATTCGCCGAGTGTTTGAAGGCTTCCATTTTGAAACAGTCGACATCCGTTACAGCACCACAAACCAACGGCAGGGAATTGACCAGTCATCCGCTTTATTTGTAACGAAAGGTTGCTGAAAGCTTGGGGTGGAAATCTTCCATCACGTCTCTCGCCCCGCATCGAGAGATTCTGCCGAAGAGCGGCCTATTCCAATTACAAGAGAGCGGTTTCCATGAACAAGCAATCCAATGATGAGATTGAAAAGTCGACAATGCGCAAGCTGGGATTTCGCCTGATTCCCTTTCTCGTGCTCTGTTATTTCATCGCCTACATTGATCGAGTCAATATTGGTTTCGCAGCCCTGACCATGAACCAGGACATAGGCCTGACGGCTAGTGCCTTCGGATTCGGCGCTACACTGTTCTTCGTCGCCTATGTCCTTTGCGAAATGCCCAGCAACATGGCGATGGAGCGCTTCGGTGCCCGCCGGTGGATCGCACGCATCATGATCACGTGGGGCATCGTCGGTTTCTGCTCGTCATTTGCGGTCGGGCCGATCTCCTATTCTGTTTCCCGCTTCCTCCTCGGAGCGGCAGAAGCTGGCTTCTTTCCTGGTGTCATCCTCTACCTCTCGCAATGCATCCCCAAAGCGTACATGGCTCGAATCATTGCGATATTCATGGTGGCTATTCCACTGTCTAACTTCATCGGCTCGCCATTGTCGGCACTGCTGTTGAAAATGGATGGTGTGGCAGACTTCGCCGGTTGGCAGTGGCTGCTGATGCTTGAAGCACTCCCTGCGATCATTCTAGGATTGCTGGCTTTGAAGGTGTTGCCTAATCGGCCGAGCGAAGCCAAATGGCTGACTCAACAGGAACAGGATTGGCTGAGCGGACAGTTGACCAAAGAACGGGCTGCACGCGAAAGCACTACGCAGAAACACCCTCACAGCGTGAGCGGCATGCTCAAGTCGGTGTTCACCAATAAGTACATTTGGGTGCTGTCGGTGATCTACATGGGCAGTTCGGCAACCAGCAATACCCTCTCGTTGTGGATGCCGCAAATTCTGAAGTCCTTCCACCTGTCCAACATGCAAACCGGCCTGTTGAACATGATCCCCTTCGGCATCGCCGCAGTCTTCATGATTTACTGGGGGATGCGTGCGGACAAAAGCGGGGAACGGGTCAAGGCCACCGCCATTCCGCTAGCGATTACTGCGGTGAGTTTCGCCGCCACGCTGTTCACGGACTCACTGACCATTACGCTGGTGCTGCTGACGCTCGTATTGATGGGTAACTATGCGATCAAGGGGCCGTTTTGGGCACTGTGCTCCGAAACTCTGCCTCCGGCGACCCTGGCCACCGGGATTGCGGCGATCAATACCTTTGCCCATTTGGGCACTGGCGCCATGAGTTCTGTCATCGGTGTACTGCGTGATCAGACCGGCAGCTTCCCAATGGCACTGATGCCGCTTTGCGCGTTGACCGCTACCGGTTCGCTGTTGGTGTTTCTGGTGGGTAAGCAGAATCGTCGTGCGGCGCAAGTCGCCGCTATCAGCAGTTAATCAACCTGCCTGAAGAGGCTCGACATTGGCGAACCTCTTCGTTTCGTAGTAACCCGATTGTCGAATCACGCCGTCCCGACCATATTATTCAATAACTTAGCCCGGTTCGGAAACGACCGGGCTTTGTTGTTTCTGCGGTTTGATCATTTTGGTCAGCGTTAGCAAAAGGCTCGTAGATTGCCCCTTCTGCTATCGTGGCGACCATTCAAGCGCAAGGAAGCAATCACCAATGGATTTTTGGAAACCTTTTGCGATCGCCCTCCTGGCATCGCTTGGCACTCAGGTTGTGGCCGCAGAAAACAACAACCCGTTCCAGGCGGCGCTGATGATTACCACGGTTGTGCCTTTTGTGGTCGTCTCAGGTGCCACTGCGGGAACCTCTTATATTCCAGAGCTTTTCAAGTCATCCAAAAGTGACGCGCTTGCCTTTATTGGTTCAGATGGCGAGATCCGTGGTGCACAGTTTGAGCAGGCGAGCAGGTATTACCGATCGACCTACAAGCCACCGCTGATGTCTGACACGCTATTGGCCCGGGCAATCGCGGCGCAGGGCTGATCGAAAACATGCTTGTTGAAAGAGCGGGCAGGGCAGGACGCTTAGGCATCATGGCGTTGGTTGTTCTGTGGGGTTTGCGGAACGTATGATCAGGCCCCGCGCTTTTTTTTGGCGCGCAGCCTGACACCCATTCAAGGATATGAGCATGGAAAAGCACTTCGGTAATTCAGGCCTGTTCAAGGCTGCTTCGTATCACTGCAACAACTCCCTGGAGTGCGGCATCGCGCGCTGGGAGCTGAAAAACATTGCGCTGAATGCGAAGGAGTTTTTGATATGTCCAAAGAACTACTCGGAGTTTCTGCTCTAGGGTTGATGGTGCTCGGTGAGTTTTGTGCGATCTACAGCGAGGTAGTCACCGCCAAGCTGGCCCATGCCGGCGATGGTTCATGGCAGGCGTTCATCATGCCGGTGACGTTGATGTGTTTTGCTGGGTTTTGCCTGCTGGGCGCCTATTGGCTGGGGTATGTGGCTGTCGGTGATATCTGGATCGTCACCGTGGTCTCTGTCACGTCCTTGCTGCTGCTGGAGCCTGTCGTGGTCTGGGCGCTATTTCATGAGTCACCCGGGCGCGGTGCATTGATCGGTTTTTGCCTGGGTGCACTGGGGATGCTGGCCACGGTGTTGCTATAACAGGTAGCGATCTAACAAACACAGGTAAAGCCTGTAGAAGCAGTCGAGCCCCACCTTGCCGGGCTCGACTGTTCCTACGCCTGCGGTTTACTCCTCGATCCGCGCGGCTGGCAGTGTGTTGTCATCCGGGCTGACAACCGGTTTGTGCTTGAGCATTGAAAGTACCCAGACAAAGAAAACCGGCACAAACACCACCCCCAATATCGTTGCGCTGAGCATCCCGCCGACCACGCCGGTGCCGATGGCGCGTTGGCTGGCAGCACCCGCGCCGGTGGCGATGGCCAGGGGTACGACGCCGAGGATAAAGGCCATGGAGGTCATGACGATGGGACGAAAGCGCAGGCGTGCGGCTTCGATGGCGGCGTCACGCAGGGAGTAGCCCTGGGCCCACAGGTCCTTGGCAAACTCGACGATCAGGATCGCATTCTTGGCCGCCAGCCCGATGATGGTGATCAGGCCGACCTTGAAGTACACGTCGTTGGGCATGCCCAGGCTGGTCACGGCCAGCACCGACCCCAGGGCGCCGACCGGTACGATCAGCATCACCACAAAGGGGATGGCCCAGCTTTCATACAGCGCCACCAGCAGCAGGAACACCACCACGAACGCCAGCGCGAACAGTTGCAAGGCCTGGCCGCTGGCGATCTTTTCCTGGTACGACAAACCGGTCCATTCATAGCCAATACCTGCCGGCAGCGTGGACACCAGGCGTTCGATCTCGGCCATCGCTTCCCCGGTGCTGACGCCGGGCGGCGCATCGCCGGCGATACGGATCGACGGGTAGCCGTTATAGCGGGCGATTTGCACCGGGCCTTGCTCCCACTGGGTGCTGACAAAGGCACTCATGGGCACCAGGGCGCCGAGGTTATTGGGGATGAACAGTTTGAGCACGCTGTCCGGCGTCATCCGGTCCCGCTGGTCGGCTTGCACCACCACCCGTTGCTGGCGCCCGGCGTTGGCAAAGTCGTTGACCACCGCCGAGCCGAACGCGGTCGACAAGGTGTTGTTGATTGCATCAAACCCGACGCCCAGGGCCTCGGCTTTTTCCCGATCGATGGTCACGCGCAATTGCGGGGCCTCGGCCAGGCCTTCCATCATCGCGTAGAGGATTTTCGGATTGCCGTTGGCCTGGCCCAGCAACTGGTCCCGTGCGGCGAGCAAGGCTTCGCGGCCCAGGCCGGCGCGGTCCTGCAGGCGCAGGGAGAACCCACCGGAGTTGCCCATGCCGTCGATGGGCGGAGGGTTCACCGCCATGATCGCGCCGTCGCTGGGGGTGGCAAAGTGTTGATTGACCCCTGCGATTTGCGCTTCGGCAGATTGCTCGTCGCCGCGCAACGACCAGTCCTTGAGGGTCGGAAAGGCCAGTCCGGCGTTTTCGCCCATCCCGGAAAAGCTGAAGCCCAGGACCAGGAAGGTGCTGGCGACCGCGTCACGGGAGGCGAGAAACTGCTCCAGCTCCTGGCCGGTCGCCGACGTCCGCTCCCGCGAGGCGCCGGGCGGCAGTTGCACGTCAACGATCATATAACCCTGGTCTTCCACCGGTACGAAGGATTCCGGCAAGCGCAGGTAGGTAAAGCCCAACAGGACCACCAGCCCCAGGTACACCAGCATCACTCGGCCTGCGCGTTTTACCAGGTGGTGATTGAGGGCGCTGTAGCGATCGGTCAGGCGCCCGAACAGGCGGTTGAAGGCGCCAAAGAACCCACGTTTTTCATGATGCCCCTCGGCCACGGGCTTGAGCAGGGTTGCACACAGTGCCGGGGTGAAGGTCAGGGCCAGGAACCCCGAGAACAGAATCGACACCGCCAGGGTCAGGGAAAACTGCTGGTAGATGACTCCCACCGAACCGGCCATGAAAGCCAAGGGCAGGAATACCGCCGACAGCACCACGGTAATGCCGATGATCGCCCCCGATACCTGGCCCATGGCCTTGACGGTGGCGGCCACCGGCGACAGGCCCTCATCGGCCATGATCCGCTCGACGTTTTCCACCACCACAATGGCGTCGTCCACTAGGATACCGATGGCCAGCACCATGCCGAACATGGTCATCATGTTGACCGAGAAGCCCAGCAGGTACATCACCATCAACGTGCCTAACAGACACACTGGCACCACAATGCTGGGGATCAAGGTGTAGCGTACGTTCTGTAGGAACAGGAACATCACCAGGAACACCAGGACCATGGCTTCGACCAGGGTATAGATCACCTTTTCAATGGCCACGTCGACAAAACGCGAGGTGTCATAGGGCACCGAGAATTCAACGTTTGGTGCAAAGTTCACCGACAGTTCCTGCAGGCGCTCCTTGACGGCACTGGCGGTCTTCAGCGCGTTGGCCCCCGGCGACAGTTGCACTGCCGCACCCACTGCCGGCTTGCCATTGAGGCGCGTGGTGAAGTTGTAGTCCTGGCTGCCGACCTCGATTCGCGCCACGTCGGCGAGGGTGACCCTGGAACCATCCTGATTGGCGCGCAGCACAATGCGCCCGAACTCCTCGGGGTTGTCCAGGGTGCCCTTGACCGCCAGGGTCGCCGTCAACTCCTGGCCGACTGCGCCCGGGGAGCTGCCGAAGCTGCCTGCGGGAACCTGGACGTTCTGGGCGCTGATCGCCCGGCTTACGTCATCGATGGACAACCCGTAGCCCACCAGGCTTTGCGGATCGAGCCAGATACGCATCGCGGCTTCCGAGGCAAAGAATTGCAGCTTGCCCACACCTTCGACCCGACGGATTTCATTATTGACGTTACGCGCGGCATAGTCGGCCAGTAGGGTCGTATCCTGCGTCGCCGTGCCTTCCTTGTAGCTCAGGGCGTAGATCAGCAGAAAGCCGGCGCTGGTCTGCTCCACCTGGATGCCCTGGTTGAGCACCGCCTGGGGCATGCGCGCCTCGGCTTTTTTCAAGCGGTTCTGCACTTCGACCTGGGCCATGTCCGGCTGGGTGCCGGGCTTGAAGGTCACGACAATTTCCGCCATGCCGTTGGAGTTGCTGGTGGAGTCAAAGTAGAGCAGGCCCTTGGCACCATTGAGTTCTTCTTCGATGACGCTGGTGACCGAATCCACCAGCACCTTGGCCGACGCCCCGGGATAGGTGGCGGTGACGGTGATTTGCGGCGGGGCGACACTTGGGTACTGGGCCACCGGCAGGGCAGGGATGATCAGCAGCCCGGCCATGGAGATAAACAACGCAATGACCCAGGCAAACTTGGGGCGCTTGATAAAAAACACAGACATGGAGTGACCTCGAACGCGGTGGTGCCGGGCTTACTGGCGTGCTGCTTGTTGTTGGGCGGCGGGGGCGAGGGGCGCTTTCACCAGCACTTTGTCACCCGGAGCGAGGCCGTTCTGGCCGCCGATGATGACCCGGTCACCGGCCTCCAGGCCCTCGGTGATCTGCCAGCGCTGGCCCTGCATGGCGCCGGTTTGTACGGCGCGTGGGCTGACGCTGTCGTCGGCATTCACCACCAGTACCTGGGCCTGGCCGTCGCTGCCGCGCTGCACGGCGCGCTGAGGCACCAGCAAGGCTTGTTGATCGGTGCCCTGGGGCACTTTCACGCGCACATACATGCCAGGCAACAACACCCCTTCAGGATTGCTGAAGCGTCCGCGCAACGAGACCTGGCCGGTGCCACGGTCCACCGCAACGTCGGAGAACAACAGCGTGCCCTGGCTGTGGAAGTCGGTGCCTTCGACCTGCAACGATAGCTGTGAGGAGTCGCCGGCCGACAAGCTGCCGTGCTTGAGGGCCTGGCGCAGTTTCAGCGCTTGCGCCACCGGCTGGGTGAAGTCGGCATAGATCGGGTCCAGTTGCTGGATGCTTGCCATCAATGTCGCTTCGCCCTGGCCAACCAGGGCGCCTTCGGTCACGAGGGCGCGGCCGATGCGCCCGGAGATCGGCGCGCGGACCGTGGCGTAGCCCAGGTTCAGGCCCGCGGTTTGCAGATCGGCGCGCGCCGATTGCTGGGCGGCCTGGCTGCTTTTCAGGGCGGCGCGGGCGGTGTCGAGGTCCTGGCGACTGATCGCTTCGACGTCGGCCAGTTGTTCATAGCGCTTGAGCTTGGCCTGGTTCTCGAACAACTGCGCTTCGATACGTGCCAGTTCGCCCTCTGCCCGTGATGCGGCGGCCTTGAGGGGGGCGGGGTCGATCTGGAACAACAGGTCGCCGGCCTTGATCTCGGCGCCTTCCTCGAAGTTGCGTCGTAACACGATCCCGGCTACCCGGGCCCGTACCTGAGCTACCCGGACCGGCTCGATACGCCCCGGCAATTCTGCGGACAGGGAGAAGGCTTCAGGAGCGACGGTCACGGTCTCCACTTCCCGGGGTTGCTGGGCAGCCTCGGGCTGATCGGGAGCACCACAGCCGGCGAGGCCGACAAGGGCCAGCGCAGCAAAGCTGAAAATACGCAGGTCGCGCAAAGCGTTCATGTGTCACCTGGAGGCTAGGTCTGGAAAGGTGCGCATGATATATGCATGGATCTTGTGAGACAATAATGTCTCAAAAGATTCTTTTGTGTTTAAAAGTGTCATTTCCCTTGAGGTCGGGGGGAATTTCGGCACAATGCCTTCCACTTCACGTCCGACCAATGAGCCTGTTGCCATGTCTTCGCCCGCCCCCAATGAAAAACTTCTCAAGGCCCTGGCGGTTGCCATCGTTGACCATCCCCGGGCCACGCTCCAGGAGCTGGCGCGTGCGGCAGGCATCAGCAAGGCCACGTTGCACCGCTTCTGCGGCACGCGGGAACACCTGATCGAGATGCTGTTGGCGTACTCGCGCGAGCTGATGCAGCAGGTGGTCGATGACGCAGACCTTGAGCGCGACGCGCCAGCCGAGGTCCTGCGTGGCTTGATCGACAAGCACTTGGCCCACCGTGAGTGGGTGTTGTTCATGGTGTTCCAGTACCGCCCGGACACCTTGAACAATCACGGTTGGCAACCGTACCTGAACGTCCTGGACCGCTTCTTCCTGCGGGGGCAGCAGGCTGGAGTGTTTCGCATCGATATCACAGCGGCGGTCATGACCGAGCTGTTCACATCGCTACTGTGTGGCCTGGTCGAGGCAGAGCGCCTGGGCCGGGCCGCACCGGCGGGGACGGCCTGGGTGATGGAGCAGATGTTCTTGCATGGAGTGAGCGCTGCGCCGCCGCACTCAGCGCTGTCGCAGGGTCTGCGAGGGTAACTCGCCAAACAGCGCCTTGTACTGACCGGCAAAGTGGCTCAGGTGGTAAAAGCCCCATTGGGCCGCCGCGTCGCCAATGCTCAATTCGGCCGGCGACGACATGACCAGGCGGCGTCGCACCGCATTCAGGCGCACGCTGCGCAAGTAGTCCACTGGGCTGGTGCTGGTGATGGTCTGGAAGCTGTATTGCAGGGCGCGCCGGCTGACGTGCAGGCGTTCGCACAGATCGACAATGGTGATGGGCTCGTCGTGGCTTTCGAGGGCGATCTGCTGGCTCATCTTTACCAGGTACTGGCGCGTGGGGGCGCTGGGCCGCCGACGTTTTTCAGGGTTCTCGACGCTCCCCAGCAGATCGAGGAAACCACTGAGCAAGCCATGTTCCATGAGTTTGGCCGTGGCTTCATTGAAGTGTTGTGGCGGGCAATCCAGTGCCTGGCCAAGTTGCAGGCGTACACGCTGGTACACCTCACGGGTGCGCTGCCATGGTGACTGCAGCGACGGTGCGGCGGTCAACTGCCGGTAGCTACGGGGGCTCAGGTTCAGCGCGGCCAGTGCCAGGACCTGCTGGCGGGCAAAGGTCGCGGCAAAGACCTGGGTGTTCTCCGGGGCATGGAACATGAACTCTTCGTGGTTGTTCAGGATTGCCAGGCAGTCCTGCGTACCGTGGCTGTCGGTGCACAGTGGAATCGAAAAGCACATGCGCTCGGCGGGTGACTGGCCGTATTGCACGATGCGCCGGTTCAATTGCTCGTGGAATATCTGGAAGTGCCCGCTGCACAGTTGCCGCAAGCGGCTGGCAAACAGGCCGGGGGACAGTTGGTCGTAGGTCTGCTCCCAGTCATGCACCGAGCGCGCGTGCTGGCTGGCGTCGGTAAAGCTAAGGCTTTCGATCTGCGTCATGGTCGTCACCGGTGCGCGGGTGTCCGCCCGTTATTGAAATGTCCGTCGGCGGTGCGGCATCAATACATCACGGTTGCCCCCGGTCCTGCAACCGCTGCAAAAGTGTGCCGATTTGGGATAACGGCCCAGGCACCTCGCTCCCTACAGTCCAGGCTGGCCCGAAACCTCTCGGCCCACCTCTTTGGAAGGGAGTGCAATCATGTACGCGCATTATCAGAACGCCGAAAAAAAATTCTGGCACCCGATGCGAGCGGCCGCGGCCGTTGCGGGGGAACAGACCCTGATCATTGCCAGGGGCAATGGCAACTACGTCACCGATATCCATGGCTGGCGCATGCTCGACGGCATCGCCGGGTTGTGGAACGTCAACGTCGGTCATAACCGTGAAAGCGTCAAGCAGGCGATCCACCGCCAGATGGATGAGCTGGCGTACTACCAGACCTTCGACGGCATTGCCCATCCCAGGGTGTATGACCTGGCTGAACGCTTGACCGGCATGTTTGCCCAGGAAGACATGCAGCGAGTGCTGTTTTCCAGTGGTGGCTCCGATGCCATTGAAACTGCATTGAAAATGAGCCGCCAGTATTGGATTGCCGTCGGGGAGCCCGAGCGCACACGGTTTCTGTCGTTGCGCAACGGCTATCACGGCGTGCACATGGGGGGCACCTCGGTCGGTGGGATCAGTGCCTATCAATTCAACCATGGGCCGCTGCTGGCGGGCTGCACGTTGCTGGATGCTCCGTGGTCCTATCGCAACCCGTGGGACTGCGAAGACCCGCAGGCCCTGACCAGTCACTGCATTCTCCAATTGGAAGAGCAGATCCGCGCGCTAGGGCCGCAGACAATTGCAGCGTTCATCGCAGAGCCGGTGCAGGGCGCGGGCGGGGTGATTGTCCCGCCTGCAGGCTACTGGCCGCAGCTGCGTGCGGTGTGCGATCGCTACGGCATTTTGTTGATCGCCGATGAAGTGGTCACCGGTTTTGGCCGTACCGGCTCGATGCTGGGGTCGCGGGGTTGGGGCGTGGCGCCTGACATTCTGTGCCTGGCCAAGGGCATTTCCGCCGGCTACATCCCCTTGGGCGCCACGGTGTTCAATGGGCGCATTGCCCGGGCCATCGAAACCGCCGAAAACTTCGGCCAGGTGATCATGCACGGCTACACCTACAGCGGCCATCCGACGGCTTGCGCGGCCTCCCTGGCGGTGTTGGATATCGTCGAGCAGGAGAACCTGCCGGGCAATGCGGCGAAGGTCGGCGCCTATCTGCTGGAGCGGCTCAAGCCCCTGAGCGAACGCTTTGAGGTGGTCGGCGAGGTGCGGGGCAAAGGCCTGATGCTGGCCCTGGACCTGGTGAGCGACAAGCGTCTGCGCACCCCCGTGGACCCGGCCGAGGGCTACGCCTCGCGCCTGGCGGAACGGGTACGCCTGGAGGGGGTGCTGGTACGTCCGGTGGGCACCAAGATCATCCTGTCGCCCCCCCTGACCCTGACGCTCGAAGAAGCCGACCTGATCTGCCATGCCCTGGAAACCGGCCTGGCCAATACCTGATCTCCCCTTGAACGGCGCCCATTGGGCGCCGCACTGACGATTGCCTTCAGGAGTCCTGTTGATGAGTGACATTGCCTTGCTGCCTGCGGTTACCGAATTTCTTGCCCGTGTACCGGCCAACTTTATAGAAGGGGCTTACCAGCCCAGTACGTCCACACAGCGAATCGCCGTGCGAAACCCTGCGACCGGCCAGGTGATCAGCCATATCCTCGATGCCAGCGACGAGGATATCGAGCATGCCGTCGCCAGTGCGCGCAAGGCGTTCAAGGGCGCGTGGGCGGACACCTCGCCCTACGCCCGAGGTGTGATCCTTAACCGATTTGCCGATTTGCTTGAGGTGCATGCCGAGGAGTTGGCGCAGTTGGAAACCCTGTGCTCGGGCAAGTCGATCAACCTGTCACGCGGCCTGGAAATGGCCCAGAGCGTGGTGTTCCTGCGCTACTTCGCGGGCTGGGCGAGCAAGATCAACGGCCAGACCATGAGCCCCTCGATTCCGTCCATGGGCGGCGAGCAGTACCTGGCCTACACCCTGCGTGAACCCGTGGGCGTGGTCGCCGGGATTGTGCCGTGGAATTTCTCGGTGATGATCGGCATCTGGAAGATTGCCAGCGCGCTGGTCACCGGTTGCACCATTGTGATCAAGCCCAGTGAGTTCACGCCCTTGGCGTTGTTGCGGGTGGCTGAGCTGGCGTTCGAGGCGGGCGTGCCGGCCGGCGCATTTAACGTGGTCAACGGGACAGGACAGGTGGGGCAGCAATTGATCGCCCATGCCGCAATCAGCAAAGTCGCGTTCACCGGGTCTGTACCGACCGGGATCGCCGTGGGCAAGGCGGCGATGGCCGCCGACCTGACGCGCGCGACCCTGGAGCTGGGCGGCAAGAACCCGGCGGCGTTGTTGGCCGATGTCGATATGGACCAGGCCGTGACCGGGATGGTGCAGATGGCTTATGTGCATCAGGGCCAGGTGTGCGCCGCGCCGGAACGTCTTTATGTACACCGCTCACGGGTCAGCGAGTTCCTGGAAAAGCTCGGGCAGGCCCTGAGTACCTTGAAGATTGGCTCACCCCTCGATGAAAGCACCCAGTTTGGCCCGCTGGCCAACCAGGCGCACCTGGAAAAGATCCTCGACTTCTTCGCCAGGGCCAATCAGAACAACACGGTAATCTGCGGTGCCAAGGCCATTGACCGGCCGGGCTACTTTGTCGAACCGACGCTGATCCTGGCCAATGGCCCGGATGATCCTTTGCTGCGGGAAGAGGCGTTCGGTCCGGTACTCTGTGTATTGCCCTACGACACAGAGGAGGAGCTGGTGACCCTGATGAACGACTCGCCCTACGGCCTCACGGCCAGTGTCTGGACCAACAACTTGTCCAAGGCATTGCGCCTGATCCCGCAAATAGAGGCCGGTACGGTATGGGTCAATATGCACACCTTTCTGGACCCGGCACTGCCGTTTGGCGGGGTCAAGGCGTCGGGTGTGGGCAGGGAATTTGGTGATGCGTTTATAGAGGCCTATACCGAGCTCAAGTCGGTGATGATCCGCTATTAGTTGTAGGAGCGAGCTTGCTCGCGAAAAACGTTAACGATAATGCAGCGCCAACAGGTAGCCCGTGGCGCTTGTGGGATTTTAGCGAGCAAGCTCGCTCCTACAGGGGGGAGGGTCAGTCTTCGGGCAGGTTGTCGAACAGGGTTTCCAGCAAGCTGTTGAGCTTGTTGAGTTGCGCGTCCGTCAGGCCCTTGAAACTGGTCTTGAAAATATCCGCCGTGACCTTGTGGCTCTGCTCGATGGTCTGGTACCCGGCCTCTGTCAAGGAGACCTGGGTGACGCGCCCATCGTTGGCGTAGACATTGGTCTGCACCAGGCCGTCGGCTTTCATGCGGTAGACGATTTTGGTCACCGTGGGCAGCTTGGCGATGGCGTGGGTGGAGATTTCCGAGATGCTCGACGAGCCGTTGTCCTTGAGGATCAGGAGGATGCGCCAGCGCGGAATGTCCATGTCGACTTTTTTCAGGGCCTTTTCCATCGCCATGGAATAGCGCCCGTTGACCCGGGCGAGCCAGTAGAAGGGGAACTCTTCTTTCTTGAAATCCTGGCTGGCAGGGTTATGACGATTCACACGTTTTTTCGCGGTGGTCATGCTCGGGCTTCGAATAATGGACAACGACCGATTGTTGCATATTCACGTGATTAACGTCGCGCTTGTCGCGCCGTGTGGGTGCCATCGGGCCCCACACGGGATAGAGCAATCAGCTCGCGAGCATTTCCTGATGCTTGCTGCTCAGGCCCAGGTAGGCCTCGATCACCCTAGGGTCGTCGGCCAGTTGCCGGGCGGGGCCGTGCATGGCGATCTGGCCGGTTTCCAGGACGTAGGCGTAGTCGGCGACCCGCAGCGCCGCCCGTGCATTCTGTTCCACCAGCAGGATCGATACCCCTTGCTCGCGCAGGCTGCTGATGATGCGGAAGATCTCGCGGGTCACCAGGGGCGCCAGGCCCAGGCTGGGCTCGTCGAGCATCAGCAATCGTGGCTTGGCCATCAGCGCCCGGCCAACGGCGAGCATCTGCCGCTCGCCCCCCGACAAGGTCGCGGCCAATTGCTCGCGCCTCTCCCACAGGCGCGGGAACAGGTCGTATACCTGCTTGAGTGTCTGGCCGTGGTCACGCTCGCCCCGGCGGTGACGCTGGAACGCCCCCAGCAGCAGGTTGTCCGCGACGCTCATCGAGGTGAAGAGTTCGCGTTTTTCTGGCACCAGGCCCAGGCCCCGGCCCACCATCACTTCCACCTCGGGCACGCTTTGCAGAGTGCCGTCGAAGTTGACCTGGCCCCGGGAGCCCAGGACGCCCATGATTGCCGACAGCAGGGTGGTCTTGCCGGCCCCATTGGGGCCGATGACCGTGACAATCTGCCCTTCGCCGACGCGCAGGCTGGCGTTGCTCAAGGCTTCAACCTTGCCATAGGCCACGCTCAGGTTATCGATTTGCAGCAGGGTGGTGCCGGCGTTGCACGGTTCCATTGGCATATTCATGCGTCTGCGCCTCCCAAATAGGCTTCAAGCACTGCGGGGTTGTTTTGCACTTCTTCAGGCAGGCCCTGGGCGATGGGCTGGCCGAACTCCATGACCACCACGCGATCCACCAGGCCCATGACGAAGTCCATGTCGTGCTCCACCAGCAGGATCGCCATGCCTTCGGCGCGCAGGCGTTTGAGCAGTGCGGCCAGGGCTTGTTTCTCCTGGAGGCGCAGGCCCGCGGCAGGCTCGTCCAGCAGTAACAGGCAAGGATCGGCACACAGGGCGCGGGCGATTTCGAGGATACGTTGCTGCCCCAGTGCCAGGCTCGCGGCGTCCTCCTGCAACGCGTCACCCAGACCGACCCGTTCCAGTTGATAACGGGCCTCGGCCAGCAACTGCTGCTCCTCGGCACGGTCCAGGTTCAGGCTGGCGGCGATCACCCCCTGGTGCCCGCGCAAATGGGCGCCGAGGGCGGCGTTCTCCAGCACGCTCATCCCGGGCAGCAGTTTGACGTGCTGAAAGGTGCGGCTCATGCCCAGGCGGGCGACATGCCGTGAGGTTTTGCCATTGAGGGGCAGGCCTTTGAAGTGGATATCGCCTGAGGTGGGCCTGTCGACCCCGGATAACAGGTTGAACAAGGTGCTTTTGCCAGCGCCATTCGGACCGATCAGGGCGAGGATTTCCCCGGCGTCGATATGCAGGTTCATCTGGTTGTTGGCGACGAGGCCGCCATAGCGTTTGGTCACCTGGTTGGCCTGCAGGATGCGGGTGCCGTGTTCGACCGCAGTGCGACGGGGCAGGGCCTGTGCCTGGGGCAACGGCGCGGTGCGTGTGCGGCCCTTGAACCACTTGCCCAGCCATGGCGTCAGGCCGCCCGGCGCGCAGTGCATCAGCAGCACGATCAGGATGCCGAAGACGATGGTTTCGTAGTTGCCGCCGTCGCCCAGCAGGTGGGGCAGCCAATCTTGCAGCCACTCCTTGAGCACTGTGAGGATGCCAGCGCCCAACAGTGCGCCCCAGATACTGGCCACCCCGCCGATCAGCGCCATGAACAGGTAATCGATACCCATGCCCAGGCCGAACGGGGTCGGATTGACGAAGCGCTGGGTATGGGCGTACAGCCAGCCCGATACGGCGGCAAACAGCGCGGCGATGACAAAGATCACCATCTTCGAACGGAAGGTGTTGACGCCCATGGACTCAGCCATCAACTGGCCGCCCTTGAGCGCACGGATGGCGCGGCCTTCCCGGGAGTCGAGCAGGTTGTGGGTGATCAGCATCGCTGCGCCCAGCACCAGCCAGATCAGGTAGAACATCTTTTCCCCCTGGTCCAGGGAAATTCCGCCGAGGGAAATGGCTGGCAGCCCGCCGACGCCGGTATGGCCACCCAGGGGTTCCAGGGTGCCGAACAGATAGTAGAGCGAAAGCCCCCAGGCGATGGTGCCCAGTGGCAGGTAGTGCCCGGACAGGCGCAGGGTCAGGGCGCCCAGCATCAGCGCCACCGTCACCGTCAGGGCCACGCCCACCAGCAGAGTCAGCCACGGCGAGGCACTCGCCCATTGCAGCCAGGTCGGCAGTTGCTCGGCGGTAGTCAGCCATGCCGTGGTGTAGGCCCCAAGGCCGACAAAAGCGGCCTGGCCAAAGCTGGTCATGCCGCCGACCCCGGTCAACAGCACCAGGCCAAGCACCACCAGGGCATACAGGCCGATGTAGTTGAGCAAGGTCACGTAGTAGGGGGCGAGCACCAGCGGCGCCAGACCCAGCAGGGCAATCAGTCCGAGGATCAGGTAGCGTGGTTTCATTCGTGTTCCTCCACGTGACGGCTGGTGAGGGAGCGCCACAGCAGGAACGGAATGATCAGGGTGAAGACAATCACTTCCTTGTAGGCGCTGGCCCAGAACATCGAGAAGGCTTCGATCAGGCCCACCGCGAGGGCGCCCAGGGCTGCCACGGGGTAGCTGACCAGTCCACCCATGATCGCACCGACAAAACCCTTGAGGCTGATGATGAAACCGGAGTCGAAGTACAGGGTGGTGATGGGGGCGATCAGAATCCCGGACAGGGTGCCGATCAGGGCGGCCAGGACGAAGGTGCTCTTGCCGGCCATCTCCGGGGAAATGCCCATCAGGCGTGCGCCCATGCGGTTCACTGCCGTGGCGCGCAGGGCCTTGCCGTACAGGGTGCGCTCAAAGAACACAAACAAGCCGATGATCAGGCCCAGGGACGCGGCGATAATCCACAGCGTCTGGCTGTTGAGCGCCACCGGGCCCAGTTCCAGGCCTTGTTCGGAGAAGGGCCGGGTTCGCGCGCCTTCCGGGCCGAACAACAGCAGGCCCATGCCCACCAGGCTTACATGCACTGCAATCGAGACAATCAGCAACACCAGCGAGCTGGCCGAGGCGATGGGTTGGAAGGCCAGCCGATAGATCAACGGCCCCAACGGCACGACCAAGGCCAAGGTCAGCAGGGCCTGCAACGCCATGGGCAGTTGTGCCAGCGGCAGGTTGTTGACCAGGCCCACCATCGCCGCCGCGTAGGCGATCTTTACCAGGCTCTTGCGCGGCAAGCGCCAGGCGTGGGGGCGGCGGATCGAGGCGAGCAGGTCGAGGGCGCCATCGAGCAGGGTCAGGGCCAGCAGCAGCCAGACCAGTGCAGTGGGCTGGCCCGCTTGCAGGCTGGCCATGGTCAGGGCGCCATAGGTGACGAACTCACCCTGGGGGATCAACAGGATCCGGGTCACGGTAAACACCAGGAGAATCGACAAGGCCAGCAGCGCATAAATGGCGCCATTGGTGATGCCGTCCTGGCCAAGCAGCAAGGCTATCTGGGCATTCATAGGGCAACTCTTTGCACGGGGTCATCAGGCTTGCGGCGCCCGTCGGACACGGCTGGCCGAGCGGGCGATGGGGTGCGCTCTCAGTCTTTAAGCAGGGTCCAGGTGCCATTTTTCACCTGGATCAACTCCCGGCCTCGTTCATCGAACCCGCTGTGGTCGTCCGGGGTCATGCTGTAGACCCCTTGGGTGCCCGCCAACTCGTGGGTGCTTTCCAAGGCGTCACGCAGCGCCCGGCGGAACTCCACGGTGCCCGGCGCGGCCTTGGCGGCAGCCAGCGGGATTGCCGCTTGCAGCAGCAGGCCGGCATCGAAGGTATTGGCGCCGAAGGTGGCGGGCTTGCTGCCATAGAGTTTTTCGTAGTTGGCGGTGTAGTCCGCAGCGATTTTTTTCGACGGATTGCTGTCGGGGATTTCATCGAGCACCAGCATCAGGCTGGCGGCGAGGATCGTCCCTTCGACTTTCTTGCCACCCAGCTTGAGGAAGTCCGGTAGCGCGGCGCCATGGGTCTGGTAGACCTGGCCACGGTAGCCCTGGTCGAACAGCGTGGCCTGGGGCATTACGGCCGGGCTGCCAGGCGCGGCTACCAGTACCGCGTCGGGGCGTGCGGCGAGCACTTTCAGGCTTTGCCCGGTGATTGAGGTGTCCTGGCGCTGGAAGCGTTCGTTGGCGACGATCTTGATCCCATGCTCGGTCGCCAGCGCCGTGGCTACCTTGGCCCAGTTCTCGCCATAAGGGTCGGCGGTGCCAATCAGGCCCAGGGTTTTTACCTGATGCCTGGCCATGTGTTCGAACAGCGCCTTGGCGATCAGTTCGTCATTTTGGGTGGTCTTGAACACCCATTTCTTCTCTGCCGTCATCGGCAGGATCACCGCCGCAGTGCCCACGGGCGACAGCAGCGGGACCTGGGCCTGGGCGACAAACGAGATCACTCCGATGGCATTGGGCGAGCCGCTTGGGCCGATGATCGCATCCACGTTGTCTTCGCTGATCAGCTTCTTCAGGGCCTTGACCGTGGCCGTCGGGTCGCTGCCGTCGTCCAGCGCGATGTAGCGGATGGCCTGGTCCCCGACCTGGGTCGGCAGCAGCGCCACGGTGTTTTTCTGTGGCACGCCGATCATGGCCAACGGGCCTGCGGCCGAGGTGATCACGCCGACCGTGACTTGCGCCTGGGCCAGGGATACGCAGGCCGCACTCAGTAGCAAGGTGGACACAGCTTTTTTCAAGAGCATGGAGTTCTCCGAAGCATTGCAAGGCTAAGCAAGCGCCCGTCCCTCGGCCCGTCGCCGCTTGAACAGCGGTCGCGATGCGCGATGGAGGCGAGCCCTTGGCGGTTGCCGCAACGGCGCGAGCCGCTGTTGATGGGCGAGTAGGGCGATAGCAGGTTGCATGCCAGAAAAATTCGGGACAGCGGTGTGAAGCAGGGTTTATCCCGGGCAGTGGACGTTGTGTTTGTCGTTCCGTGGCGAGACAAACCAGCGTTATGCGAAGGCGCTAGCTCGCGGTTTTATCGCTGTTTTTTATGATTTTTTAATTTAAAAAACATGCAAAAACTTAGACTTATATCGATGGGTTTTGTTGCGAAAAAACAATCGGTAATTTTTCGTTTCTGCGCATTTTTTAAGATTTTTTGTGCTTCAGGTAAACAGAAGGAAAGCGTGGGCGATGTTGTATTTATATTTTATGTGTTTGAAATATAAGTATTTATTTTGATTTTTATTTTTTGTTTTGCGTTTTTTAGAGTGTTACCGAAATGCACGGCTCCGGTGCATCTCGTGGGAAATGTGCACCGAAAATACCCATATTTTAAAATAGATAATTCAATTGACATTTCACGTAAATATTATGATTTTAGATTTAAGCGTTGGGCAGGGGTTGATCTGTCCAGTCCACTGACAGGCGACGCGCAGGCGTCACAACATTGAGCGGGAGGTGGCATGACTATCGTCGTCGAGCATATGGCGTTGGGGGGGAGTGGTCTGTCGGTGATGGTCAAGGACACGATCGACATCGCAGGCTTTGCAACCCGTGCTGGCAGCCAGGCTTTGGAGAGCGCAGCAGCGGCGCAGGAACATGCCCCAGTGGTCGAGGCCCTGCTCGCGGGCAACTGTCGGATTCTCGGCAAGACCAGCCTGCATGAGTTGGCCTTTGGCACCACGGGGATCAACCACTGGAGCGGCACCGCCGACAACCCGCTGTACCCCGGGTTGATTCCTGGCGGCTCCTCCAGTGGTTCGGCGGCGGCGGTTGCGGCAGGGCTGGTGGACTTCGCCCTGGGCACCGATACGGGTGGCTCGGTGCGTGTGCCGGCCGCCTGTTGTGGCGTATTTGGCCTCAAGCCGACCTTTGGCCGGATCAGCCGTGCGGGGGTGATGCCCGGCGTCTCCAGCCTCGATTGTGTCGGCCCCTTTGCCGCCAGCATGGAACTGTTGATCGCGGCCATGCAGGTCATTGACCCTGGGTTTATTGCCCAGTCCTGCCCACCCAATCTCAGCATCGGCGTGGTGCCCGTCACGGCGCACCCGCAGATCCTGCAAACCCTCGACGCGGCATTGGCCCGCAGCGGTTTTGCCCTGCACCCAACGCCGCTGCCTGGCATGGAGGCGGCCTACAACGCGGGCCTGGCCGTGATCAATCGTGAGACCTGGAACGCCTGTGGCCACCTGCTGCCCAGCGGCCTGCTGGGCGCGGACATCGCAGCACGCCTGCAAGCCGCGGCCTTGACCAGCGACGAAGCTCTGCAGCAGGCCGAACAGGTGCGCGAAGCGTTCACCCATGAGGTGGACGCGGCCCTGGCGCAGCACCCGATCCTGGCCTTGCCCACCCTGCCCGATTACCCCCTGCAAGTGGCGCAGGCGGCAGATACCCGCGCTGCCATCGGCATGACTAGCCTGGTGCGCCCCTTCAACCTCACCGGCCACCCAGCCCTGAGCCTGCCGTTGCAAGGTCCGAGCGGCCTGCCAGTGGGTCTGCAACTGATCGCCGGCAAAGGCCAGGACGCGTTGTTGTGCGCCGTGGCCCTGATGATTTCGCAACGCCTAGAACAACAATCAGCCTGATTCTTTTTGGAGGTATTCCATGACTGCACTCCGTGCACAAAGTCCGAGGTCCGACCTGTCGATCATCGACGGTGAAGACTTCCAGCAACTGTTGGATGTCATCCGTCGGCGCGCGCGTAGCGGTGAGTTCGACCAGCAAAAACACATCAGTCAGGACATCATCGAGCGCTTCCGCACCCTGGGCGTGTATCGGGCCCTGGTACCCAAGCGTTTTGGCGGGGACGAGTGTTCGCCGGCGCAGTTCTGCCAGATGGTTGAAGACATTGCCCATGCCGACGGCTCCGCCGGCTGGGTCGCGAGTTTTGGCATGAGCCTGGTGTACCTCTCGGCCTTGCCCCTGGCGAGTATCGAGCAGGTCTACGCCAACGGCCCGGATGTGGTGTTCGCCGGAGGGATCTTCCCGCCGCAACCGGCCGCGTTTGTCGACGGTGGCCTGGAGGTCAACGGGCGCTGGAAGTTCTCCAGCGGCTGCATGGGCGCCTCGTTGATCGGGGTTGGTATCGCCCCGAAAAACGGCGACATGCTCGGCCTGCCACGCATGGCCGTAATGCCCAGGGACAAGGTGCGCATCGAGCAGACCTGGGACGTGACCGGGCTGATCGGTACCGGCAGCCACGACCTGGTGGTCGAGGGCGTGGTGGTACCGGAGGAGTGGACGTTTGTGCGTGGCGGGCCGTCGAGCCTGACCGAGCCGTTGTTTCGCTACCCGTCGCTGTCGTTCGCCACCCAGGTGTTGTCGGTGGTCGGGCTGGGCGTGGCGCGTGCTGCACTGGATGAACTCAGTGGCATGGCCAATGGGCGCATTTCGGTGACTGGCGCGCCGTCCTTGTCCGATCGCCCCCTGGCCCAGGTGGAAGTGGCCAAGGCCGAGGCGGCCTTGCTTTCGGCGCGGGCCTGGTTCTACCAGGCCATCGATGATGCCTGGAGCAGCATCCTCGCCGGCGACCCGGTGTCGGTGGAACAAACCAACCTGCTGCGCCTGTCGTCGACCCATGCCACCCGCGTGGCCGCTGATGTGGCGCGCACCGCGCAGATGCTCTCGGGGATGAGCGGGGTGTACCGCAGCAGCCCGCTGTCGCGCTTCGTCAACGACGCCCAGGTCATTACCCAGCACGCCTTTATGGGTGACATGACTTACCAAAGCGCCGGTGCGATTTTCTTTGGCAACAAGCCGTTGCCCGGCTACCTGTGACGTTCAATTCTCAAGAAAAAAGGTGACTGCAATGAGCGATACCAAAGCCTTGCGCGTGCTGTTTTGCATGGGCATCAACCAGAATTTCTTCGACGCGCCGCGGGACGAACAACTGCAAGTCTGGGCGGCGTTCAGCCAGATGTGGAATGGCATCCATGACCTGCCGGGCGTCAAGGTGTTCGGCAACATGGATGACGACCAGAGCATGGTCGGCCCGTCCGCCGGCTACCCCTGGACCACCTACCTGCTGGCGGACGTGCCGGATATCGCCAGCGTGCATGCGGCTTGCAACCTGTTTCGCAGCACCCCGGTGGGGGACGGCACCTACAAGCTGTGGAAGTACTGCAAGGTCGAGGCCCGTACCGGCCGCGAACTGATTATCCAGCGCTGAGGCCCGGCTATGAACGACTCACTCCAAGCCCTGGAACAACGCCTGGACGCCCTGGAAAGTGCCAACGCCATCCGTGCCTGCATGAACCGTTACATGCAGCTGTGCGACGACCTGGGCGCCCACTCGCCACTGGACGAACTGGCCGGCCTGTTCACCCCCAACGCGATCTGGGAAGGCAAGGGCAGCAAGTACCAGGAGGCCTTTGGTGGCTATCACGGGCGTTCGGCCATTCGCGGGATGTTTGCCACCTACATGGTCGAGCCCGCGCACTTTGCCCTCAACGTGCACTTCCTGACCAGCGAACAGATTGAGGTCCGGGGCCTGCAGGCCGGCGGTGCCTGGGTGATGTTGCAGACCTCGACCTTTGCCAGTGGCGCGTCCCATTTGAACAGTGCACGGCTGAGCGTGACCTTCGAGTGTGAGGACGGCCAGTGGCGGATCGCCCATTTCCAGACCGAGAACCTGTTCAGCCGCCCCGTGAGCCTGTGGAACCACAGTGCCCGGTTGCCGGTGCCCCATAAGCCGGGTGAGTGAAACCCGCATTCAAGTGAGTCGGCCCGGCGGGTCGACGAGGAGACATCGTGAATAACCTGATTCAAGCCGTGAACCTTGAAAGTTGCCCGTCCGAACGCGTCCTGCCGGACCGGGTGCACACGTCGCTGTACACCGATGCGCAAGTCTTCGACCAGGAGCTGGAGAAGATTTTCTACAAGACCTGGATCTGGGTCGGCCACGTCAGTGAAATTCCCGACGCGGGCAGCTACAAGACCACCTTCGTCGGCAAGCAGCCGGTGATTGTGGTGCGTGACCGCAAGCAGGCGATCCATGTGCTGCTCAACCGTTGCCGCCACCGCGCCGCGACGGTGTGCGAGCACAAGAAGGGCAAGACCAACAGCTTCGTCTGTCCCTACCACGGCTGGAGCTACGCCCTCGACGGTTCGCTGCGTGGCGTGCCTCATCCGGAGAGTTACGCCGACATGCTGGACAAGGGTGAGCACCCCTTGGTGAGCCTGCGGGTCGAGCAATACGCGGGGATGATTTTCGCCACTTTCAACGACGCCATCGAGCCGTTGGAAGACTTTCTCGGTGCGGCGAAAAAATGGATGGATCTGTTTATGAAACAAGGCGGTGGCTACCCGATCAAGGTCGCCGGAGAACACCGCTTCCGCTTCCCCGGCAACTGGAAAATCCAGCTGGAAAACACCACCGACGCCTACCACTTCCCGTTGGTGCACAAGTCGTTCCTGTCGTCGGTGGATAAGCAGACCGAAGAGATGCTCAATTTTGTCGGCGGCAGCGGTTATGTCGAGGACCTGGGCAACGGTCATAGCGTGATGGTGATGATCCCCGACCTGATCGACCTGGAAGCCAACCTTGAGTTGCCGATCCCGGCGCGTTTCGAAGAACTGGCCGGGCAACTGCGCGAAGAAGGGCATGACGAGCAAGCAGTGCGGCGCATCGTCCGCGCCGTGGGCGGCTCGGGGTTCAACCTCAATCTGTTCCCCAACATCGCGTGCTCAATGGCGTTCTTCCGGGTGCTGCAACCGATTGCCGTGGACGAGACCGAGATCCACCACGCAGTGATCACCATGGACGGCGGCCCGGCGGTCGCCAACCGCTACCGCTTGCGCCTGCATGAGCACTTCCAGGGGCCGATGGGCTTTGGCACGCCAGACGACTCCGAGGCGTGGGAGCGGGTGCAGAAGGGCGCCAGTGCCGGCACCGACCTGTGGGTCATGCTCAATCGCGGCCTGGCGGGCGAGCAGGCCAGCACCGATGGCCTGGTCAGTGATGTCAGTGCCGAAACCGGCATGCGCGCCGGCTATCAGCAGTGGAAAAAAATGATGTCGGCCCAGGAGACCCAGTGATGATCAACCTACAACTGCTCAACCAGGCCAGCGCCTTTATCTGGCAAGAAGCGGACATGCTCGATCACGGTGAGTTTGAATCATGGCTGGCGCTCTGGACCCAGGATGCGACCTACATCATCCCCATCGACCCGCTGGAAACCGACTTTGAGAACACCCTCAACTATGCCTATGACGACCATCACATGCGCCAGTTGCGGGTCACACGCCTGACCAGCGGCGAGTCGATTTCCACCACGCCACGGGCGCGCACCGTGCGCACGCTGTCACGGTTTCGCCTGCTCGCCGATGACGGCAAAACCGTCACCGTGCGCTGCGCACAGAACCTGCGCGAATGCCGCAAGGACGTGCTCAAGCACTACACCGCCGATATCACGTTCGAGCTGCTGCGTGACGGCGACAGTTTCAAGATCCAGCGCAAGCTGATCCACCTGATCAACTCCACCGACACCCTCGCCGGTATCGGTTACATCCTGTGAGGGCGCCGGCATGACACACATAGCCTTAGTGACGGGCGCTGCCCAGGGCCTGGGGTACGCCATCGCCGCCCAGTTGTACGCGGCGGGGTACGCGGTGGTGCTCAGCGACCTTTCCCTGGAGGCGGCAAACGCCAGCGCCCGGCGCCTGGACCTGAGCGGCGAGCGCGTGTTGGCGCTACGTCTGGACGTGGGCTGCAAGGCCGATTTCGAGCAGGCACTGGCGGCGACCCTAGAGCGTTTCGGCGCCCTGCATGTGTTGGTCAACAATGCGGCCATGACCCTGGCAACGCCGTTGATGCAGATCAGCCCCGAGGAGTTCGAGCGGGTCACCAACATCAACCAGCGCGGCACCTTTGTCGGTTGCCAGGTATTGGGGGCTTACCTGGCTGACCAGGGCTATGGGCGGATCATCAACATGGCGTCCCTGGCCGGGCAGAACGGCGGGACTGCTACCGGTGGGCATTACGCGGCATCCAAGGGCGCGATCATCACTCTGACCAAGATCTTCGCCAAGGAACTGGCGGCACGCGGGGTGACGGTCAATGCCATCGCCCCGGGGCCGATCGACTCGCCGGCAGTGCATGCCGTGGTCGCGCCCGAGCGCATGGAGCAACTGCTCGAAGCGATCCCGGTCAAGCGCCTGGGCAGTGCCGATTACATCGGTCGCCTGGTGGTGCAACTGGCGGAACAGGATGCCTATTTCGTCACCGGAGCGACCTGGGACGTCAACGGCGGGCTATTCATGCGCTGATGCGACAACGGGCCGACCGTGATCGGCCTTGGCCAATAATAACCAGCGGAACGAGCCGATATGAGCGTGCAAACATTATTGAAAGTGGTGGTGCAAAAACGCCAGGAACAGGGCCAGGGGGTGGTGGTCCTCGACCTGGCCGACCCTGATGGCCAGGCGTTGCCGGCCTTCGAGGCCGGGGCCCATGTGGACATTCACCTGCAAGCGGGCCTGGTCCGCCAGTACTCGCTGTGTGGCGACCCGGCCAATTCCCGGGTCTATCGCCTGGGCGTGTTGAAAGATCCGGGCTCGCGCGGCGGCTCCCTGGCGGTACATGAGCAACTGCTCGAAGGCCAGGTGGTGCAGATCAGCGCACCGCGCAACCTGTTTCCCCTGGCGGCCGATGCGCAACGCTCGATCCTGATCGGCGGTGGTATCGGCATCACGCCCATGGTGGCCATGGCGTATGCCTTGCAGGCCCAGGGGCGGGAGTTCCAGCTGCACTATTGCGCGCGGTCACGCAGCCTCTGCGGCTTTATCGATGAGCTGCAGCACGCGTTATTCGCGTCGCGGGTACACACCCATTTCGATGACGAAGACCAGGGTCAACGGCTTGACCTGCAAGCGGTGCTCGGAGTGCCCGGCGCTGGGGTCCATGTCTACGTCTGTGGGCCGGCCGGCTTCATGGATTGGGTCATCAGTGAGGCGGCCAAGGCCGGTCATGCCCAGGACCATATCCATCGTGAGTACTTCCAGGTCGAGGTCGACAGCAGCGGCCAGGGCTTTGAAGTGGTCGCCGCGCGCAGCGGCAAGCAGGTGCAGGTGCAAGAAGGCCAAAGCATTCTCGACGCCCTGGCCAGTGTCGGTATCAAGATTGAAATCTCCTGCGAGCAGGGGGTGTGCGGGACGTGTCTGTGCGATGTGCTGGAAGGTGAGCCCGACCATCGGGATGTCTACCTCACCGACGACGAAAAGGCCGCCAATGACCAGATCCTGGTGTGTTGCTCGCGGGCCAAATCGAAAAAACTGGTGCTGGACATCTGAATTGGCGGAGGGCAAGACCATGGTAGATACAACAGGTTTTCGCAATGCAATGGCATTGCTCGGCGGCGCCGTCTCGGTGATCGCCACCGATGGCGCAGCCGGGCGCTTCGGCTTTACGGCCTCGGCGGTATGCAGCGTGACGGATCAGCCGCCGACCCTGCTGGTGTGCATGAACCGGGCGTCGACGTCCAATATCAACTTCAAGAGCAACGGTGTGTTGAGTGTCAACGTACTGACAGCCGATCACCAGGCGATTTCCGGGGTGTTTGCCAACCGTGACATGAACACCGAGCAGCGTTTTGCCTGTGCCCAGTGGGTGACCCTGGAAAGTGGCGCGCCGATTTTGCAGGAGTCGCTGGTGAGTTTCGATTGCCGCATCGCCCAGGCCCATGAGGTGGGCTCCCATACGATTTTCTACTGTGAGGTGCTGGGTATCTGCAATGGCGAAAGCCAGGAAGGCCTGGTGTATTTCAACCGTGCCTATCATCGCCTGGGGGACGCATCGAAGGCCGCTTCTTGATCGTTGCCAACTAACTTGTCCGGTTCTCTAAAACAACAATAAGCGTGCTCCGCACGCATGCGTCTTTTTGCAGCAAGTGGTTATAAAAACAAGACTGCGGATTAACTGCCCATTAGTTATCTGCCCCACTCAAATGTTTTGCGCGCATATAAAGGAACCACCGATGCCTCTTGAAAATAGAATGGCCCGCGACTGCGTGTTCGTCGGCCTGCTGGGCTGCCTGACGCCGCTATTTGCCCACGCCGACTTTATCAACGACCGTCAAATCAGCCTGGGCCTGCGCAACTTTTACCTGGACCGGGACTTTCACCAGACGGATGCACCCAAGTCCCGGGTCGGCAGTTGGACCCAGGGTTTCGACTTCAAGGCCGCCTCAGGCTACACCGAAGGCCCTATGCAGTTCGCCCTCGATCTCTACGGACAGTATGCGTACCGCCTGGACGGCGGTGGCGGGCGTGGGCCGGACTCGGTGATCCCGTACGACGACAGCCGTGGCGAACCGGTGCAGGACTACGGCCGGGCGGCGTTCGCGGCGAAAGTTCGCTATTCGAAAACCGAATTGAAGTTGGGCGAGCACCGCCCGACCTTGCCGGTGGCGTATTACGACGATACCCGGCAATTGGTGACCACATTTAATGGGGTCAGTATCGAGTCCAAGGACATTGATAAGTGGACATTGACCGCCGGGCGTTTCAACCAGATCAGTTCACGGGAATCATCCGACCGCGAAAAAATGTACCTGTTTAATGGCCCGGATATAAAACGCCGCAGCGCCGGCCTGAACTTTGCCGGTGCCACTTATGCACTGACCCCACAGTTATCGGCGACGTATTTCTACGGTCAGTTGGAAGATATCTACCAGCAGCAATACTTCGGCCTGAGCCATGACCTCGACCTGGGTGGCGGCTATGCCTTGAAAAGCGACCTGCGTTATTTCGATAACCGCGAAGATGGCAAGGCGTTGTACGGAAACATCGATAACCGCTCCTATGGCCTGATGACCGCCTTGAAAAAGGGCGGCCATACTTTTGGCGTCGCCTACCAGCGCATGCTCGGTGACAGTGGTTTCCCCACCATCAACGGCTATGCACCCCAGCCGTACCTGGTGAACTGGTCCGTGGTGTCTTACGTCAAGCCCAATGAGAGCTCCTGGTCAGTGAGTTATGACTACAACTTCGCAGCGATGGGCGTCCCGGGGTTGAAGTTCAAGACGCGCTACTTCCGCGGGACAGGCATCGACCGTGGCAACAACGCCCTGGACCAGAACGTGGAAAGCGAACGCTGGCTGGCCCTTGGCTATGTGGTGCAGGCCGGGACCTTCAAGAACCTGGGGTTGGAGTGGCGCCGTTACGACGTCAAGACCCGTTATGGCAACGGCAGCGCGGCGGGGCCGGATTATACGGAGACACGCTTGATTACGACGTATGTGTTCAAGTTCTGAGGTGGGCTGAGGCGATTAGATATCACTCCACTGGGCTGGCAAGGAGTATGCAACTCGTTGCCAGCCAAATCACAGACAAAGAAAAGCCCGCGATGGGGAGTGCGGGCTTAAAGGTTTTCACTAGGAGCTGGAATCACCCTAGGCGCCCGACTGTGAAAGGGATGTGAAAGCGCCAAGCAATTTGCGTGCGCGCTGATCAGCGATGTGTCGATAAGCGATAAACCCCCACTGGCCACTGCACCAGGGATTTGCCCTTGTTGAACAGCGCAACGCGGTCCATTTGTGGGGTAGGCAGCCACAGCACTCCGTCCTTGTCCAGGAACGGCGCGTCAACCCAATGCAATCGCTCGTCCACGATCAGGGTTTCGATCTGCCCGTCAGTGCGGCGTACGCGAATGGCATCATGGGCCAGGTCGGAAAAGTACAGGTTGCCCTGTGCGTCCATGACCGAGCCACCGGTTGCGGGGATATCGGCAAAGAACTCAACCCGCGCGGCCAGTTGTTCCGGGCTCAGTGCCGGGTTGGCAAGGTCTTGGATACGCACCTTGGACCAGGGGCCTTGCAGCGGGCCGTAATACAGCCAGATGCCATCAATGCTGACTTCCAGCGGATCGGCGTTGACGCGCAGGGGGGCACCATCGGGAGCCTTGACCACCTGGTTGCTGAGGATCAAGTCCCGGTCAGGCCGGGCGACCACCGATGCATGTTGGTTCAATACACGCCGGGCAGCGCCGGTCTTCAGGTCCACCACAATAATGCCGGCATTTCCCGCATCGGTGAGCAAAGCCATGCCGGCGCTGAAGCGCACGTCATCCACATAACTGCCGGCTGTGGCGATGTCCGCCCCGAAGAAGTAGGTCCGAACCACCTTGTTTGTAGGCAGATCGATACACACCAGCTTTGCGCCCTGGCTGACGGGGTTGCCGCCGAACTCGGGCGAGCCGGTATCCACCACCCACAGTTTGTCGCCTTCCAGGCGCAAGGCATTGATGTTCACAAAGGCATTGGTTGCATCCAATCCTGGCGCCCAGTTGTTCCAGGCACTGTTTGGATAGGCGCTGTGCTGGCCATTCTGGTCAACTGCCGTCAGTTGCGGGCCCTGGGTGCCGGTCCAGCGTGGCCCCGATAGAAACGTGCGGCCGCTGTAATGCGCCACGGCATTCCAGATCTGCCCGGAGCTTTGGACTGCGACGCCCAGCTCGGGCTGTTTGACGGTGCTGCACCCGATAAGCAGTGCCAGCATCGCAGCGCCCAGCAGCAAGCGGGTCATGGCCGTGCGCCCCCGGCGCGGGCACAGGTTTCCCATAACTCTGTGAGGCGTTGATGGAGGGTGTGCATGAATTGGCTGACGGTGGTTTTCGACATGGTGATTCTCCTGCATCCGGTATGTGACCTAACGAGGAGATAGCTTGATTGTTCGTGTTTACCTGAAAAAGCCCAGGTTCAACGCATTCAGTTTCTTTAAAATATTGATAATCCTCACTTGAACATCACAACACGCGACGTTCGTTGCGCAATGTTTCTCCGAGTGAGAAACTGGCCTAATTGTGAACAGTTATCATCCACTGCCTATGTCATCTTCTTCCGCGCGCATCCTGGTCATCGAGGATGACGTCGAGCTGTGCTCCCATCTTTGTACCCATTTGAGCCGACGCGGTTTCGCCTTGAGCAGCGCGCATCGCGGTGATGAAGGCTTGAGCATGGCGCTGGACCCAGCGGTCGAGCTGATCCTGCTGGATATCATGCTGCCCAACGAAAACGGCCTGAATGTGCTGGCGCGCTTGCGCAACGAGCGGGGCACACCAGTGATTCTGATGTCGGCACTGGGCGCCGAGCAGGACCGCATCATCGGTTTCAGCCAGGGCGCGGATGACTATTTGCCCAAGCCCTTCAGCCTCGCCGAGTTGGATGTGCGTATCGACGCGTTGCTGCGGCGTGTGGCGCTTGATCGCGGTACACCTGTCTCTAGGCCGCTATGGCTGGACCTGGATGTAAATGCCCGTGATGTTCTATTCAACGGCTGCCCGGCAGGCCTGACCGCTTCGGAGTTCCGCTTGCTGTCCACCCTGCATGAGCACGTCGGCGAACCCTTGTCCAAGGCGTTCCTGTACCAGCATGTGTTGCATCGCGCCTATACGCGGCTGGATCGTGGCCTGGATGTGCATGTGTGCAATGTGCGCCGCAAGCTGGCGGCAATTAATTTGCAGGGCGTGCGCATCGAGGCGGTGCGCCATCAGGGGTATGTGCTGCTGTGTGAAGGCTTGGGCTGATGCAGCGTCGGCATCCACTGCTATGGAAAATGGCGCTGTTGCAAGTGTGTTTCTGCTTGCTGCTGGTCTGGTTGGTCTGGGGCTGGGGCTTGCAGGTCGAGCGCAGTACTTATTTTCTTGCAGAGCCTGACCGCGCGGCCCTGACCGCCTATGCCGCGCAGGCCGAAGAGGTGGCCGCAACCGGTGACGCCAAGGCCGTGGAGCAATGGCGCCAGACCCTGCAGCAACGCGAGCAGACCTGGGTCGGCGTGCTCGATCCGTTCCTGCAAAGCCTTGGCACACAACCGCTGACGGCGGCTGAGGTCAGCCACCTGACCTTTATGCGCAAGCCCAGTTGGCCCATGAGCAAACGCCTGGAGGATGAACTGCCCTATGTCAGCATCGCCTTCCCTCAACACCCGGAGCGTGGCCGCTTGGTCATGCAGTTGCCCGAGCGCTTGCTGCCACCGGGGCTGACGCCGTGGACGCATCTGTTTACCCACGGTGTGGTGCCGGTGGTTTTGGCCTTGGGCCTGGGCCTGTTGCTGTATCGCCACTTGGTGGTGCCTTTGAGCGAATTGCGCGAGCGTGCGAACGCCCTGAGTGGCGGTGACCTGGCGCCGCTGGCCAGCAGTGCCGTAACCCGTCGCGGCGACGAGTTGGGCGAGTTGGCGCGTGCCTACGAACACATGGCCGAGCGCCTGCGGCAAAGCCTGCAACAGCAACGCCAATTGTTGCGCACCTTGTCCCATGAAATCCGCACGCCCCTGGCCCGCTTGAAAATCGCCAGCGAAAGCGGCCTGGCGCGCCAGCAGTTGGAACAGCGGCTGGCGCGCGAGGTCGAGGAGATGCGGCGCCTGGTGGATGACTCCCTCAACCTGGCCTGGCTGGATACTGAACGGCCGCAGTTGCAGGCCGAAGATGTACGAGTGGCCTCGGTGTGGGAGGCGCTGGTGCAGGACGCGCATTTTGAGACGGACTGGCCATTGCAGGCGCTGGTGTGCGAGGTCGGTGAGGAGTGCGAAGTCAGGGTTCACCTCAACAGTTTCGCCCAGGCCCTGGAGAACATCCTGCGCAATGCAATCCGCCATTCCCCCCCAGGCGGTGTCATTCGCTTGAGCGGGGCACGTGAAGGCGAGACGTGGTTGCTGACCATCGAGGATCAGGGCGCTGGCGTTGCCGAGGCCGACCTGGAGCGGATCTTTGAACCCTACCTGCGCCTGGACGGTACGCCCGGTAACGGGTTTGGCCTGGGCTTGAGCATTGCCCGACGCGCCATCCAATTGCAGGGCGGCCAGTTATGGGCCAGCCAGGGCGGGCAAGGTCTGCGCATGCACCTGCGGGTGGCTGGGGCAAATGTTTAGAAAGTTAATGTTCTTTACTCGCAATTGCATCTAATTATCATCTGCGATCTTTGCTGGCCTACCGCTATCGGTGGGCTTGACGTTTCGGAGATCCCCTCATGCACCGCCTGCCGCCCCTGTCCCTGCTTGCCCTGAGTATTTGCAGCCTGCTGCCCGCCAGCAGCTTTGCCGCCGAGCCCGAGGCCCCTGCGCGTCTTGAGCTGCAAACCCAGACCGTCCTGGGCACGGCGCAGGAAGAGATCAAGCAGGCGCCCGGCGTGTCGATCATCACCGCCGAAGACATCAAGAAGCGCCCGCCGGCCAACGATCTGTCGGACATCATCCGCACCATGCCCGGCGTCAACCTCACGGGCAATTCCAGCAGCGGCCAGCGCGGCAACAACCGACAGATCGATATCCGTGGCATGGGCCCGGAAAACACCCTGATCCTGGTTGATGGCAAGCCGGTGGGCAGCCGTAACTCCGTGCGCTATGGCTGGCGCGGCGAGCGTGACAGCCGTGGCGACAGCAACTGGGTGCCCGCCGACCAGGTCGAGCGGATCGAGGTCATCCGTGGCCCGGCTGCCGCCCGCTATGGCAACGGCGCCGCCGGTGGCGTGGTGAACATCATCACCAAACAACCCGGTACCGAGACCCACGGTTCGGCGACGATCTACCACAACTTCGCCCAGCACAGCGCCGAAGGCGAGACCGAGCGCATGAACTTCGGCCTGAACGGCCCGCTCACCGACACCCTCAGCTACCGGGTGTACGGCAACGTGGCGAAAACCAATGCCGACGACGCCGATATCAACAGCGGTCATGAGTCCAAACGTACCGGTAACCAGGTCGGCACCTTGCCGGCGGGGCGCGAAGGGGTGCGCAACAAGGACGTCAACGGCCTGTTGAGCTGGAAGATGACGCCTGAGCAGACCTTGGACCTGGAAGCCGGTTTCAGCCGCCAGGGCAACATCTACACCGGTGACACCCAGAACACCAACAGCAACGCCAACGTGAAAAAACTGCTCGGCCACGAGACCAATGTGATGTACCGCGAGACCTACGCCGTGACCCATCGCGGCGACTGGGACCTGGGCACCAGCCTGGCCTACCTGCAATACGAGAAGACCCGCAACAGCCGGATCAGCGAGGGCCTGGCGGGTGGCACCGAAGGGATCTTCTCCAGCCGCGACTTCAATACCAGCGTATTGCGTGACCTGACCGCCCACGGTGAAGTCAGCCTGCCCTTGCATGCCGGGGTGGACCAGGTACTGACCGTGGGCACCGAATGGGTCGAGCAGCAACTGGATGACCCCAGCTCCAACGTGCAAACCACCACCGCCGGGGGCAGCGTGCCTGGGCTGGCCGGGAGCAACCGCAGCAGCTCGTCCTCGGCGCGGATCTTCTCGGTGTTCGTCGAGGACAATATCGAACTGCGCCCTGGCACACGCCTGACCCCGGGCCTGCGCATGGACCACCACGACGTGGTGGGTGACAACTGGAGCCCGTCGCTTAACCTGTCCCAAGTGCTCACCGACACCCTGACCCTGAAAGCCGGGATCGCCCGTTCCTACAAGGCGCCCAACCTCTACCAGCTCAACCCCAACTACTTGCTGTATAGCAATGGCCAGGGTTGCTACGGGCAGACCACCAGTTGCTACCTGCAAGGCAATGCCGACCTGGATGCCGAAACCAGCGTCAACAAGGAGCTGGGGATCGAGTACCGCAATGACGGGGTTGTGGCGGGCCTGACGTACTTCCGTAACGATTACAAAAACAAGATCGAGTCGGGCCTGACTCCGGTCGGCAGCGCCAGCGGCGGCACCGGCACCACGGCCAACGCGAGTATCTTCCAGTGGGAAAACGTGCCCAAGGCCCTGGTCGAAGGGCTGGAAGGCACCCTGGCCCTGCCGTTGACCGAGCAGTTGAACTGGACCAACAACTTCACCTACATGCTGCAATCGAAAAACAAGCAGACCGGCGATGTGCTGTCCGTCGCGCCCAAGTACACCTTGAACTCGATGCTCGACTGGCAGGCCAGCGATGACCTGTCCCTACAAATGAGCGTGGCCTGGTACGGCAAGCAAACCCCGAAAAAATACGACTACCACGGCGAGCGCGTGACGGGGTCGGGCAACAACCAGCTATCGCCGTATGCTATTGCCGGGGTCAGCGGTACGTACGCCTTCACCCAGAACCTGAGCCTGACGGCCGGCGTCGACAACCTGTTCGACAAACGCCTGTGGCGCGAAGGCAATGCCCAGGGTGTAGCGAATATCGAAGGGGCAGGCGCCGCGACCTATAACCAGTCCGGTCGTACCTTGTACACCAGCCTCACGGCGTCCTTCTGATGGGGCGCCTGATCAGCCTGGCGCTGTTGCTGATGGCCCAGGCTGCCGTCGCCAAACCTGCACCTGATCAGTTGATGGATGCGCCGGTGTTGCGTGAGGCCAGTGCCTACAGGTTCAGCACCCTGGAGCTGGAGTCGGCGGATGGCGCTCGCCATTACCGGATCTGGCTGGGGCAGCCGCCTGCGGTGAGTGACGCCAGCCCGGTGGCGTACCTGCTCGATGGCAACGCCGCGATGGCCGCGCTGGACAGCCAGGGTTTGAATCAATTGGCGCAGAGTGCGTCACCGCCGGTGTTGGTCGCCGTGGGTTATGCCACGCCGCTGCGCATCGAGCGCAATGCACGCACCTTCGACTACACGCCAAGGGTCGGCAGTGCCGTGGAGCAACGGGATCCGTTGACTGCGGTGCCCAGTGGCGGTGCGGATGTATTTTTGGATTTGCTGAGCGGAAATATCCGCCCGCAGGTCAATCAGCGTCTGGGTATCACCCCGCAGCGGCAATTGCTATGGGGCCACTCCTATGGCGGCCTGCTGGTGCTGCATGCCTTGCTGACGCGCCCGCAAGCCTTCGATGACTACGCCGCCGCGAGTCCTTCGTTGTGGTGGAATCAAGGCGTGGTGAGCGCCGAGTCTCAAGCTCTGGCACAACGCTTGAACGGCAGCCGGCCGCGCTTGCTGCTGATGCGTGGCGACCTGGAACCGGCCAGCCCGGCCAGTGTGTCGCCGTCCAAAGAGGCCAGCGACACGGCGTTCAAGACGCTAGTGGGCAGCCTGCAACAGGTCCATGGCTTGCAGGTACGCCAGCAGACCTTTGCCGGATTGGGCCACGGCCCGATGTTGCCGGCATCGTTGCGCTACACATTGCAGATGCTCAGCCAAGGCAGTCATGCCCGCCAGAGTGGTTCGCCCTCGTCATCCAGCGTCCAGTGAGGCAGGCCGGGCATGATCTGCACGCCACCGACCCAACGTGTGTGGCTTGCATGGTCTGGCCAGTACGCGCGGCCTTGCAACACCCTGGCGCCCAGCGGTGTCAGGGTCAATGTGCGGCCGGGCCATGGCAGATCAGCCTCGGACTCCGTCAGCAATGGATCGGCTCCGTCGATCAAGGGACGCAGCAGGGCATGAAACATCATGTCGCCGAGAAAGGGCAGGGGCTCACGCTTGGCCATCAACTCGGCGAACACCCGGGCAAACGCCGTGGGGCCGACCTCGGCGAGATACTGCAGGGCCAGGCGCTCGGTCAGCGACAGGCCATCGCGAGCGCCTGGTAGCTCCTGTAACTGCCGGCGCAATGCCGGGGCCAGCAAGGGCAGGCAGGGATGAGTGGCGTGGGCCAGTTGCGCCAGATTCACTGGCGAACTGTTGCAATAGGCGGCCCATGCTTGCCGGGCCAGTTGGCGCATGGCTTCATCGACAGGTCGCCGTTGTGGCCACAGCCAAGCCAATACCGGTGGCGCCAATTGGCCGATGCCGATAAAGCGTTGCACGCCGGGGATGCGGTCGACTTCGATCAGTTCCAGCCTGGTGGGCACGCGCTCAAGCCCGGCCAGCGCACGGATCAAAAACAACTGGTCATAGGCATCGGCCTCGCACCACAGCACGCTGTGATCGGCACTGCCCAGTTCCTCAAGATGCTGGTATTCGTCGTCCAGGCGGCGTGCGGCATCTGCCAGGTCTAGGGCAAACGCCTGGCTGATGAACCGCGCCCGCGTTGCCCGGTAGGCCTCGCCCGGCAAGGCCTGGACCGGGCCCATGCACAGCGGATCCGTGAGCATCCGAAACCGTCCCTTGAACCCCGCCACACCAAGGCTGTGGGCAATATCATTGCCGCAGCGCCAATGGGTGGTGCGCGCTTCATCGCTGGCCTCGAAACCTGGGTGGTTGGCGGCAAAATCCACGGCGTCCACATGGGCCTTGAGCTTGGGCCAACTGCTGAAACCCAACTGCCGGGCAACCAGCCATTGAGCATCGGAAAGGGTCGGTGGCAGGTTGGCAACCTGCGCCAGTTCAGCGGGCGCCGTGCCTTGTTTCATACGCTGCAAAAGCTCCTTGGCGCGCTTGCGCTGCTGCTCAAGGTTGATACGACCGTCAGTGGCCGGTGAGGCGGGGCGTTGCGACATACGATCTCCTTGCACAAACCTTGTCCGCTTTAAGGTTGGGAGTCGTAGTGATGGGGTATGCAGTCATGTCCTGGGCGCAGCCCTTTCCGCGGAAGGTGGCGTAGAGGGCGCCTGGCGCGAATATAGGCAGGGGAGAGGTTGATTGCAAGGCGTTCTGTTTCCAGATGTTGAAATATGCAACTTCTCCAAGAGCCGGAAAAACCGTTGAGGTAGCCTTGTTTCCTACAGACAACAAGGAGTCGTCATGCAACGAAGAACCATCAATCCCCCGACAGTCTTCAACTCCCTGCAATACGGTTTCAGCCAGGCCATGGAAGTGCGTGAGGGGCGGCGTATTCTCTTGTCTGGTCAGGTAGGCGTGGACGCTGACGAACGCACCGTCGGCCCAGGCATCGCCGAGCAGACCGCCACGGCCCTGGACAATATCGAAAAGGTCCTGGCGGCGGTCGAGGGCGATCTGTCCCATGTGATTATGCTGCGCCTGTACATCGTCGAGTCCGCCCGCGATCAGCAGGAACCCATCGCCGCCGCTTTGCGCGAGCGTTTTCCGCGCAACCCGCCGCCGTCGTCATGGATCATCGTCAGCGGTTTGTCGCTGCCCGAGTGGTTGATCGAGATCGAGGCGGAGGCGCTGATCCCAGGGTAATCAATAACGCATCATGACCGACTTGAGTTCGGTGTAGTCCTCGATAAACGCACTGCCAAACTCGCGGCCAATTCCCGAGGATTTGTTGCCACCGAATGGTACGGCCGGGTCGAGCAGGGTGTGCATGTTGACCCACACCGTGCCGGCGTTGATGGCCGGGACCATACGCAGGGCCTTGCCCAAGTCGTTGGTCCACAGGCTGGCGCTGAGGCCGCCGGCAGTGTGGTTCATCAGTGCCAGCAACTCGTCCTCGTCGTCGTAGGGCAGGAACGTGGCGATGGGGCCGAAGGTTTCTTCGGTGAGCAGCGTATCGTTGATGCTGTTGGCGAGGATCACCGTGGGCTCGACGTAGCAACCGGGTCGATCCATCGGTTGGCCGCCGTAGATAATCGTGTTGTTTTCGGCGCGGGCGGTGGCAAAAAAACCTTCCAGCTTCGCTTGGTGTTGGCGATGGGTGACCGGGCCGAATTCGGTGCGCTCATCCAGCGGCGAGCCGATATTCAGTGCGCTCAAACGCTGGGCCAGGGCCTCCATGACTGGGTTGATTTGCGAGCGGTGGACGAAGAAGCGCTCGGCCGCCGCACAGATCTGCCCCGAGTGCAGGAACCCGGCCTCGATAATGCCGTTGACGGCGGTTTCCAGCGGCACATCGCGTAGGAACGCCGCCGCGTTTTTGCCACCCAGCTCCAGAGTCGCCCGCGTCAGGCCGGCGCCCATGGCCGCGCGGCCGACCGCAATGCCGGTGGGCACCGAACCGGTGAACGACACCTTGTCGGTGCCGGGGTGTTCGATCAGCCCCTTGCCCACCTGGCCACCGCCGGTCAGCACGTTCAGCACACCGGCGGGCAGGCCGGCTTGCACCGCCAGTTCGGCAATGCGCAGCAGGGTCAGCGGCGTGAATTCGCTGGGTTTGATGATGATGCTGCAACCGGTCACCAGGGCCGAGGCGAGTTTCCAGATGGCAATCATGGTGGAGAAATTCCACGGCACGATGCCGACCACCACGCCGACCGGTTCGCGCAGGGTGAAGGCGGTGTAGCGCTCGCCGGCAAACGAGGGCAGCGACGGGGTGAGGGTCTGGCCGCTGATCTTGGTTGCCCAGCCCGCGTAATAGCGCAGGAAATGCGCGGCCTGGTCCACTTCAAAGGCGCGGGAAATCTGGATGATCTTGCCCGACTGGCAGGTCTCGATCTGCGCCAGTTCCTCGCGGTTTTGCTCCAGCAGGTCAGCCAGTTTCAGCAGCACATTGCCACGTACCGCCGGGGCGGTTTGTGACCACTGTTTGAAGCCGTGCCGGGCAGACGCCACGGCCAGCTCAATATCAGCCGCTTGCGCATCGATCACCGTCGCGATGACCTTGCCGGTGGCGGGGTTGATTACCTCCAGGGTCTGGCTGGACTGGCTGGGGACGTAGTGGCCGTCGATGAACAGGCCATGGTCTCGACGCAAGAAGGCTTCGACCTGGGGCAGCAGCGCGATATCGCTCATGGGGTGTTCCTGATCAAAAAGGAAAGCCTGAGGCTAACCAACGCGCAAGGTCACGGCTTGACTGTGCCTGCCGGGGCGTATGTCTGTGGCTGCCATGAGGGGGGCAGAGCGCCCCTGTGGGAGCGAGCAAGCCCGCTCCCACATTGGGATGGCGGTAAGTATCCATAGCTCAGAACGGCACAGCGACCACCAACTGGCTGTACACATTGGTGCCATTGCCGCCGACCTGGTTGCCGCCGGTGTCCTGGTCCTTGTCCGGTTGGTACAGGCCAATCAACGGCGTGATGATCAGGTGGTCATTCACCGCCCATTCGGCATACAGGTCCAGCTCACGGCCATCGAGGTCGAGCATGTTGCGTTTGCTCACGGTCGTGTAGTCGAAGAACAGCGCGCCGAGGGTCAGGTTGTCCAGCGGCTTGACCTTGAGTGCCACATGTTGCACCGAAGTGTTGGTGTTGTAGGGGCCGGAGTAGTTGCCTGCCACTTCGCCCTGGACCCAGGTGCCAAAGCCCCGGTTGAAACCGGCAAACAGTGCATCCCAGTTCTTCGAATAGCGCGCATAACGGTAGGTCAGGTCCGGCGACCAGGGCAGGTCGGCAAAGGTATAGCCGGCTTCGGCGTACCAGGCTTTTTCCGGCCCTGGATCCTTGTCCTGCCAGGCGTATTCGAACGAGAAGTGCGCATTGTCGATCCCGGCATTCCCGCTGCCGCGCAGGCTGTAGAGGTTCATGCCCTTGCGTTGCTTTTGCACGTCACTGGCATAGCGTTCGTCGACATCAATGCCATGCAGGTACGTCAGGCCCAGGGTGCCCGGTGCGGCGCTGTATTCCAGGGTGCCGATGGCCATTTCGGTCAGGGCCTGGGCGCGGTTGTCGGACTCGATCCACATCAGGCTGCCATGCAGGCCGTCCTTGCCGCCCAGGCGCACCACCGCTGCCTTGTCGAAGGCATGCCGCGCCGCGATGTAATAGGCGCCACCGCGATCGAACTCACCATCGGCCACGCCATTGCCCAGGTTCGGGCCGTCGTCATTGATGATAAAACCATCGCCCACGGTGATGATCTGGCGCCCGTACGACAGGTCCAGGCCATCCTTGCCCAACGCGGGCAACAGATTGCCCGAGCGCCAGCCGGCAAAGGCTTCCTCGAACTTGGTGGTGCGCTCGCTGCCGTCGGTCACGCGGGAAGCATCGCCATCGCCCCAGGTACCCGAACTCACCAGATTGGTGGTGCCGTACACACTGCCCAGGTCGCCCAGGCGCTGGTCGATGCTCACGCCATATTTGATAAAGCCTTCACGCCAGGTCGAACCGCCCGGGCTGCCCTCGTAGTTCTTGCGGCTGTTGAACATCCCGTACACCGCGAGAAAGTTGCCGGTGACGGTGGTGTCGTCGTCGGCATACAGTTCGATTGCCTGGGCCGCAGGTTGGCCGATCAACAGCGCCAGACCCAGGCCGACGACCGGGTGCAGGTGGTGGGTTTTGCGTGTGTGCTCCATTGTTATAGTCCCCAGCAAGATGAAGTTGAGGGGGCATTAGGGCGAGCGTCGGCAGCGCAAGTCTTTCACCTGCGTGCCAGGCAATTGATCCTGGCCGCCAGGCCGCGAGCCCTGGCAGGGAGCAACAAAACCAGCGGCAGCCAGGGGCAAGACGATCAGGTTGGGCGGGGCGCACAGTGCAAGCACTTCTAAAAATCCCCTTCGAGGATCTGCACCATGTCGATCAATGACAGACTTACCGCGCACCTGAACCGGGGCACGGTGGGTTTTCCCACCGCGTTGGCCAGCACCATTGGCCTGATCATGGCAAGCCCGGTGATTCTCACCGCGACCATGGGCTTTGGCATCGGCGGCAGCGCGTTTGCGCTGGCCATGCTGATCGCCGTGGTGATGATGCTGGCCCAGGCCACCACCTTCGCCGAGGCCGCATCGATCCTGCCCACCACCGGCTCGGTGTACGACTACATCAACTGCGGCATGGGTCGTTTCTTTGCGATCACCGGCACCTTGTCGGCCTACCTGATCGTGCATGTGTTTGCCGGCACCGCCGAGACCATCCTTGCCGGCGTCATGGCCCTGGTGAACTTCGAGCACCTCAATACCCTGGCCGAATCCGCCGGCGGCTCCTGGTTGCTTGGGGTCGGCTTTGTGCTGGTGTTTGGTGTGCTCAATGTGTTCGGTGTCAGTGCCTTTGGCCGCGCCGAAATCATCCTGACCTTCGGTATGTGGACCACCTTGATGGTGTTTGGCGTGCTGGGCTTGATCGCTGCGCCGGCGGTGCAACTGGACGGCTGGTTTGGCGAATCCCTGGTGGGCAGCGACCTGGTGACGGTGTTGTCCCTGGTGGGCATGGCGATGTTCATGTTTGTCGGCTGCGAGTTCGTCACCCCGCTGGCGCCGGACTTGCGCCAGTCGGCCAAGGTCATGCCGCGGGCAATGATGCTTGGCCTGATGGGCGTGGCGACGTGCATGTTCATCTACGGCGCGGCGATGAAACGCCAGGTAGAAAACGTGGTGCTGGACGCGGCCAGCGGCGTGCATTTGCTGGATACACCCATGGCGATTCCACGCTTCGCCGAACAGGTGATGGGGCAGATCGGGCCGCTGTGGCTGGGGGTCGGCTTTCTGTTTGCGGGCGCCGCCACCATCAATACCTTGATGGCGGGTGTGCCACGGATTCTCTACGGCATGGCGGTGGATGGCGCGTTGCCGAAGGTGTTCACCTACCTGCATCCACGCTTCAAGACCCCGGTACTGTGCATCCTGGTAGCGATGTTGATCCCCTGCCTGCACGCGCTGTACCTGGGCGGTAACACCGATAACATCATGCACCTGGTGCTGGCGGCGGTGTGTGCCTGGAGTTTTGCCTACCTGCTGGTGACGGTGTCGGTGGTGATCCTGCGCATTCGTCGTCCCGACTTGCCGCGTGCGTACCGCTCGCCGCTGTTCCCGTTGCCGCAGATCCTGTCCAGCGCCGGCATTCTGCTGGGCATGTGGTTTATCACACCACCGGGGATGAATCCGGCGGATATCTACATCCCGTTCGGCGTGATGCTGGGCGGTACTGCGGTGTATGCGCTGTTCTGGACCCTGGTGGTGCAGAAGGTCAATCCATTCATGCCGGCGTCGGTGGAAGACGTGCTGGCCAAGGAGTTTGCCAATGAACCGGGTCACACTCACCACGGCTATGTCAGCGCTGCGGCAAAAACTGTCTGAACTGTTCAGCGCACAACGGGCGCCGGCGGGCTATCAGCCGGGGCGCACCCTTGGGCAACTGCGGCGCAACCTGGGGCTGGCACGGTTCGAGTGGGTCTCGCCGACCCTGGCGCGGGCCATCCTGGACGATGACAGCCTGCACCTGGAAATTTGCGAGCGCACCGAGTCGCAGCTGTTGATGCACCTGGTCATGAGCGAATTCAGCCTGCGCCTGCCTGCCTCGACAGAGGGCGCGGCACACTTTGAATTGCACCATGGCGGGGCCATCCGGCGCACGGGGATCTGCTGTCGGCAACGTACCGGCGAACGCGCATTGTTGGGGCAACTGCAGGCGTGTTTGCAGCAGGACAGTGCCCTGCATGGGGCATTGATGCTCCTGGATTTCAAGCGCCTGCATATCGAGCTGCACGGCCGTCAGTGGCTCGTGCGCCTGGAGCATATGGGCGGCAGCGAGGTGGTCAACCGCATGCCGGCCTTTCGGCGCTACATCGCCTTGAGCCGCGTGCAGCGGGATGCGCTGCTGGCTGTGCTGGCCGGCCTGCAACGCGTATTGCGCACGCTCTGATTGGCATTATTAGTGCTAACACAATGGCAGACAGGTACTTGTTGCGCGCATATAGGTAACATGTTAACTATTGCCCGACAAAAATAATAAGCCATTGTGGAGACACCCATGGGTATCCAACAGAGTGCACAACAGGGGCTCGACACCTGGAACCGCGACTTGCGTGCGATGTGCGGCCACTTCGACACCGAACTGGCTTTCAACCGTTCGCTGTTTATCGGCGAGTTTTCCATGCTTTCAAGCGGCGGGTTGCCCTTGGCCAGCCTGCGTACCAACGCCGGTCTGATCAAGCGCCAAGTGACCAATCCCGACCATGATAACGACCAGGATTGCTTTTTGGTCAGCCAGCGCAGCGGCTATTCACAGGTCGTGCAGAACGGCCAGCGGGTGCAACTGGCCCCTGGCGAACTGCTGCTGATGGACTCGGTGGGCTCCATTGAAATCACCCCGTTCGGCTTGATCGAACATATCTCGCTGTCGTTGCCGCGTGCCCAGGTGTGCAAGCAGATGGGCAGCCAAGCGAAGACCTTTGGCAAGATTTCCTCCAGCAAAGCCTGTGGGCGCATGCTGCATGTGTTGATGGACCAATTGTGCAAGGGCAGCGAAGGCGCCGAGGATGAGGTCGAGGCGTTGCAGCGTGCTTTTGTGTCGCTGCTGGGCTCAGCCCTGGAGCAGGATGACGACGCGCGCGACGACACCACCGCGTTGCAAGGCAACAACCTGCGCAGCTACGTGCAGAAAGTCATTGATGAGTCCTTGAGCCAGCCTGGCCTGAGCCCTGTCGGCCTGGCCAGCCGCTTGAACATCTCGGTGCGTCATTTATACCGGCTGTTCGAGGAGCAGGACGACAGCGTCTGCCGTTACATCCAGCGTGCGCGGCTCAAACGCAGTGCGGATGACTTGACCAACCCGTTCTTGCGTAGCGAGTCGATCACTTCGATTGCCTATAAATGGGGCTTTACCGATTCGGCGCATTTCAGCCGTTCGTTCAAGAAGCAGTTTGACCTGTCGCCCAAGGCATTTCGTTCCAGCCGGATGGCCTGAACTCCAATCATCAACCACCACACACCGAATGTGGGAGCGGGCTTGCTCGCTCCCACATAGAGCAAAGTAGTTATACGACCGCGAAGTAGTGTTTGACGAAACTCTCGCTCAGCACTTCCCACAGCACTGGCGTGCCCTGGGTCACGAACCAGCTGTCGCCCGCTTTGTAGGTGGTGGTTTGGCCGCTGGCCTCGTCGGTCAGACGCACTTCGCCGGTGACCACCGTGGCCTGTTCGTTAAACGGGTAGACCATGCGGAACTTGCCCTGGGTGGTGCCGAAATAGGCGCTGCTGACCTTGTCGGTGGGCGCACCAAAGGTCATTTTGCCGAAGGCCTTGAGTTCGCCTTCGAGGATTTCGGAACCGAGATCGACAACGGTGCCCCAGGCGTCGAGTTCAGACAGTTGGATATCTTTTTTGAGGGTAACAAGGGTCATTGCAGTTGCTCCAGAGGGATAAAAAAGGGGTTAGCGGCGACCATTCCAGTAGCCGGACAGTTGGTGCCAGGATTTGCCGGCGGTCAGCAACAGTGGGCGGATCGCGTCCTTGCCGATAATCGTCGGGCGATGCACCGAGCTGACCAGGTCATAGCGCGCCGAGCCTTCGCTCATGCCTTCGGCCAGGACCTTGCAGATGATGTGGCTGGGGGTGACACCGAAACCCGAATAACCCTGGACGAAGAACGCATTGCTGCGTCCCGGCAGAGTGCCGATCTGCGGGAACAGGTTCGGGCTGCAGGCCATCGGGCCACCCCAGGCCAGGTCGATCTTCACGTCCTTGAGGTAGGGGAAAATTTTCAGCATCAGCTTGCGGTTCCAGGCTTTCAAGTCGCCGGGAATGTGCTCCACCAACGGCGTGGCAGCGCCGAACAACAGGCGGTTCTCGTTGGTCACCCGGTAGTAGTCGATCACCGGACGGATATCGCTGTAGGCCCCGCGAATCGGGCTGATGCGCTGGATCAGCTCTTCGCTCAACGGCTCGGTCATCATCTGGAAGGCGTAGGTGTTGATGGTCGAGCGATGCAGCTCCGGCTCCAGCTTGTTGAGGAAACTGTCACAGGCCCACAACAACTTGCTGGCCTTGACCGAGCCGCGCCCGGTGCGCACGGTGATGCGCTCGCCGTAGCTGACTTCCAGTGCCGGGCTGTTCTCGAAGATCCGCACGCCATGGCCGGCGAGGGCGGTGGCTTCGCCCAGCAGCAGGTTCAGCGAATGCACATGCCCGCCACCCATGTGCAGCAGGGCGCTGCTGTAGGCGTCGGAGCCGATGATCTGCTTGACGTCGGAGCCGCCGAGGAAGCGGATTTCATGTTTGCTGTTGATCGACTTGAAGTCTTTTTCCCAGGCCCGCAGGGTCTTTTCCTGGCGAGCGTTGAAACCCATGTAGCCATAGCCGTGGCAGAAGTCGGCATCGATGTTGTACTTGGCGATACGGTCCTTGATGATGTCGGCGCCCAGGTCGCTGATCTCGAAGACTTGGCGCAGACCGTCCTCGCCCACGTCTTTCTTGATCTTCTCCAGGTCGTGGCCGATGCCGGCCATGATCTGCCCGCCATTGCGCCCGGTGCCGCCAAAGCCCAGGTAGCGCGCTTCCAGCACGACGATATTGGCGATGCCTTTTTCCGCCAGTTCCAGGGCGGTATTGATCCCGGAAAAGCCGCCGCCAATCACCACGACGTCGGCCTCGATGTCCTGTTCCAGGGTGGGAAAGCTCAGGTTGTACTTCTTGGTAGCGGTGTAATACGTAGGGGTTTCGATGTTGATCATGGCGCAGCCTGAAAAGTGAAGGAAGGCTCTAAAGCAGTGTCTTCATTAGGGCCCCTGGCGCGATCATTGTCTTGATCCTGCGTGCCGGGGCTTTTGATTCAGCGCGCCATGGACGTGCGCGACCCCTAAGTTATAGCGCGAGCGCGGGGCGGGGATGTTAGAGTTTCGTTAAAACATTAACTAAATATCACGTGATTCTGACTTTATGCTCAAACCCCGGCAATCCCTGACCCTCACCCTGTTACAGGCCCGCGAAGCGGCCATGAGTTTTTTCCGCCCATCGCTGAACGAGCACGGCCTGACCGAGCAGCAATGGCGGGTGATCCGCATCCTCAATCAGCACGACGAACTGGAGATTTATCAACTGGCGGAACTGGCCTGCATTCTCAAGCCGAGCATGACCGGTGTGCTGGTGCGCATGGAAGCGGCGGGGATGATCCACCGGCGCAAGGCCGAGCAGGATCAAAGACGGGTCCTGGTGACCCTGGCGGACAAGGGCCGGGCGAGTTTTGCGTCCATGAGCCAGTGCATGGAGGCCAACTATCAGCGCTTGCAGGAGCAGTTGGGGGCACAGAAGTTACAGACCTTGCTGGGGCTGCTCGATGAGCTGAAAAACATCAAGCGCTGAACACCACAGCCCCAAAATGTGGGAGCGGGCTTGCTCGCGAAAGCGGAGTGTCAGTCGATACATTCGGTGACTGAACCACTGCTTTCGCGAGCATTGGGTCCTGTGGTGTTTGAAGATTATCAGTACACGCCACCCGTGCTGACCGGTGCCTGGGTGCCTTTGAATTTCCCCACCAACCCTTGCAACCCACGCATCAGCACGGTGGTATCCACCCCGACCGCGACAAACCCGGCCCCCAGCTCGATATAACGCCGGGCCAGTTTCTCATCGGCACTGAGAATCCCCGCAGCCTTGCCCGCCTGGCGAATCCGTGCGATGGCATCTTCGATGGCGGCTTGCACATCCGAGTGCCCCGGATTGCCCCGGTGCCCCATGGATGCACTCAAGTCCGCCGGGCCGATAAACACTCCATCGACGCCTTCAACGGCGGCAATCGTATCCAGGTTCGCCAGGCCTTGCAGGCTTTCGATCTGCACCAACAGGCACATCTGCGCATCGGCCTGGTCCAGGTAGCCGTCGATGCTGTTCCAGCGCGAAGCCCGCGCCAGGGCGCTGCCCACCCCGCGTATGCCCTGGGGCGGATAACGCATGGCGCGCACCAGCTCCCGAGCCTGGGCGGCGCTTTCGACCATCGGTACCAACAAGGTCTGTGCGCCGATATCCAGCACCTGCTTGATCAACGCGGTATCACCGATCACCGGGCGAATCACCGCCTCGCTGGCGTAGGGCGCCACGGCCTGCAATTGGCCGAGCATGCCGCGCAGGTCGTTGGGTGCGTGTTCGCCGTCGATCAACAACCAATCGAAACCGGCATTGGCCGCCAGCTCCGCACAGTAGGCGTCGGCCAGCCCGAGCCACAGGCCGATTTGCGCTTCACCGCTATTGAGCCGCTGCTTGAAGCGGTTGACAGGCATGTCCATGAAACAGTCCTCCTGAGGTCAGACGAAACGGCAGGAAATCGAGCCGAGCATGTCGTAGTCGACATGGAAGGTGTCGCCCGGGCTGGCCGCCACGGGGCGGGTGAAGGAACCACCGAGGATGATCTGCCCCGGCAACAACGTGACGTCGTAGGGCGCCAGCTTGTTGGCCAGCCAGGCCACGCCCTTGGCCGGGTGGTTGAGCACGGCGGCCGAGACCCCGGACTCTTCTATCACGCCGTTGCGGTACAGCACGGCCGGTACTTTGCGCAGGTCGATCTCGGTCGGGCGCACCGCACGGCCACCCATGACCACGCCCGCATTGGCGGCGTTGTCGGAGATGGTGTCGAACACCTTGCGTGTGGCCTTGGTGTGCGGGTCGATCTGCTGGATGCGTGCGTCGATGATCTCCAGGGCCGGGATCACCCACTCGGTGGCGTCGAGCACATCGAAGATCGTGCAGTTGGGTCCCTTGAGTGGCTTGCCGAGGATAAACGCCAGCTCCACTTCGACCCGCGGCACGATAAAGCGCTCGAACGGAATGTCGGTGCCTTCCTCAAACAGCATGTCGTCGAGCAGCGCACCGTAGTCCGGCTCGGTGATGTTCGACGATACCTGCATGGCCCGCGAGGTCAGGCCGATCTTGTGCCCGACCAGCTTGCGCCCGCCCTTGATCTTCTGGGCGACCCAGGCGCGCTGGATGGCGTAGGCGTCCTCGATCGTGATGCCTGGATGATCGAGGGAAAACTGGCGTACCTGTTCGCGGCTGCGTTCGGCGTGGTCCAGTTGGGCGGCGGCTTGCAGGATGAGCTGTGGATCAAGCATGACGAAACTCTCTTACTGAGGATTGACGATGGCGGCGTTGGTGCGCAACACCAGCAGGCCGCCAAGGGCGATAAACAGCGCCAGCACATACAGGGCCAGGCTCGCGCTTTGGGTAGTGTCGCGCATCCAGCCGATCAGGTACGGCGCGAGGAACGAGGCGATGCTGCCGAACGAACTGATCATGGCGATTCCGGCGGCCTGGGTGCAGTTGGACAGGAACGCCGGTGGCAGTTGCCAGAACATCGGCAGCGCGGCGCTGGCACCCATGCCGGCGATGATCAGGCCGCTCATCACCAACAGCGGATTGCCCGGTGCCAGGCCGGTGATGGCGATGCCCACGGCGGCCATCAGCAACGGTACGCACAAGTGCCAGCGGCGTTCGCGGTTACGGTCCGAGGAGCGTCCGCAGCCGATCATGAAGAAACACCCGGCCAGGTACGGCACGGCACTCAACAGGCCGACCTGGCTGTCACGGCCGATGCCGGCGCCATGGATCAGGGTGGGCATCCAGAACGCCAGGGTGTTGACTGCCAGCATCACGGCAAAATAGATCGCGACCAGCAGCCAGACTTGTGGGTCGCGGATGATCCCGCCAAAGGAGGTAATGGATTTGCGTTTTTCCTCGGTACTCAACTGCTCGCGCAGCTGTTGCTTTTGCGTGTCGTTGAGCCACTTCACCGTTTCAAAACTGTCCGGCAGGCACTTGAGGACCACCAGGCCCAACAGCACTACCGGTGCGCCTTCGATCAAGAACATCCACTGCCAGCCGCGCATGCCGCCAAAGTCGTGGAAGTTCTCCAGGATCGCGCCGGACAGTGGCCCGCCAATCACCCCGGCCATGGGTACGGCGATGGCGAACAGGGCGGTGATCTGCGCCCGGCGACGGGCCGGGTACCAACGGTTGAGAAACACCAGGATCCCCGGGAAGAAGCCAGCCTCGGCCACCCCCAGCAGAAAACGCAGGACATAGAAGCCGCTGGCGCTTTCGACCCACAGCATGCTGGTGGACAGGATGCCCCACACCACCATCAGGCAGGCAATCCAGCGCCGTGGGCCGACGCGGTCCAGGGCGATGTTGCTGGGCACACCGAACAGCGCGTAGGCGATAAAGAACAGGCCGGCACCAAAGCCATACACCGTGTCGCTGAAGTGCAGGTCGGTGCTCATCTGCATCTTGGCGAAGCCGATGTTGATCCGGTCCAGGTGGGCAAACAAATAACAGATCAGCAACAACGGCATCAGTCGCCAGGTGACGGTGCTGTGGGTGCGATCATGCTCGGCAAGGGTGACGCTGTGGGCGGTATTGGCTGTGCTCATGATGTTGTACTTTTTGTCTGAGAGGCCGTTGGGGAGGCGAGACTGCACCGTCAAGCGAATGAAACCCACTGTAGGCGCGAGCTTGCTTGCAAAGACCTCAAGGCCATCGCGGTTATCCAGCAGGCACGCGTTATCGTTGACGATCTTCGCGAGCAAGCTCGCTCCTACAGGTGATCTCGTTCAGTTGATGGATATCAGCCCGCCTGGTTGTTTAAAAACGCGTGGACGTTGTTCTGCTTGAAGTTCAGTTGCGGGTGCAGCTCGATCATCTCGAACGACAGGGCCAGCAGCCGTTGCGCCTGCAAGGCGGCGAAGTGTTCGGTGATCACCGTGAACAGGACTTGCGCCACGGCCTGGCGGGTCGGCAGGTCGCGGCCGTGGCCGACCTTGAGGGTCATGTGGACGAAGGCGTAGTCGTGCTTGCCATCGGCCATGCGCCAGGTGTCCAGGCGTACGGCGCGGCTGCGGATACCGCCCAGGGGGAACACGCCACTGTCTCCCAGCACCTGGTGGACCTTTTCAAACAGCCCCGGCAGGTCAGCCTGGGGTTCGAGGTTGTCGGTGTATTCGGCGATGAAATGCGGCATGCAAAGCCTCCTTCTGTACGCGATTCAATGTGGGAGCTGTCTCGCCGGGCGAGACAGCTCCCACATGTATTCAGAGCGGAAAAATGGCGTTGATCTGGCCGGTGCCGGAGCTGCCGAATGGCTCGGTGATGATTTCGGCCGGGCGGTTGTATTCCGGCCCGCCGAGCAACCCCAGGAGCATCGCGGTGTCGTGCATCTTGCCTTCGCCAAAGCAATGCTCGGCGTAGTCCGGGAGCATCGCGCAGAACTCCTTGAAGCGGCCTTCGCGCCACATCTGCACCACGTGCATGTCCACTTGCTTGTCGAACTCGCGGGTCCAGTTGTGGATGTTGGCTTCGGCCTCACGGTCGTCGGAGAAACGGTGCGACAGAGAGCCGGAAGCCAGCACCAGCACCTTGCGATCACTCTTCTCGATGGCCCGGCGCACGGCAGCGCCAAAGGCGAAGCTGTCTTCCAGGCGATGCCAGGCGCACCAGGCGGCGATGGAGACCACGTTGAATTTCTGTTCTTCGGGCACATCCATGTGCATGTAGCGCATGGGCACCAGGGTGCCGTATTCCAGCTCCAGGCTCGGGATGTTGTGGTTCATGGTGCGCACCCCGGCCAGGTTGGCTTCGGCGGCGATCAGTTCACCCAGTTCCGGGCAGCCGGGGTAGGCGTACTCCATGTTCTTGATGAAGTGCGGCAGCTCATTGCTGGTGTAAGTGCCCTGGAAGCGCTCGCCACCGTTGACGTGATAACCGCTGTTGACCAGCCAGTGCACATCGAACACCACGGCGGTGTCGGCCCCCAGCTCACGGGCGCGGCGCCCGATCTCCTTGTGCCCGGCAATCGCCGCGGCGCGACAACCGTGGTGCTTGCCTGGCAGTTCTGACAGGTACATGGAAGGGACGTGGCAGATTTTCGCCGCCAGGACTACTTCACCCATGATGACTCTCCTCAATTCATTATTCTTGTTGGTGCTCTGCGGACCCAGTAGGAGCGAGCTCGCTCGCGAAAAACGCAAGGTCGCCGCGTTAACCCTGACAGCCAGCGTTATCGTTAACGACCATCGCGGCGGTGCGGCGATCCGACAAGCCCGCTCCTACAGTTACACGCCCCAGCGCGGGATGTGATGGCTGCCCATGGAGATACACACGTTCTTGATCTCTGCGAATACTTCAAAGCTGTACTGGCCGCCTTCACGGCCGGTACCGGAACCCTTGACCCCGCCGAACGGCTGACGCAGGTCGCGCACGTTCTGGCTGTTGATGAACACCATGCCGGCCTCGATGCCACGGGCCAGGCGATGGGCCTTGCCGATGTCCTGGGTCCAGATATAGGACGCCAGGCCATACTCGGTATCGTTGGCCAGTCGCAGTGCCTCTGCTTCGTCCTTGAAGGGGATCAGGCACACCACCGGGCCGAAGATTTCCTCCTGGGCGATGCGCATGTTGTTGTTTACATCGGCGAACACGGTGGGCTGGATAAACTGCCCGCGTGCCAGGTGCGCCGGCAGGTTGGCCGGACGTTCCAGGCCGCCCGCCACCAGGCTTGCGCCTTCTTCGATGCCAATCTTGATGTAGCCGGTGACTTTGTCATAGTGGGCTTGAGTGATCATCGAGCCGACCTGGGTGTTCGGGTCTTGCGGGTCACCGACAATCAGGCGCTTGGCGCGGGCGGCAAATTCGGCGACGAACTGCGGGTATACGCTTTCCTGGATAAACACCCGGCTGCCGGCGGTGCAACGTTCGCCATTGAGCGAAAAGATAGTAAACAGCGCGGCATCCAGGGCGCGTTCGAGGTCGGCGTCTTCAAAAATCAGCACCGGCGACTTGCCGCCCAACTCCATGGAGTATTTTTTCAGGCCGGCGGTCTGCATGATTTTCTTGCCGGTGGCGGTGCCGCCGGTAAAGGAAATCGCCCGCACATCGGGGTGGCGCACCAGCGCATCGCCGGCAGTGGCGCCATAGCCCTGGATCACGTTGAGCACGCCATTGGGAATCCCCGCTTCAACCGCCAGGCGCCCCAGTTCGTTGGCGGTCAGCGGCGACAGCTCGGACATCTTCAGCACCGCTGTGTTGCCCAGGGCCAGGCACGGTGCGGTCTTCCAGGTGGCGGTCATGAACGGCACGTTCCACGGCGACACCAGGCCACACACACCCACCGGTTGGTAGAGGGTGTAGTTGAGCATCTGGTCGTCCACCGGGTAGCTGTGGCCGTCCATGCGCGTGCAGACTTCAGCGAAGAAATCGAAGTTGTGCGAAGCCCGCGGGATCAGCACGTTCTTGGTCTGGTGGATCGGCAGGCCGGTGTCCAGGGTTTCCAACTCGGCCAGGCGGGGCACGTTCTGCTCGATCAGTTCACCGAGCTTGCGCATCAGGCGCGCACGTTCCTTGGCCGGGGTATTGGCCCACTTGGGGAAGGCTTCCTTGGCGGCAGCCACGGCCTGGGCGACTTCCTCGGCGCCGCCGCTGGCCACTTCACCAATCGCCTCGCCAGTGGCGGGGTTGTAGTTGATGAAGGTGTCTTTGCTTTCGACCTCACGGCCGTTGATCCAGTGTTTGATCATGGTGTTCAAGCCTCTTTGGCGGCGGTGAAAAAGTCCGCCTCACTGACAATTCGGTTGACCAGGCGGCCGACACCTTCGACTTCCACCACCACTTCATCGCCTGGCACCACATCGGCCAGGCCTTCGGGGGTGCCGGTGGCGATCATGTCGCCGGGTTGCAGGGTCATGAAGCTGGACAGGTATTCGATCAGGTACGGGATATCGAAAATCATGTCGCGGGTGCTGCCTTCCTGGCGCAGTTCACCGTTGATCCAGGTGCGCAGGGTCAGGTTGCTCGGATCTGGCACATCGGCCACATCGACGATCCACGGGCCGACCGGGGTGGTGGCATCGCGGTTTTTCACCCGCAGGTTGGGGCGGTAGTAGTTTTCCAGGTAGTCGCGGATCGCGTAGTCGTTGCACACGGTGTAGCCGGCCAGGTACTCCAGGGCGTCCTCGCGCTTGACGTTGCGCGCCGGCTTGCCGATCACCGCCACCAACTCGCACTCGTAATGCATGTAGACGATGTTGTCGGGGCGCCAGGTGACCTGGTTATGCCCGGTGTAGGTGCCTGGCGACTTGACGAACGCCAGCGGCTCGGTCGGCGGGGCGAAGGCCAGTTCGGCGGCATGGTCGGCGTAGTTCAGGCCCAGGGCGAACATAGTGCCGGTGGCCGGTGGCAGCCACTCGACCTGGTCTTCGGCCAGCAACCGACCGTCAGCCAGGCGCACAGCATTGAAATCTTCGACGTGGACCTGATGGACCTGGCCTTCAAAACGGATACGCGCGTGTTTCATGGGTGTTCCTCGGCCTGGATGTGGTTGACCAGGCGGCCCAGGCCGCTGATCTCGACTTCGACGGTGTCACCGGGCTGCACATCCACCCGGCCTTCAGGCGTGCCGGTGATCAGCACATCGCCCTCATGCAGGGTCATGAATTCGCTGATTTCGGCGATGAGGCGGGGAATATCACGCACAAAGTTGGCGGTGGTGTTCTGCTGGCGCAGTTCGCCGTTGACGAACAGCTTGAGGCTCAACTGATGCGGGTTGGCAATCTGTTCGCGGGCCACCAGTTGCGGGCCGAGGGCGCAGAACCCGTCACGGCACTTGGCTTTGACGGCGGGGCGGTAGTAGCTGTCTTCCGGCAGGCTGAATTCATTGACGATGGTGTAGCCCGCCACATAGTCCAGGGCATTTTCCACGCTGACGCGGCTGGCACTTTTACCCATTACCACGCCCAGGGCCGGGCCAGGTTGCAGGCGCTGGCCAGCAGGATGAAACACCACGCCGTCATGACTGTTGCGTGTATTAGGCGTCTTGATAAACAGCACCGGCTTGACCGGCGGCTTCTGGTACGGCGGCTGTTCGAATTCAGCGAGACGCTGGTTCAGCAAGCCCTGGTAGTTCAGCGCGACGCCGAACAGGGTGCCGCTGGCAACATCATGCAGGGTACGGCTCATGGATTTCTCCTGGCGATGGCGACTGCTCTGGAGGCAGTTCGTTAATGTGTTAACGTTATAATTAATATGTTAACTACCGTCAAGCGTGGCAAAATCATCGGGTGCAAAAAACAATAAAGAGATGCCTGTGAAACCGATCCCCAATATCAACATCGGCCAGGTCTACGACCAGCGCTACAGCGATGCCGACGTGCATTACGACCGGCTTGGCAACCTGGCGGGATTTTTCGGGCGCAACATGCCCGTGCATCGCCATGACCGGTTTTTCCAGGTGCATTACGTCAAGAGTGGCGCGGTGCGGGTCTACCTCGACGACCAGCAATACCTGGAATCCGGGCCGATGTTTTTCCTGACGCCACCGACGGTGGCCCATGCCTTCGTCACCGAAGCCGACGCCGACGGCCATGTATTGACCGTACGCCAGCAATTGGTGCGGGCGCTGATCGATGCCGACCCAAGCCTTGCGCCCGGCCCGCAAGTGCCGCCGGCCTGCGTGGCGCTGGCTCGCCTGGGGTCGCAGTTCCAGCCCGAGATCAAGCGCCTGGAATGGTTGTTTGACGAGTTGTGCAACGAAATCAACAGCGCCGGAGCCGGTCGTGCAACGGCCTTGGAAAGCCTGACCCGGCTGATCATGATCAGTTTGCTGCGGCTCAGTGCCAACTCCCTGGAAGCGCGCCCGGCGCGTCATGAAGACCTGCGCATCTTCCATCGCTTCAATGAGCTGATCGAAGACCACTATCTGCTGCATTGGCCGCTGTCGGCCTACGCCGAAGCCATCGGCGTCACCGAAGCGCGGCTCAATGACGTATGCCGGCGCATTGCCGACCTGCCGTCCAAGCGCCTGGTGCTTGAACGGCTGATGCAGGAGGCCAAGCGCCTGTTGCTGTTTACCGGCAGTTCCGCCAATGAAATCTGCTACCAACTGGGCTTCAAGGACCCGGCCTATTTCAGCCGGTTTTTCCAGCGTTATGCGCAGGCCACACCGGGGGAATACCGCCTGCGCCAATCCGGCCTGCGTTGATCACCACAGCGCCAGGCTGTAGCCGACGATGATGCGGTTTTCGTCGATATCACTGGTCAGGCCGTTGCTGGAGCGCAGCGTTGCGTTACGCAGCCGCACGTTGACGTTCTTCAGTGGCCCGCTCTGCACGGTGTAGGTCAGGTCGGTATCGCGCTCCCATTCGCGGCCATTGCGCACGCTGGCGGTCTGCACATGGCTGCCATCGACATAGCGCGTCATGAAGGTCAGGCCCGGCAGGCCGAAGGCGGCGAAGTTATAGTCGTAGCGCGCCTGCCAGGCATCGGTCTGGGCCTTGGTGAACACGTTGATGGTCACCAGGTTGACCGAGTAGGGGTCCAGGCCCGGGTAGGCGAAATCGCCGTCGCCCGAGAGGTTCTGATAGCCCAGGCCAACCTTGTGGCCGCCCATCGACAGGCTCAGCATGCCGTTGAAGAAACGGTTGTCGATCCGCCCACCGTCCACCCGTGAGGCGCCACGCAGTGCATGGCTGCCTTGCTCGCGCGTGTCGAAGTAACGCAGGTCGCTGCGCAGGTTGATGCCTTCGGCCAGCGGCAAGTCATGTACCAGGCCGATAAAGTGCTGGCGGTAGATATCCTGCATCTGCGCGTAATAGTAGGTCGTCGCCAACTGTGGGGTGATTGCATAGGTGCCACCGGCGAGGTCCAGGTGGCTGCTGTCGACGCCAGCGTAGCTCATCTGATCGTTGCTGGACGAGTCGCGCAGGTTCTGTTTTTCCAGGCGGCCGAGGTTCAGGGTCAGTCCGGCGATGTCCTGGGAGGTGAGCAGTTCACCGGTGTAGGTCGAGGGCAGCAGCCGGGTGTCGTTGTAGGCGGCGACGGGTAACTGCGGTTGCAGGGTGCCGGCCTTGAGCACGGTTTTCGACACCCGCACCTTGGCCGTCAGGCCCAGTTCACTGTAGTTGTCGACGGGCTGCTGGCTGGCGCCATAAGGCAGCAGGCCGGTACCGCGCCGGTCACGGCTGGAGTCGAGCTTGACCCCCAACTCGCCCAGGGCATCCACGCCAAAACCCACCAGGCCTTCGGTGTAGCCCGACTCCAGGCGCAGCACAAAGCCCTGGGCCCACTCATCGGCCTTGTTCTGCGGCGCGTTGGTTTGGCGAAAGTCGCGGTTCATATAGAAATTGCGCAGGTCGAGGCTGGCCTTGCTGTCCTGGATAAACTCGGCGTAGGCGCTCAAGGGGCTGAACGTAGCGCACAGGCCGGCGCTGGCCGCCAAGGGGAGGAGGCGCAAATGCATGACAGATTCCTTTTGTTGTTTTTGTAGGTATCACCCTTCTGATCGCTGAAGGGATTGGCATATTGTTAACATGTTATATTTATTGTGGGTAGAAAATTTGTGCTTCTTGTAAATAATTCATATCGAGATTAACGAGTTTGTGCGGCGGCCGGCTTGCATGCCCATGGAGCCGACCCTAAGCTTCGACGCTTCGATCTCTTTTGCGCGTGAACCATGTCCACTCCCAGACCTTCCCTGACACTGACCCTGCTGCAGGCCCGCGAAGCGGCCATGGCGTTTTTCCGGCCGTTGCTCAATGAACATCAATTGACCGAGCAGCAGTGGCGGGTGATTCGTATCCTGCGCCAGCAAGGCGAACTGGAAAGCCATCAACTGGCACACCTGGCCTGCATCCTCAAGCCGAGCATGACCGGCGTCCTGGCACGCCTGGAACGCGACGGCCTCGTGCGCCGCCGCAAGTCCAGCGAAGACCAGCGCCGCGTGTTCGTGAACCTCACCGAGCAAGGGCAGCAGTGCTTCGTCGAGATGAGCGCCGGGATGGAAAGCAATTACCAGAAGATTCAGGAACAGTTTGGCGAAGAGCAGTTGCAGCAGTTGCTTGAACTGCTCAACCAGTTGAAGAACATCAAGCCTTAATCGCTTGTAAACGCCGGCTTGACTGGCGATGGCGCGTCGTAGGCAGGTCAAACAACCATGGAAAGACGGCAATTCAGCGGCGGCATGAAAGGCAAGAACCTGCGCTACCTGAACGAAACCCCGGGCCAGGCCCCGCGCCTGATCCGTGCGGGGTTTGTGCTGCTGGAGCATTTCTCACTGCCGGCCTTCACCCAGGCGCTGGACACCTTCATCACGGCCAATCTGTTACGTCCGGGGCTGTTCACTTCGCGCACCTTCGGCCTGGGCGAGCAGGAGGTGATCAGCGACCTGGGCCTGGTGATTCGCCCCGACGCACGCCTCGATAACAGCGCGCTGGCGGAGCTTGACCTGCTGGTGATCTGCGGCGGTTACCGCACCCAGCTCAAGGCCAGCGAAACCTTCATCGAACTGCTCAAGGCTGCGGCGCAACAGGGGGTGATCCTTGCCGGCTTATGGAACGGTGCGTGGTTCCTCGGCAAGGCCGGGGTGCTGGACGGCTATCGCTGTGCCATTCACCCGGAACATCGCCCGGCCCTGACGGAAATCGCCAAGGCCACGCAGGTCAGTAGCGAGCCCTATGTGATCGACCGCGATCGCCTGAGCGCATCCAGTCCTTCGGGGGCGTTCCATATGGCCCTGGACTGGATCAAGAGCCTGCACGACAAAGCGTTGGTGGAAGGTATCGAAGATATCCTGGCCTTTGAGGAGTCGCGCTACCGGCGGATCAAACCCGCAGAAAATATCTGCGTCAGTGCGCCGTTGCGCGAGGTGGTGCGCCTGATGGATGCCAACCTCGAAGAGCCCCTGGCCCTGGAGCAACTGGCGCTGTATGCCGGGCGGTCACGGCGCCAGTTGGAGCGCTTGTTCCGCGAGCAATTGGGTACCACGCCGCAGCGCTATTACCTGGAACTGCGCATCACCGAGGCGCGACGCTTGTTGCAGCACACCGAACTGTCCCAGGTCGATGTGCTGGTGGCCTGCGGGTTTGTGTCGCCGAGCCACTTCAGTAAATGCTACAGCGCCTATTTCGGCTATCGGCCGTCGAAGGAAACCCGCCTGGTCAAATAACCCGTCATTACACAGAGTGCGTCGCCTGTTTGAGCGCGGGAGCACGCTTGACGCAATGAGCCAGGGCCTGCTCGATATCGGCCAGCAAGTCCGCGATATCCTCCAGCCCCACCGACAACCGCACCAGGCCTTCAGAAATTCCGTGCTGGGCACGTTGTTCCGGGGTGTAGGTGGAGTGGGTCATGCTCGCTGGGTGCTGGGCCAGGGATTCGGCATCGCCCAGGCTGACCGCGCGGCTGAACAGCTTGAGCGCGTTCATGAAGCGTCGGCCCGTGGTGATCCCCCCCTTGAGTTCGAAGGCAATCATGCCGCCCGACAGTTTCATCTGACGTGCTGCCAGCTCGTATTGTGGGAAGGAGCGCAGGCCGGGGTAGGTCACCGACTCCACGGCCGGGTGGGCCTGCAACGCTTCGGCCACCGCCTGGGCATTGCTGCAATGACGATCCATGCGCAGGGCCAGGGTCTTGAGACCACGCATCAGCAAAAACGCATCCTGGGGCGACAGCACGGCACCGGTCAGGTCTTTCAAGCCTTGCAGGCGAATCCGTTGCGCCAGGTCGTGGCGGCTGACGGCGATACCTGCGGTGATATCGCCATGGCCGCTGAGGTACTTGGTGGCCGAGTGCACCACCACGTCGGCACCCAGTTCCAGCGGGCGTTGCAGGTACGGGGTGCAGTAGGTGTTGTCGATCACCACAGTAATGCCGGGTTGCTGGTGGGCGATCTTGGCCACGGCGCCAATGTCGATCAATTGCAGGTTGGGGTTGGCCGGGGTTTCGCAGTAGATCATGCGGGTCGCAGGAGAGAGTGCGGCGCGCAGGGCGTCGAGGTCCGACAGGTCGACATGGCGCACCTTGATCCCGAACTCGGCGATGCCGTGGTGCAGCAGGGCGAAGGTGCAGCCGTACAGCGTCTGGCTGACGATCACTTCATCGCCGGGGCGCAACAAGGTCCAGAAGGTTGCCGCAATCGCCCCCATACCGGAGCTGAACGCCACTGCGGCTTCGCCACCTTCCAGGGTGGCCATGCGCGACTCCAGCAGCGCCAGGGTCGGGTTGGAGATACGCGTGTAAAAGTGCCCGCTTTCTTCACCGGCAAAGCACCCGGCGCCGTATTCGGCGGTCGGGAAGGCAAAGGTCGCCGACAGATAAATCGGCGGCACCAGGGCACCATGGTGGTCTTGCGCATCGTAGCCGTAGTGAATGGCACGGGTGGAAAAGCCGAATGTGTTGTGTTTATTTTTCATGTCGGACGCTCCTTATTTCCTACAATGCTATGCTCATAACCGAGGCCGAACGTTGCCTACTTTGCCGAGAAAAACCTGTGGCGAAGGATGAAACCCCATAAAAATAATGATTTGAGGCAAGACATGCCCAGCAGTCTGGACCGTACCGACAAAGCCCTGCTCAACGCCCTGCAAGGCAACGCGCGCCTGACCGTCGCCGAACTGGCCGAACGGGTGTCCCTGACCACCTCGCCGTGCTGGCGCCGGGTCAAGAACCTTGAAGACAGCGGTGTGATCAGCGGCTACCAGGCGATTCTTTCGCCCAAGGCCCTGGGCTACGGGGTGACGGCGTTTGTCAGCATCATGATGGACACCCACTCCAAGGAAATCGCCCGGGCGTTTGAACAGCGGCTGCTGGATATCCCGGAAATCGTCGCCTGCCATAACGTATCCGGGCGCTATGATTTTTTGCTGGAAGTGGTGGCCAGGGACCTGGAGTCCTTCGGCGAATTTGCCCGCGAGGTGTTGCAGACATTGCCGTGTGTGAAGGAAATATATTCGAGTTTTTCCTACAAATCGGTCAGACCGTTGCGGGTGATTCCGTTGCCGGGGTGATAGGACGGGCGTGAGCCTTGTGCAGGGCTTTATTCTTTCCTGCTCGTTTCAAAGACAAATCGTATTTCTTGCCCCGCCGTAACCCTTCAAGTTCATGTTTGAAGCGAGCACCACGCTGTTCGGTTCAGCTTTGAAAAAGGGTTACTGGCTCAGTGAGGGTATTTATGTCCGCAGTTACACCACGAGTAAGCAGCACGTTCCAGGATATTGACCAGTTCCGGCATCGCGATGACCGCGGCGGTACGATCAAGCACAACGGATTGCAGTCCAAAACCACTGAAGAGGCCGCACGGCAGCTGTGGCGTAGAAGTCCCGGATGGCCAGATAAAAACGGTGACGGCACGTACGATGTCAGCTACGAGTTTCTATCTGCTCCCGCTGATAAAAAACTGAAACGGGGTGGCAGGTCAGGGTTCACATCGATCCTTGAAAATCAAAGGAAGCAAACCGAACTCAGCCTTCAATCAATTGCCGATGTCGCAAACGTCAAGTTCAACGAAGGGCCTAGGACCGTCAAGAGTGAAGGGCATATTGCAATCGGTAACTATGGTCAGAGATTTGATAAGAATAATAAATCCATCGACGCTCAACCCCATACGGAACTGCCGGATAATAAAGGCCGGGGAGGCGCTGTCTGGTTTGTGAACAATGCTGAAGAAATGTCGGTGCCCAAGGCTCACCATGGTGATGCCGGTCGCCACACGATCACCCATGAACTGGGCCACGCGATGGGACTTACGCATCCGGGTAACTACAATGGCATTCTTGATCGGTCGAAGATCGACTCCCATGAGGACTCTCAAAGCCATAGCGTCATGAGTTACCGGGGTGAACGAACGACCTATGCCAATCACGGTGGTTTCCGGGCATCGGCTCCCCAACTCGACGATATTTCTGCCTACCAATCGAAATATGGCGCCAATCACCAAACCCGCAAAGACGACACCACTTACGGCTTCAATTCCAATACCGATCGTGACTTCCTCAGCGTCAATACCAAGGACGACAAAATGCTCGCCGCCATTTGGGATGGTGGTGGTAATGACACGCTAGATTTTTCGGGCTACGTCCAGGATCAAAAAATCAGTCTCAAAGAGGGTACGTTTTCCGATGTGGGTGCTCTTAAAGGCAACGTTTCCATTGCTTATGGCGCCACTATTGAGAGCGCCATTGGCGGGTCAGGCAACGACTGGCTGATCGGTAACGCCGCGAATAACGAGTTGCGCGGTGGTGACGGGAAGGATGTGCTCTACGGCGCCGAGGGGGCTGACAGGTTGTGGGGCGGCAAGGGCAATGACACCTTTGTCTATGGCAAGATCAACGAGTCCAGCGCGGCGGCACCGGACCGGATCGAGGATTTTGTCAGCGGCCAGGATAAAGTCGATGTATCAGGTATCAGGGTGCAATTGGGTGATAAGCCGCTGCAGTTTGTCAGCCGGTTTTCCGGGGCGAGCGGTGAAGCCATCGTCGCCTATGACCGGCGGTTGAACCTGAGCACGTTGCAGATTGCTGGGGAGCCCAACGATCCGACCTTCGTGCTGCAAGTGCAGGGTGAACTGCGGCGTAGCGATATCGTGAGCTGACCGTCAGAGGTGTCCAAGGGCTGTGGCCCAGTCCTGGCTGTTGAGTACGCCCAGTACCTTGAGCTTGCCGTTGCTGCGCACCTGGACAAACAGCGAACTGCCGTATTCGGCACCGTCAGCATGGGGGTAGCCCAGTACCCGCTCCAGGTCGCCGATGCATTCACTATGGGTGACCAGTAGCAGGTTGCGTCCGGCGACCTTGCGTGCAGGCAGGTCGTGCGTGAGTGTGGCGCCACACAAGGTCAGGCGGTCAGGTAATACATGGACGTCGCCGAACATGAACTGTGAGGTTTGCACGGTGCGAGTGGTAGGACTGCTCAACACATCGCTGTGGGACATGCCCAGGGTGCGGAACGCGGAGCCCACGGTGGCTGCCGAGACGCTGCCGGATCGGGTCAGGCCATCCGCAGGGCCCAGGCACGGATTACTGGAGCGGTCGCAGCGTTCTGCATGGCGCACCAGCACGATCAGGTTGCCACTGCGCCAGGCCGCCAGGGCCCCTGAAGTGACCAGGCGATTGTCGGCCCCCAGATCCTGCGGTGAAGTCGGCCAGAGCATGGCCCCCATCACTAGCAGGCACAGGGCGATGAGTGCGATGAACCGCAGCCACAGCTGTCTGAGCGTTTTCGCCAAGCCCCGATCTGCGCGGGGTTTGGCCTGGATCATGTCAACCACACTGTTCACCCTGGGAAGCTTTGGTATTGCCTTTGGCGTTGGCGGGCAATCTAGATCCCGGGGCGTGGGCAGGCAGTGAAATCAATGTGAAAAAATCGCGCGGCGCACGGTTACTACTGTAGGAGCGAGCTTGCTCGCGAAAAACCTCCAGACGACACGTTCATTCTGGATAAACCGTGCATCTCTGAGAGCTTCGCGAGCAAGCTCGCTCCTACAAAGTTGGCATTCGGGGGGAGTTATGACGGACTTTCTGTAGGTCTTGATCGCTCGCATAGTAGGCAACTTCCCAAATGTAATCGACAAGCCGCTTTTCATCCCTGGGCTTGTGCCAGGTCCGTTCTGCTTACTTATATTCCTACGCCCTATTCATTGCATCAGGGATGCGGGCGATGGCGCAGGCGTATATCAATGACCGGACCATAGATTTTCACAGCTTGAAATCCAGTTTGCTCAAGGACTCCTACAATCAACTGTCGGCGCAGTTCGATGCGTTGAACCTGCACTTGCGCCACGGCCTGGTCACACCTGGGCAGATGGTGATTATTCCCAATGACTACGGCATGGCCTGCACCTTCAACGATGCCTGGTTGATGCGCCATGCCGAGGACATCCGCCGCGGCCTGGAACAGGACACGGCACTCGGGACAGCGGTGGTCGGCAAGTATGATTTGCTGCAAAGCCTGCTCGGCTACAGCTCTTTAGGTGTCGGCAGTGCCACCTCGGCATGGGGTCGGCATCTGGATGAGGTCAAGCACACGCTGGAGGAGGTTGAACGGTTGCACCGACAGCTCAAGGACGGGGTGCTGGATCGCAACAATTTTGTACGCCATCGCCAGGTGTTGTTCAACAAGCTGGAGGTGCAACTGCAAGGCGCGGCGCGGTTTGGTACCAGTTTGCAGAGCCATAAATCGTTGAAAAAAGTGCTGGGGATTTCGACCAGGAGCTATCTGGATAAGAGTGAGATCGCCGGTTACACCCAGCGCATCAAGAGCATTGCCCAGACGTCGAAGTTTTTAGGCAATGGCACGTATGTGGGGCTGGCGCTGGATGTGGGGGTGGCGGGGTTGCAGATCAAGGAGGCGTGTATGAAGGATCGGGGGGAGCTGTGCAGCAGGGCGAGGTATGTGGAAGGGGGGAGGTTGGTGGGTGGTGTTTCGGGGGCAGCAGCGGGTGGAGCAATCGGGGCTCACCTTGCGCGGTCCATCTGCAACGTTGTCCTGGGTGTGGTTATGAAAGGTCAAGGGAAGTTGGCGTGCGGGATTATCGGAGGCGCTGCTGGTGGGTATGGCGGGGGGACCGAGGGCGGGATTTTTGGAGAAGAGATGGGCGATCTTTTGTACAAGCCAGCAGGGATATAAACATGTCGTTATACACCTTGATCCTGATAGCGCTGGCACTTGGAATGTTCGTTTCTTTGGGCTTGCTCCTATACGCCGAGTATAAAAAACTGGATGAGATAGAAAGCTATTTCAGCGAGAACGAGGCGGTCCAAGGCAACAAGCGTTTTTGGGGAAGGAACACACGTATCGATAGAACCATGCGTATGAGCATACTCATTGGCTTTTTCATGCAGCCCAAAACCCATATGAAGAGCAATGAAGTGAGCAGGGAGGAGTTGGGGTCAGTCCCATTGGCACTCAAACGCTGGGCAACGTGGCCATTTTATTTCTCGGCAATCTATTTCGTGGCTTTGACGGCTTGGGTCATCTGGCGCAAGTGGTAGCCTAGCGAACCAAAGCCCAGCACTGCCTGGGCTTTGTCGTTTCTTCCTACGGCACTGCGCACACCTTTCTCGCATTTATTTCAAAAAATACTGTACAAATATACAGTATAAACCTACAGTCCATCCCAGGTGAACGGATTTCACCGCGCACCAAAGCCACAAATTTTTTAACTATGGATGGATAAAAAATGAAATCAAAAAAAGCCTTTATGCTGGGTGCGGCCATGGCGGCCTCCTGCTTTGTTTCGGCGTTTGCCCTGGCCGAGCAATACCCTTCGCAAACCCCTGCCAAACTGTCCGCGCAGGCGGTCAAGCGTGCGGTCGACCAGGTGCTTAAAATCGGTGGCCAGGTTGATCCGTCGAAGCTTGCGACCGAAATCAAGCAAAAGCTCAAGGCGGCCAAGGCCGGCAAGGCCAGGGCTGTGGCAAGTAAGGCCGCAGTCAGCAGCGCGCCGGTGGATACGGTGGTTGGCGAGCTGAAAAAACCCAATGAGAAACAACTGCAAGGCGCAGCGATTGCAGCCTTTGCACCGTTGTTCCCGACCCTGGATATCAACACCCTGTACAACGTGACCGGCGTGGAAACCGGGGCGGAAGTTGCCTACCACTTCAACCTGGCGCAAAGCGCGCGCATCCAGCTGCAACTGCTGAACCAGAGTGCCGGCACCAATATGTCGCTGAGCCTGTTTCATGACGACGGCCAGGGCAACCTGACGCTACTGGGCACCTCTGATAACGCAGGCAGCGCCGACGAATACCTCAATGGCGTGATGCCCGCCGGCGACTATTACTGGTACATGGTGGCCAACACCGCGAGCAATGGGCAGTTCAGCTTTGGTGTCGCCGTGGACAGCAATATCGACGCCTTCGAGCCCAACGACACTGCGCAAACCGCGTTCGCGTTGCCGGATGCCTTGAACCAGGTGGCCGGTAACCTCGACAGCGTCAACGATGTCGATTACTTCGACTTCACCTCGTTGCGTGGCCAGGGCGTGGGCATGTTCCTGGGCGATGATGGCGAGGGCACTCGCAACCAGTGGATCTTCGAGCGCTTCGATGGCAACAACTGGGTGGTGATCCAGCCGAACAACACCTCCACCTACCCAAGCCTGACCCCTGGCTACACCGTTAAGGTACGGGTACGGGCCAACCCGGCAGTGGCACTCAACCCACAGGCGCGCTACATCCTGTCCTTTGGCTCGGCGCCACGACTGAACCAGAACAATGTGAACGGCGACAACGTGGTGCGTATCCCCAGCTCGATCATGCAACTGGCTACCCAGGCCGCCCGCAGCCTGAGCTGGAGCACCCAATGGTCGGACAGCACCGGCGAGCCGCTGCGCGGCGTGACCCCGGTGCTGCGGGTCGACAAGCGCTTTGATGACACCATCAACTACCACTGGGTCGACTACGAGGCCAAGACTGGCATCACCGGCGCGGCCTCTGGCAGTGTCGACCTGGGTACCTGCTCCGGCGATCTGAATGTGGTCTACCCGGACAGTTCGTCCGGCCAGACGTACAACTGGCGGACCTGGTTCAACATGGGCGGCTGGCGCATCGAGCTCAAGGAGTTCCCGGGCGTGGGCGTAGGCGGCAACATCACGCAGTATGTAAGCCTGGGCCACATTTGCAGCCAGACCATCGTGCGTTAACCCCGCCCACCTCTATAGGCGCCGGCTTGCCGGCGACGAAGCCCTCAAGTCTTGAGGGCTTCGTCGTTTCCTACAAAGCCAATGCCAGCTTCAGCGGCAAGCGCGCCATGCGGGTGTTCTTCAGCGAGCCCAGGTACAGCCACTCGCCATGTTCGCGGGCGCTGGTAATCGGTGAATAGTTGCCCGCGCTGCCATCTTGCAGGTTGGCGACCACCTGGCCCTGTACATCCAGCCCCAGCACAAAGGCTTTGCGTTCGATGGGCTTGGGCACCACCATCAGCGCCCGCACCATCATCTTGCGTATCGCGGGGTAACCGGCCAAGCCATCGAGCAGTGGGTTACGCGGTGAGTACAGCGCCACCCAGAACCGATCCCGACCGTTGAAGGTGAGGTTGTCCGGCAGCCCCGGCAAGTTGTCGATAAACAGATCATGGGTGCCCGCCTTGTCGCCCTTGAGCCAATAGCGGCTGATGCGATAGGCCCCGGTTTCATTGACCAGCACATAACTTTCATCCGGTCCCAGCGCTACGCCGTTGGCGAATTGCAGTTGATCGAGCAACAGCTCGGTCTGGCCATTGTGAAAGTCATAGCGCAGCAGCCGGCCATCGCCACCATGTTCGATGACCGCCTCTCCATCCTGGCCATAACCCCAGCGGCTGGAGGCGTCGCTGAAATAGGCGTAGCGCCCGGCGGCGTCCACCGTCACATCATCGGTGAAACCGAAAGGCACGCCATTGGCGCTGGTGCTCAGGGTGGTCAGTTTGCGCTGGGCGTCCAGCGCCAGCAGGCCCTTGACCCCATCGGCAATGATCAGGCGCCCGTCCGGATGCTGTGCCAGGCCCAGCGGGCGGCCGCCGGTGTTGGCCAGCACTTCCAGGGTCTGGCTGTCGGGCGCGGTGCGGATGATCCGTCCATCATGCAGGCCGGTGACCAGCAAACCCTGGGCATCCACCAGCAACGCCTCGGGCCCGGCAATGTCCTGGGCGCCGATGCGCTGGACATCCTTCAGGCGCAGGTTCTCGCTGTAAGGCCCATCCTGCATCGAGGGTGCCTTGGGCGGCGCCCAATTGACCGGCTGGACCTCGGTGGGCATCAGCAGCAGAAAGGCCACGACGGCGATCAATACCAACAACAGCAAATGACGGAATTTTTGGCTCATGGTGCTTCCCGAGAGTCTTTGGAGGGGCGCGTGGCAGGCTCCCAGTGCAACGTGCCGAACAGATAATCCATCAGCGGCAGCACGATGTTGAAGTTGCGGCCTTGCATCAACTCGCGACGGTGGTGCAACGCGTGAAGTTGGTGCATATGCCGGATCCACGGCAAGCGGGCCAGGGGATGGTCGGGTGGCAGGTGCTCACAGGCATGGAAGATTTCGTAGAGTAGGTAGCCCAGGATCATACATCCGGCGAACAACCCGGCGACGTTGGGATTGAGCTGCTTGAGCAGCCACCAGGCGGGGAGGGTGACGGCCAGGCTGTGGAGGATGATCAGCCAGGCCGGAAACAGGATCACCCGCCAGTCCCTGGGGCTGTCGTAAGTCATATGGCCGGGGGTGAAGAAACTGTGATGATCACCCGTGTGGCGCGCATAGAACAGCTTGGCAAACCCGTGTTTATGATGGCCAAGGTGGCGGTGGACGAGGTAGATACACAGGTTGAAGAACACCAGCGTCAGGGGCACGGCCAGCCATTCCCAAGCCTGAATGTGCTGGGTGCTGCCCCAGGCCATGATGATGCAGAGCAAACCGTAGCTGAGCACAAAGCCGGCATGCAGCCACGGGTTGTAGCGCGGGTGGACAGCGGCGCGGTAGCGTTCGCGAAAGGCCTCGGTGGGATGGGTCATGGCGGTGCTCGTTATATTTTTTGTTGGGGACCAAGCTTAGTCCGGCCTGGGGATATCTCAAGGGGCTTGCACCGCCATCATTTCCTTGTTAGCTTCTGACAAAATGTTAACGATAACATTTGCTCTAAAAATAAAAACAAAACAGAGATCCACGCCATGAAAATGCTTCCGAAAACCCTGTGTTTGTTGGCTCTAAGCATCTCCACCGTCGCCCTGGCCGACACCCAGCCTGCGCCTCTGCGTGTCGGCGCATCCTTCCAGGAAATCAACAACCCTTACTTCGTCACCATGAAAGACGCCCTGCAAGAAGCGGCAGCGACTATTGGTGCACAACTGATCATCACCGATGCCCGCCACGACGTGTCCAAACAGGTCAGTGACGTCGAGGACATGCTGCAAAAAGGTATCGATATCCTGCTGATCAACCCCACGGACTCGGTGGGCGTGCAGTCCGCCGTCAAATCGGCCCATGCCGCTGGTGTGGTGGTGGTCGCAGTCGATGCCCAGGCCGATGGTCCGTTGGACTCCTTTGTTGGCTCAAAGAACTTCGATGCCGGCTTCCAGGCCTGTGAATACCTGGCCAAAAACATCGGTGACAAAGGCAATATCGCAATCCTCGACGGCATCGCCGTGGTGCCGATCCTGGAGCGGGTGCGCGGTTGCAAGGAGGCGGTGGCCAAGCACCCGGAGATCAAGATCGTGAGTATCCAGAACGGCAAGCAGGAGCGTGACCAGGCGCTGACCGTGACCGAAAACATGCTCCAGGCCCAACCCACGCTCAAGGGCATTTTCAGCGTCAATGACAACGGCTCCCTCGGCGCACTGTCGGCCATCGAGGCCAGCGGCATGGACGTCAAGCTGGTCAGCGTCGATGGTGCGCCGGAAGCGATCAAGGCCATCCTCAAGCCTGGCAGCAAGTTCATTGCCACGTCGGCGCAGTACCCACGCGACCAGATCCGCCTGGCCCTGGGCATCGCCCTGGCCAAGAAGTGGGGCTCGCAAGTGCCGGCCACCATCCCGGTGGATATTGCCCTGATCGATCAGGCCAAGGCCAAGGACTTCAGCTGGTAAACCGTCCGTGCCCCACGTCAATCGTGGGGCATCGGGCATCCTTCTGAACGAGAGGTCGGTGGTATGAGCAGTCTTTTGCAACTGGAAAATATCTGTAAGCGCTACCCGGGGGTGCAAGCCCTCAAGTCCATCAACCTGCAAGTGGAGCGCGGTGAGATTCACGCCTTGCTCGGGGAAAATGGCGCGGGTAAATCGACCCTGATGAAAATCCTCGGCGGAGTCGAGCACCAGGACGAAGGGCGCATCCTGATTGACGGCCAGGCGCAGCAGTTCGCCACGTACCGCGATGCGATCGCCGCTGGCATCGGCATTGTGTTCCAGGAGTTCAGCCTGATTCCCTACCTCACGGCGGTGGAAAACATCTTCCTCGGCCACGAGCTGAACAACCGCTTCGGCCTGCTGCGCAAGCGCGACATGCATCAAGCGTCCCAGGCGTTGTTCCAGCGCCTGGGGGTGAGCATCGACCTGCAATGCCCGGTGAAGCACCTGAGCGTGGCCGAGCAACAGTTTGTCGAAATCGCCAAGGCCCTGGCCCTGGACGCGCGGCTGCTGGTACTCGATGAGCCCACCGCCACCCTTACGCCGAGCGAGGCCGAACTGCTGTTCGACATCATGCGTGAACTCAAGCGCCAGGGCGTGGCAGTGATATTTATCTCCCATCACCTGGAGGAGATTTTCCAGGTCTGCGACCGCATCAGCGTGCTGCGCGACGGCGGCAATGCCGGGGTCACCGATGTGGCCGACAGTGATATCGACCGCCTGGTAGAAATGATGGTCGGCCGGCGCCTGGAGTGCAGTTTCCCAGCCAAGCCTACAGCCGAGCGCGGGCCGCTGCTGCTGGAGGTCAAGGACATCCAGCTCAAGCGCAATGGTCCGCACAACCAGTTCCAACTGCATCAGGGCGAGATCCTCGGCTTTGCCGGGTTGGTCGGTTCGGGCCGCACCGAATTGGCCCTGGGCATGATGGGCGCACTGCCGTCAGTGACCAAGGATGTGTGGCTACGCGGGGTAAAAGTCAGCCTCGACGACCCGGCCCAAGCCCTGGCCCAGGGCATCGGCCTGCTACCGGAAAGCCGTAAGAGCGAAGGCCTGATCACCGATTTCAGCATTCGCGAAAACATCTCGATCAACAACCTGCGCAAGTACCAGGGCGCCAGTGGCCTGATCGACAAGACCAAGGAGTGCGCCAGTGTCGATGAACTGATGCGACAGCTATCGATCAAGGCGCCGAGCGGCGAAAGCCGGGTGTTCAACCTCAGTGGCGGCAACCAGCAGAAAGTGGTGATTGCGCGCTGGATCAACCATCACTGCGACGTGCTGGTGTTCGACGAACCCACCCGTGGCATTGACGTCGGCGCCAAGGCACAGATCTACGCGCTGATGCGCAAGCTCACCGAGCAAGGCTACGCAATCATCATGATTTCCTCGGAGCTGCCGGAAATCATCGGCATGTGCGACCGCGTCGCCGTGTTCCACAAGGGCGCCATCGTCAAGGTACTGGAAGCGTCCGCCGTCAACCCACAAGAGGTCATGCGCCATGCAACAGGGGGCTCAAGTGAATACGTCCATTAACCGCGCCGAGACCGGCTGGCTGCGCCTGAACCTGGCGCGGCTGGTGCGCTCGCCAGCGTTTTATCCGTTTATCGGGCTATTGGTGGTCACGGCCGTGATGATCGTGGCCAGTGACAACTTCCTCACTGCCAGCAACCTGTCGAACATTGCGCGCCAGGTGTCGATCAACGCGATCATCGCGGTGGGCATGACCTGCGTGATCCTCACGGGCGGCATCGATTTGTCGGTGGGGCCGGTGATGGCCTTGTCCGGCACGTTGACCGCCGGCCTGATGGTCGCGGGCCTGCCGCCCGGCCTGGCCATTGGCGCCGGGCTGCTGATCGGCGTGGCGTTTGGTGTCGGCAACGGTCTGTTCGTGGCCTACCTGCATATGCCTCCGATCATTGTCACCCTGGCGACCATGGGCATCGCCCGTGGCTTTGGACTGATGTACACCGACGGCTATCCGATTTCCGGGTTGCCGGAGTGGTTCGGCTTCTTTGGCCGCGAAAGCCTGTTTGGCATCCAGGTGCCGATCCTGATCATGCTGGTTACCTATCTCGTGGCTTATGTGCTGCTGCAACACACGCGCATCGGCCGTTATATCTACGCGATTGGCGGCAATGAAGAGGCCGTGCGTTTGTCCGGGGTGCGGGCGGCGCGTTTCAAATTGCTGGTATACGGCCTCAGCGGTTTGACCGCAGCGATTGCCGGACTGGTGCTGACCTCGCGCCTGATGAGTGGCCAGCCCAACGCAGGCATCGGTTTCGAACTGGATGCGATTGCCGCTGTGGTCCTGGGCGGCGCCTCGATTGCCGGTGGGCGCGGGGTGATTGCCGGCACCTTGCTCGGCGCCATGCTGCTGGGGGTCTTGAACAACGGCCTGAACATGCTCGGGGTCTCGCCCTATGTGCAGAGCGTGATCAAGGGCGCAATTATTTTGCTGGCGATCTTTATCAGCCGCCAGCGCCACAAGTAAAAAAACGCATCACCGCAACTCGGCCGCCGTGGCCGCGACGGGCTCTCTCATCTTCAATAAAGGTCAGTACACCATGGATAAGCACACCCAAATGCAAGCCGTCGTCTGCCACGGCCCGAAAGACTATCGCCTGGAGCGCATCGGCAAACCCCAGGCGCGGCCCAATGAATTGGTGATCCGCATTGCCGCCTGCGGGATCTGCGCCAGTGACTGCAAATGCCACTCGGGCGCGGCGATGTTCTGGGGCGGCGACAACCCGTGGGTCAAGGCGCCGGTAGTGCCGGGGCATGAGTTCTTTGGCTATGTGGAACAAGTCGGCGAGGGCGCCGAGGAGCACTTTGAGGTCAAGGTTGGCGACAAGGTGATCGCCGAGCAGATCGTGCCTTGCGGCAAATGCCGCTTCTGCAAGTCCGGCAAGTACTGGATGTGCGAGGTGCACAATATCTTTGGCTTCCAGCGCGAAGTGGCCGAAGGCGGCATGGCCCAGTACATGCGTATCCCCAAGACAGCCATCGTGCACAAGATTCCCGAGTCGGTGTCCCTGGAGGATTCGGCGTTGATCGAGCCGATGGCTTGCGCGATCCATACCGTCAACCGTGGTGACCTGCAACTTGATGACGTGGTGGTGATTGCCGGTGCCGGTACCCTGGGCCTGTGCATGGTCCAGGTGGCGGCACTGAAAACCCCGAAAAAACTGGTGGTCATCGACATGGTCGACGAACGCCTGGAACTGGCGAAAAAATACGGCGCCGATGTGGTGATCAACCCGTCCCGCGACAACGCCCGCGAGATCATCAATGGCCTGACCGACAACTACGGGTGCGACGTGTACATCGAGACCACTGGGGTGCCGGCCGGTGTGACCCAGGGCCTGGAACTGATCCGCAAACTGGGGCGCTTTGTCGAGTTCAGCGTGTTCGGTGCCGAGACCAGCGCCGACTGGTCGATCATCGGCGACCGCAAGGAGCTGGACGTACGCGGTGCGCACCTGGGCCCCTATTGCTATCCGGTGGCTATCGACCTGTTCGAGCGTGGCCTGGTGACGTCCAAGGGCATCGTCACCCATGACTTTCCACTGGATAACTGGGCCGAAGCGTTCGACCTGGCCAACTCGGTGAAGTCGATCAAAGTCCTGTTGAAACCGGCGCCGTGACGATGAACTACGTCATGGGTGTGGACATCGGCACGCAAAGCACCAAGGCGTTGCTGGTGGATGGCGAGGGCCGGATCATCGCCCAGCACAGCCAGGGTTATCGTGTGGATACCCCGAAAGTACGCTGGGCCGAACAGTGGCCGCAGGTCTGGCTGGATGCGGTCGAAAGTTGCGTCAACCAGTGCATGGCCAAGGCCGGTGTGCCCACGGATGCGGTCAAGGCGTTGTGTATCAGCAGCCTTTACGGCGGCTCGGGAATTGCCGTGAATGCCGCTATCAAGCCGCTGCATCCGTGCCTGATCTGGATGGATCGGCGTGCCGGCGAGCAGGTGGCCTGGGTGCGTGAGCATGTCGACCAGCAGCGCCTGTTCGAGGTTACCGGCAATTCGCTGGACAGCTACTACGGCTTTACCAAGATGCTCTGGCTCAAGCAGCACCAACCTGAGGTCTGGGCCAGCACACGCTATTTGCTACCGCCCAACAGTTATATCAACTACTGCCTGACCGGTGAGGTGGCGGTGGATCACAGCAGCGCGGGCAATATCGGTGGCGTCTACGATGTGGCCGCGCGGAGCTGGTCCGCCGAGATGCTGGCGGCGCTGGATATCCCGTTGGCGATGATGCCCGAGCGCTTGCTGTACTCCGGCGAAGTGGTGGGTGGCCTGCTGCCTGAATGGGCCCGGCGCCTGGGCTTGCCGGTGGGCATGCCGATCCTCGCCGGTGGTGTCGACGCGGCCATGGCCACCCTGGCGGCCGGTGTTACCCGGCCGGGCAACCACGTGGCGATGATCGGCACCAGCATGTGCTGGGGCTATCTCAACCAACAGGTCGATGCTCATCACGGTCTGGTGAGCATGCCCCATGTCTACAACGGCCAGCAGGACCTGTACATCTTTGGCGGGACGATTACCGCCGGGGCCTCGGTGAGCTGGTTTCGCGAGCAGTTCTGCCAGGCCGAGGAGCAGCAGGCCCGGGACACCGGCCAGGATAGCCTGTGGTTGCTGGAGCAGAGCGCGGCGAAGATTCCGGCCGGCAGTGAAGGGCTGCTGTTCCTGCCGTACCTGATGGGCGAACGCAGTCCGGTATGGGATGACCGTGCCAGTGGCAGTTTTGTCGGCCTGAACCTGTATCACAGCCGTATTCACCTGTATCGCGCGGTGTTGGAAGGAGTGACGTTTGCCCTGCGGCACAACATCGAGGCGGGCACGCAGGGCGCGCATTCACTGGACCCGCGGTTGATCGTGGTGGGCGGGGCGAGCCATTCGGATTTGTGGATGCAGATTATTGCGGATGTCACCCGCTACCCGGTGTACACGATTGTCCAGGAAGTGGAAGCAGCGCTGGGGGCGGCGTTGCTGGCTGCGCATACGGTGGGGTTGGTGAACACGGCGCAGATGGAAAAGGGCTGGGTACAACTGGAGCTGCGAGCTGAGCCCAAGGCTGAGCATGTGCAGGTCTATGACCGGGCGTTTGCCGACTACTTGCAGCTCTATCCCGCGCTGAAACCCGTCATGCACAGTTTGCAAAGCCACTAAGTGCACACGGACCAAAATGTGGGAGCAGGCAAGCCAGCTCCCACATTGATCTTCATTGTTTTTGGGATATTCATTCATGACCACCACCTTCGACTTCACCGACCAACGCATCCTCGTCACCGGCGCCACCAGTGGCATTGGCCGGGAAATCGCCGTGCAACTGATCGCCAGCGGGGCCCAGGTCTTCGCCATCGGCCGTGACGCCAACGCCCTCGCGCAATTGGGTTGCGAAACCCTGTGCCTGGATATCGCCAATAGCGCGGTCCTGGATTTGGCCCTCAAGGATTTGCCGGCCATGCACGGCCTGGTCAACTGCGCCGGTATCTCGCGCCTGGAACCAGCAGCGGCTATCAGCAGCGCGGCCTTCGATCAGGTGATGAACGTCAATGCGCGCGCCGCTGCGCAAGTGGCCAGTCGGGTCGCGGCGGCAATGATCGCAGCGCAGATTGCCGGCAGCATCGTCAACGTCTCCAGTCAGGCTTCACTGGTGGCGCTGGACGATCACCTCGGCTATTGCGCGTCCAAGGCTGCCCTGGATGCGATCACTCGCGTGCAATGTGCCGAATGGGGGCGCTTCGGGATCCGGGTCAACAGCGTCAACCCCACCGTGACCCTGACGCCTATGGCGCAACAGGCCTGGTCCGATCCGGCCAAGCGCGACCCGGCGCTGGCGGCGATACCCTTGGGACGCTTCGCCCAGCCGCACGAAGTGGCGTTGCCGGTGCTGTTTCTGTTGAGCGCGGCGGCGAGCATGATCAGCGGTGTCAGCCTGCCAATCGATGGTGGCTACACCAGCCGCTAGCCGTTCTCCAGAGTGCCGGCAATCACCACCTTGTCTCGGGGTTTGTACGGGTCTTGCAGGCGGTCGAGCAGCAGGCGCACCGCACTGCTGCCGGCCAGCGAAGCATCGTGGGCCACGCAGGCAATCGGCACGCCGAAGATATCGGCGAAGGGCAGGCGGTCGATGCCGCAGATGGTCAGGCTGTCGTGGGGGATGTTGTGCATGCGCAAGGCGCGCAAGGCGCCGAGGGTGATCAATTGGTTGAAACCCATGATCGCATCCGGTGCGGTGTGCGCGGCCAGGTAGTCGAGGGTGTGCAGGTAGGAGGGCATCAGGGTGTAGTCGCCGGCGCACACTTCGACGTGCACCTGGGGGTGGCTGACCAGCACTTCGCGCAGGCCCTTGAGGCGCTCCACGGTGATCCGTGAATGCTCGGGCCCGGTCAGCACCAACAAGCGCTTGAGCGCCGGGTTCTGGCGCAACAGGTACTGCGCTGCCTCGATTCCACTGTGGTAATTGTCCAGCACCACACGGCTGAACGGGCTGTCGTGGATCGTGCGATCGAGCAGCACTACCGGGGTCTTGCCATTGCCCAGGCGTTCCAGGTAATCGGGCTGGTAGTCGGGCTCGTCGGAGACCGGTGACAAGATAATCCCCGCCACACGGTAGCCCAGCAGCGTATCCACAGCCTTGCTTTCCAGCTCTTCAAGCTCGTCGGTGTCCACCAGCATGATGGTGTAGCCGTGCTTTTTTGCCTCGCGGGAAATCGCCTTGATCATCTCGCTGTAGAACGGGTTGTCCACCGAGGCGGTGATCACCCCGATGATCAGGCTTTCGCTGCGCTTGAGCCCACGGGCGAAGGTGTTGGGCACGTAGTCAAGCTCGCGCGCGACTTCGAGGATCCGCGCCAGGGTGGCGGGTTTGACCAGGTCAGGTTTGCTCAGCGCCCGGGACACCGTGATGGTGGTCATGCCGACCCGTTTGGCGATGTCGCTGATGGTGACGGATTTTTTCTTGTTCATCGACAGGGGAGACCAGGAGAAAACATCAGGAGGCTAACATGGGCACCGGTTCAAAGCACCGGATCCCAGCGCTGAGACCAATCGCTCTCGGCCTTGACGACTGCGCGCAGCAGCACCAGAGCCTGCTGCAGGATCGCCGAATCACGTTCGCGCGAGTACACCAGGTAGGTCGGGAAACTGAATTCCGGGGCCTTGGGCACGCGCTCCATCACACCGCTGGCGAGGTAGCTCTGCACCACCCGTGTGCGGAAATAGCCGCTGCCACCATTCTCCAGTATGTACTGCAGGGCCAGCGGCCCGAGGTTGAAATTCACGGCGGCGCGGGCCTTGTCGGGCAGGGCGGCGTCATGTTGCTGGCGAAAGCCCGGACCCCAGTCGATATACACATAGGGATCGGGGCGGGCGGCCAGGCGTACCAGGATCAGTTTTTCTTCCAGCACCTGCTCTACCTGCAGCCCCGGCCAGTACTGCGGCTGGAACACCAGCGCGGCGTCCAGCACGCCCAGCTCCAGCTGGCGCAACAGGTATTCACCGTCACGCACTTCGGTGCGCAGGGCATGGCTGGGGATGTGCTCGCGCAGGGCCTTGGCCCAACCGAGCATCAGCGGGTTGCACAGGCTGACTTCGCCGCCGATATGCAACACATTGCGATAGCCCTCGGGCAGCGGCAGGTCGCGGCGCGCGGCCTCCCAGGTCTGCACCAGTTGATTGGCATACACCACGAACGCCTCACCATCGGCGGTCAGCCGCGCCCCGGCGCGGTTGCGCACAAACAGCGTGCTGTCGAGCTGGCTTTCGAGCTTCTGCACCCGTGCGGTAATGGCGGTCTGGGTGACGTGCAGTTTCTCGGCGGCTGCGGCCAGGCTGCCGCAGCGGGTGATTTCCAGGAAGGTGCGTGCCAGTTCGATGTCCATGTCGGTCCCGAGGGTGAGTAGGACCGACATTGTAGTGTGACAATCGAAAATCGGTGTGTGAAATGCAAGCCAGTTCCCACATTGGGCTGGGTTTCAACCCAGGTCTTTTGGCGCCTGCAAGTGCTGGGTCGGGAATGCCTGGGCATAGGCCTGGCACACCCGCAGCACCTGCTCATCGGCAAACCGCGCGCCGACCACATGCAACCCCACCGGCAGCCCATTGGCCGCTAGCCCGCACGGTACCGAGGCCGCCGGTTGCTGGGTGAGGTTGAAGGGGTAGCTGAACGGCGTCCACTCCATCCATTCACCCAGACCGGAGCCCGGTGGCACGTTGTGCCCGGCGTCAAATGCGGTGATCGGCAACATCGGCGAGACCAGTATGTCGTAGTGCTCATGGAAGGCGGCCATGCGTGCCACCAGCGCTGCCCGTGCTTCCAGGGCCGCGTTGTAGTCGCCCAGGCTGAGGCGTTCGCCCAGTTGCGCGATACGCAGCAGGCCGGGGTCGAGCAGTGCGCACTGGGCGCCGGTCAGTTGCCCGGTCAGGCGTGCCGCGCCGGCACACCACAAGGTGTTGAACACCTCCAGCGGATCGCTGAAACCCGGGTCGATCTGTTCCACCTGTGCCCCCAGTTGCACCAGGCCGGCGACCGCTTGCGCGACCACTTTGGCCACCTGCGGATCGACCTTCACATAGCCAAAGTCCGGACTGTAGGCGATGCGTAATCCTTTCAGATCACTGCCCGGTGTGAGCCAGGGCGTGGTGCGTGGTGCGCCGATCAGGCCGTCCCTGGCATCCGGTTGCGCCACGGTTTGCAGCATCAGCACGGCATCTTCCACGGTGCGGGTCATCGGCCCCAGGTGCGAGAGGATGGTCATCGAACTGGCCGGCCATTGCGGTACATAACCGAAGGTCGGCTTGATCCCGAAGGTGCCGGTAAACGCGCAGGGAATGCGGATCGAGCCGCCCGCATCGCTGCCCTGGTGCAGCACGCCAAGGTTCAGCGCCGCCGCCGCGCCCGCGCCGCCGGACGAACCACCCGCCGTGGTGCGTGTGTCCCACGGGTTGCGGGTGATGCCGTACAGCGGGTTGTCGGTCACGCCTTTCCAGCCGAATTCCGGGGTGGTGGTCTTGCCCAGCAGCACCGCGCCGGCCTTGCGCATTAACGCCGAAAAAGGCGCGTCCACGTCCCACGGCCCGGCAGCGGATGAGGTGCGCGAGCCCTTGCGGGTGGGCATGCCGACGGTCAGGGTCAAGTCCTTGACCGAGGCCGGCACTCCGTCCAATGCACCGCAGGGTTGGCCCTTGAGCCAGCGCTGCTGCGAGGCCCGTGCTGCGCTCAAGGCACCCTCGGGGTCGACGTGGCAGTACGCGTTGACCACCGGGTTGTAGCGTTCGATGCGCAGCAACGTGTCCTCGGTCACTTCCACCGGCGACAGGCTTTTATCCCGGTAGCGTGCCAGCAGTTCCACGGCCGTCAGGTTGGCGATATCACTCATGCCGCGTGACCTCCCTGGGCTGCATTGACCATGGCCCGCAGCAATACCGCGCAGCCTGCCGCCAGATCGTCCGGTGCGGCGTTTTCGATTTCGTTGTGGCTGATGCCGCCTTCGCACGGCACAAAGATCATCCCGGCCGGGCCCAGTTCGGCGACAAAGATCGCGTCGTGCCCGGCGCCGCTGACAATGTCCATATGGCTCAGGCCCAGCACATTCGCGGCATCGCGCACGGCGTTGACGCAAGAAGGGTGAAAGTCCAGCGGCGGGAAGTCGGCGGTGGGCGTCAGTTCATAGCGCAGGCCATGCTGCTTGGCCGTTGCCTCGATCACCTCGCGCACTTCATCGACCATCGCTTGCAGCTTGTCGGCATGCAGATGGCGCAGGTCGATGGTCATCTGCACCTGGCCGGGAATCACGTTGCGTGAACCCGGGTGCAGGCTCAGGCAGCCGACGGTGCCGCAGGCATGAGGTTGTTGTTCATGGGCAATCCGGTTGACCGCGCTGACCACCTGCGCGGCGCCTACCAGGGCGTCCTTGCGCAGGCGCATCGGTGTCGGGCCGGCGTGGGCTTCGACGCCGGTGAAGGTCAGGTCGAACCACTTCTGGCCCAGGCAGCCCATGACCACGCCGAGGGTGATGGCCTGGTCTTCGAGCACCGGTCCCTGTTCGATATGCGCCTCGAAATAGGCGCCCACCGGATGCCCGAGCACTGCGCGCGGGCCGGCGTAGCCGATGCGTTGCAGTTCGGCGCCCACCGACAGGCCTTGCTCGTCCTGCTTGTCGAGGGTCTCCTGCAAGTCGAATTTGCCGGCAAACACCCCGGAACCCATCATGCACGGCGGGAAGCGCGAGCCTTCCTCGTTGGTCCACACCACCACTTCAATCGGTGCCTGGGTCTCGATCTGCAAGTCATTGAGGGTGCGGATCACTTCCAGGCCGGCCATCACCCCATAGCAGCCATCGAACTTGCCGCCCGTGGGCTGGGTGTCGATATGGCTGCCGGTCATCACCGGTGGCAGGTCAGGGTTACGTCCGGCGCGGCGCGCGAAGATATTGCCGATGGCATCCACGCTGACGCTGCAGCCGGCGGCCTCGCACCATTGCACGAACAGGTCGCGGGCCTGGCGATCCAGGTCGGTCAGGGCCAGGCGGCACACGCCGCCCTTGGCCGTGGCGCCGAGCTGGGCCAGGTCCATCAAGGATTGCCACAGACGGTCGCGGTTGATCAGCGGGGCGTTGCTCTTGAGCGGTTGCGTAAAACTATTCATTTGCAAACTCCGGTCAGGCACTCAGGGCCAGGTAGCGGTTCTTGATGGTCGGGTCGGCGCGAAAGGCCTCGGCGCTGCCTTCGTAGACCACGCGGCCCTGTTCGAGTACGTAGTGGCGGTCGGCGAGCTTGTCGCAGACCAGCAGGTTCTGCTCCACCAGCAGCACCGGCAGGCCGTCGTCCTTGATCTTGCGCAGGATCTTTACCAGTTCGTCGACGATCACCGGGGCCAGGCCTTCGGTGGGTTCGTCGAGGATCAACAGCTTGGGGTCGTTGAGCAGGGCGCGGGCGATGGCGAGCATCTGCTGCTCGCCACCGGACAACGCATGGCCGGCGTTTTTGCGCCGCTCCTTGAGACGCGGGAACATGGCGTACACGTCTTCCATCTGCCAGCGGCTGGTCTTGCGCACGGCGATGCGCAGATTTTCCTCGACCGTCAGCAGGCGGAAGATTCCGCGGTTCTCCGGCACCAGCGCCAGGCCCTGGCGCGCTATCTCAAAGATTTTCTGCCCCACCAGCGGCTGGCCGTTGAAGTGAATCTGCCCCTGGCGCGGGCAGATAATCCCCAGGATGCTGCGCAGGGTGGTGGTCTTGCCGGCGCCGTTACGGCCGAGCAGGGTCACCAGTTCGCCGGGGTTGACGGTCAGGGACACGCCCTCAAGGACGTGGCTCTTGTCGTAGTAGGAGTGAATATTGTCGACGGTCAGCATCAGGCGGCCTCTCCCAGGTAAGCAGTGCGCACGCGCTCGTCGGCGCGTACGAATTCCGGCGTGCCTTCCACCAGGATCTGCCCGTGGCTCATCACGGTGATGCGCTGGCTGATGGACATGACGATGCTCATGTTGTGCTCGATCAACAGCACGGTGTGGTCACGACCGAGGTCGCTGATCAGTTGGGTCATGATCGGGATATCGTCGATGCCCATCCCCGAGGTGGGCTCGTCGAGCATCAACAGCTTGGGTCTGGAGCAGATCGACATGCCCACCTCCAGCACCCGTTGCTGACCGTGGGACAGTTCGCCGGCCAGGGTGTCGGCGCGGGCGGTGAGTTGCAGGCGTTCCAGGACTTGGTCGGCCATCTCCAGGTGTTCGCGCTTACTGTCCACGCGGCGCCAGAAGTTCAGGGCGCGGACGCCGTCGCGGCCCTGTGCGGCCAGGCGCAGGTTCTCGCGCACGCTAAGGTTCTGGAACAGGCTGGTGAGCTGGAACGAACGGGCCATGCCCAGGCCCACGCGGCTGTGGGCCGGTTTGCGCATCAGGTTCTGGCCGTCGAAATGAATCGCGCCTGCAGTCGCTTGGCGCTCGCCGGTCAGGCAGTGAAACAGGCTGGTCTTGCCGGCACCGTTGGGGCCGATGATGGTATGGATGGTGCCGGCTTCGACCTTGAGGTTGACACCGTTGACCGCACGGAATGCACCGTAGGCCAGTTCCAGGTCTTTGGTTTCCAGCAGGATGCTCATAGCAGCTCCTCCTTGGTCACGGCGGTGGCCTTACGGCTGCCACGTACACGTTCGAACAGCGCCGACAGGCCGCCCCACAAACCGCCGCGCATAAAGATCACCACCAGGATCAGGATCACCCCCAGCAGCATCAGCCAGCGCGGCCACAGGTCGGAGAGAAAATCCCCCAGCAGCACAATGGACCCGGCCCCCAGCAACGAGCCGAACAGCGAGCCGGTGCCGCCGACGATGGTCATGATCAGGATGTTCTCCGACATCACCAGGTCGATATTGGACAGCGGCACAAAGTGCAGGAGCATGGCGTACAGCGCCCCGGCAATCCCGGTGACCGCGCCAGACAGTACAAACACGAGGATCTTGAAATGGCGGGTGTCGTAGCCGATGGCCGAGGCGCGGGTTTCGTTTTCGCGGATCGCCATCAGCGTGCTGCCGAACGGCGAGGCAATCACCCGGCGTGCGCCGATGAAGATCAACAGGAACAGCACCGCGACAAAACCGTAGAACACCCGGGCGTCGGCCAGTGACAGCAGTACGGTGTCACCAATACGGATTTCCGGGCGCGGCACGCTGAGCAGGCCGTTGTCGCCACCGGTCCAGTCGCTCAGGGTGTAGGCGATGAAGTAAGCCATCTGGCTGAAGGCCAGGGTCAGCATCACGAAGTAGATACCGGTGCGACGGATCGCCAGGGCGCCCACCAGGAACGCCAGGAACCCACCGGCCAGCGCCGCGCCGAGCAGCGCGCTGAACAGGCCCAGTTGCAGGTGGATCATCAGCAAGGCTGCGCAATAGGCGCCGGCGCCGAAGAAGATGCCTTGGCCAAACGACAACAGCCCGGTGTAGCCCAGCAGCAGGTTGCAGGCCAGGGCGGCGAGGGCAAAGATCAGGATCTCGGTGGCCAGGGTCGCCGAAGGCAATATCAACGGCAGGCCGATCAACACCGCCAGCACCCACAGCAACATGGCTTTGGATTGGGTCTTGGCAAATGGCAGGGGATTTTTCTCGCTCATGTCAGACTCTCCCGAACAAGCCGTAAGGGCGCACCAGAATCACCACGGCCATGGCGCCGTAGATCATCAGGCTCGCGCCTTGGGGCCAGAGTGTGGTCATCAGGCTTTGCACCACGCCCACCAGCAGGCCACCCACCAGGGCGCCGCCGAACGAGCCCATGCCACCGATCACCACTACAACGAAGGCGATACCGAGGATTTCCGGACCGACAAAAGGCTGGGCGCCGCGCAAGGGGGCAAACAGCACCCCAGCGATGCCGGCCAGGGCCACGCCGAGGGCGAAGGTCATGGAAAACAGACGGAAAATATTGGTGCCCAGCAGCGAGACGGTCTCGGTGCTCTCACTGCCGGCCCGCACCAGGGCGCCAAAGCGCGTGCGCTCCAGCAGCAGCCACAGGCCCAGACCCACCAGCGCAGAAAACACAATCAGGAACAGGCGGTAGTAGGGGTACACGAAGTCGCCGACCACCAGCACCCCGCGTAGCAATTCCGGCACGGCGACGCTCTTGCCCACCGGGCCCCAGATCATCACGCTGGCTTCCTGGATGATCAGCGCGATGCCCAGGGTCACCAGGATCTGGAACATGTGCGGCAGGTGATAGATCCGCTGGATCAATAATCGCTCGATCAGCCACGCCAGCGCGGCCACCACCAGCGGTGCGATCAGCAGGGCCAGCCAGAAGCTGTCGGTGAGGCTGACGGCGGTGTAGCAGATGTAAGCGCCCAGCAGGAAAAACGCGCCGTGAGCAAAGTTGACGAAGTTCAACAGGCCGAAAATGATCGTCAGCCCGACCGCGATCAGGAAGTAGATCATCCCCAGGCCCAGGCCGTTGAGAATCTGGAACAGGTAAAGATTGAGCATGCAGGAATCCTCCAACAGACGGCCGCGGTCAACGGCCCTGTCGTGTATTACCGGTGAAAGGGGCGGATCAGCCGAGCGTGCAGCCCGTGGCTTCTACCGGTGGGAATGACTGGCCGGCACTGAGGACCTTGGCCAGGTCATCCTTGTCGGCCATGTCGCCTGCGGCCTTGCCCACCAGCAGGTAGTAATCCTTGATCACCTGGTGGTCGCCGGCACGGATTGTTTCCTTGCCGGTCGGGCCCTCGTAGCTCAGGCCCTGCATGGCCTTGGCCACAGTGGGGCCGTCGAAGCTGCCGGTGGCCTTGATGGTGTCGAGCATGACCTTGGTGCTGATGTAGTCGGCCGCCAACGGATAGGTGGGGTTGATCCCGTATTTGGCCTGGGTCAGCTTGACCAGTTCGCGATTGAGCGGGGTGTCGACCTGGTGCCAGTACTGCGCGCCGAGGTACACGCCTTCGAGCACATCGCTGCCCAGTTCCTGGAACTGGTCGAGGCCGGCGGACCATACCAGCAGCACTTTCATGCGCTCCTTGATGCCGAAGTTCACCGCCTGGCGCAGGGTGTTGGACGACTGGCTGCCGAAGTTGAGCAACACCAGCACATCGGGCTTGGCGGCGATGGCGTTGGTCAGGTAACCGGAGAACTCCTGTTCCTGCAACGAGTGGTAGCTGTTGCCGACATGTTCCAGGCCGTTTTCGGCCAGCACCGTCTTGGCGCCTTCGAGCAGGGCTTCACCAAACACGTACTGCGGCGTGATGGTGTACCAGCGCTTGGCGTCCGGCAGCAGCTTGATCAGCGGCACCAGGGTTTCGCGGATCGCACCATAGGTGGGCACCGACCAGCGGAAGGTCGCGCTGTTGCAGTCCTTGCCGGTGACTTCATCGGCGCCCACCGGGGTCATGAACACGCCACCGACTTTGCCCACTTCCTTGGCCACCGCCAGCGCCGAGGAAGACAGGGTGCAGCCCTGGAAGAACCGCGCACCGTCCTGGCCAATCGCCTCCTGGACCTTGCGTACCGCCTTGCCGGCGTTGCCTTCGGTGTCGATCACCTTGTAGTTCAACGGGCGCCCCAACACGTCTGGGTACTGCGCCACGGCCAGGCGTGAACCCATGTCGGCAAATTTGCCATAACTGGCAAACGCGCCAGACATGGACTTGAGGCCGTAAAAGGTAAACGGTTCGGCGGCGAATGCGTGGCGCACGCTCAGCGGAAGACTGAGCGCGGCGGCGGCGGTGAGGCTGGCTTTCAACAACGTACGACGCTGCATGGGGTGACTCCCTGGTTTAGTTATTGGCAGGAGTGGCAATGGCGATACGGTGGAGCACGGCCTGTGGGCAGGCCTTTTATTGGGTGGCGCGGTCTATCGGGTGTACACGGTCAACTGTAGGAGCGAGCTTGCTCGCGAAGGTATTCCAAGCGAATCGTTGCGTTGGGGGGACGATTTTCGCGAGCAAGCTCGCTCCTACAGAGGGATTTTTGGTATGTTTAAGAGTGATCGAACTCCAGCAGAAAGTGCGGGCTGACCTGGCCTTCCAGCGCGGTCATATGGTGTTCGGCGTCGCACATGTGCTCATGCATCAGGCTGCGCACGGCCGCTTCATCGCCGGCGCGAAAGGCGCTCAGCAGTTGTTTGTGATAGTCCAGGTTGGCCGCGTCGAACTGCTTGCGTTTGGGCTTGTAGGCCTTTTTCAACACCACCAGGTCGCGCAGCAGGTCGTTGAGGAACTGCGCCATGAAACTCAGCAACGGGTTGGGGCAGGCCCTGGCCAGCAGGTTGTGGAACTCCAGTTCCGCCAGGCGCTGCTCACGTTGTCCGGCTTCGCTGTCTTCGGGAGCGCTGCAAAAATCCACGTTGTCTTGCAGGGCACGATAGTCGTCTTCGCTCAAGCGGCCCAGCACCGACACTGCCAGTTCCACCTCGATCACCTTGCGCAGTTGATACACCTGCTCACCGTCCAGATGCTGGAAGTGCAGGTAGTTGCGCAAAGCACGGCTGGCAGGCTCAGTGCCGGCCTGGTTCAGATAGGCGCCACCGGTGGGGCCGGTGCGGGTGCTGACCAGCCCTTCGACTTCCAGGGCCTTGAGCGCCTCGCGGGCCGAGCCCTTGGAGCACTGGAAGCTTTCCATCAACTCGCGTTCGGTGGGCAAGCGGTCGCCGGGCTTCAAGGCATCGGTGACGATCGAGCGCTTGACCGACTCGACAATCACATCGGAAAGCTTCTGGCGTTTGCGTCGCAGGGGGCGGCTGAGCATGGTTTTCAATTTATCGTATTAATGCGGATAAATAGCACTTAATAGGGGTTGGGCAGAGGCGTCAACGGCAGGGGTCGTTTTCAGGTAAAACAGGTCGTAAACCACCTTTTGACTACCAGACCAATTCAAACCCATGTGGGAGCGTTCACAAAATTGAGTCTGGCGCAGTAATTGCCTCCCTTCTGGGTCCAGTCTTTGTGCAGGAGCACCCGACCATGCAATTACGAGCCTTGCGGTATTTTCACGAGGTGGCGCGCTGTGCCTCGTTGCGTAAGGCGGCCGAGCGTTTGTACGTCACGCCCACTGCCGTCAGCCGGCAGATCGAGCACCTGGAACACTTCTTTGGCGCCGCCCTGATTGAGCGCGGCCCGCGTGGCATCCGCCTGACGGTGGAGGGTGAGTGCCTGGCTGAGCAGGTCACCAGCACCCTGCGTGGTCTCGATCAAGTGCGCGATGTGATCGCCAGCCGGCAAAGCCAGGTGGCGGGTAACATCAGTATCCATGTGTCAGAAAGTATCGTTTCCACGGTTCTGGCGCCGGTGCTCGCGGCGTTCTACCGCGCCCATCCCAAGGTCACGTTCAATATTGTGATCGCCAGCGCCTCGGCCACCCTGGATGCCCTGTGCAGCGGTGAGGCCGATCTGGGCCTGGCGTTCTATCTGCAGGAGCGGGCCGATGTTGAAGTCACCGCGCAATGCGAGCTGTGGCACCGGGTGCTGGTCAGTGCCGAACACCCTTTTGCCCAGCGCGACAGCATTGAACTGCGTGAGCTTGAAGGCCAACCCCTGGCCATCCCCGACTCGGCTTACGGTGTGCGCCAGGCCCTGGAGGCTGCGGCGAAAAAGCGTGGGGTGACGATCCAGCCGGTGTTCACCACCAGCTCTCTGGAAGTGCAGAAAAGCCTGGCCCGGCAACGGGCGGCGGTGTTGATCCTGCCCCAGGTGGATGCCGATGCCCGTGACCTGGGCGATGGCCTGGTCGCGGTGCCGATTGCCGATGAACACCTGGGGCGGATTCGCATCGACCTGTGCGGGTACCGCAACCGGCCACGCTCGGTGGCGGTACTCAAGTGCCAGGAAATGCTCGCCAGCGCGATGCAGCGTTGCGCGCTGGTGGACTAGTCGGCCAGGCAACGGGTCGACGATGGCGGCTGCCTGCCCTGGGCCAGGTAGGTGCCGACCCAGCGGTTCACGCACTGGCTGGCATCCGTGGTTGTGCTCTGTAGGTACGGGCCCTTGAGCCGCAGGGTGGCGGGCAGAGCCTCGAATGCCTGGGTGGTGGCTTCGACGGGCTCGATCAGCACCATGCGCTCGACGCGATCGGCAAACAATGCGGCATAACCGGCGCCGAGCAAATTGCCTTGGGCGATGCCCAGGAAGCTGATGCGTTGCTCTCCCAGTTGCAGGCGTACGAACTCCATGTCCCAGGCCGATTGTTCGTCGGCCGCTCCATTGCGTGGGCTTAGCTCGATGACATCGTAGAAACGCGTCAACGTGCGGTACGCCTCAGTGTTGTAGTACTTCCAGACCGTCGCCAGATGCACCGCAAAGACTCCGCGTAAATCTGCTTGAGGCGTGGCGGGGCGGGCGAAGATCACACCTCGGCGCTCCAGGGGCTGCCGGGCACCGACCCGAGTGATGGTCAGGCGATAGGTGCGTGCGTCAGGGGCTTGATGGTCCAGTGGCACGGTGACAATGCCGCACTGGGTGCGCGCGACCACCTCCTGATCCAGGGCCCGCCCGGGCAGGCGCGGGCAATCGACCAGCCATTCGATACCCGGCGGCGCGGCGTGGCTGGGTGAACTCAAGAGCATCATCAAACTACTGATGATGCAAAGCGCTGCTGTTTTCAAAGGATTCATCCGCGTTCCTGGGTAACCGTCCATAGGGGCAGACTTTTTACCAAGTGCGGCGATGAGCCAATGCCGGAGCAATCTTATGCAGGGTGTAAGAATTCTGAATATTTCCCGTCGGCATTGACTGGTGCCGACGGGCGGTTGTCAGAACAGGTTGATGGGAAAGTTGCCAACGATCCTGAATTCGTCATAGCTGCCATCAATCTGCCCGCCGCTGGCGCGGTGGTTGTAGACGATGGTGCGCACCACGGTGTTCTTCAGTTTCCCGGATTGCACCACATAGGCCAGCATCAAGCCGTTTTCGTTGTGCTTGGCGTTGTCCAGCCCGCGCACGTTGTAGCCGGTGTTGTGGCCGTTGCGATCACCCTCGTAGTGCGTGCCGTCGATGCCCCAGCCCTTGGCGTGCCACAGGCTCGCCGTCAGGCCGGGCACGCCGTAGGCGGCCAGGTCAATGTCGTAGCGCAGTTGCCAGGATTTTTCGTTGGGGCCGTTGTAGTCCGAATACAACGAGTTGGCCATGTAGTTGCCGGTGGACTCCCACACATAGTCGAAGTACTCGTTGCCGAACACCTGTTGCCAGGCCAGGGTCAGGCTGTGGGCCTGGTGGTTGGCGGTCACGGCCAGGCTGGCGGCGTCGTTGTCGATGTAGCCCAGGCGCTGCTGGCCGGAATCCTGGGTGTGGTAGTAGTGCAGGGCGGTCTTGAGGGCGAGCGCATTTTTGTCGCCGACGCGATGGGTCAACCCCAGGTAATACTGGTCCCACATGTCCTCGAAACGCGAGCCGTAGAGGCTGGCTTCCAGGCCATGGCCGGGCTTGAACGTGGCCCCCAGATAGCTGATGCGCGCGCCGCTGTAGGCGCGGTTGCCGAAGGTGGTGGTCAGGCGCTCGGCGCCGGTACCGGTACGTGGGATTGCGCGGTCGAAGCTGCCGCCCTGGATCGACAGCCAGTCCAGTTCGTTGCTGTACAGGCCCACGCCCTGGAAGCTTGAGGGCAGGGCGCGGTTGTCCTTGTAGCGCAGGATCGGGTTTTCGGTCATCAAGCGCCCGGCCTTGAGCTCGGTGTTGGACAGGCGAAACCGCACATCGCCCACCCCCAGCCGGCTCCAGGTCGGGATCGCGTCGCCGTCGCTGTCCACCAGCACGCGGTCGCCGCCATTGGCCACCTTGCCATGCCCGCGTTGCAGGTTGACGGCACTGAACACCCCCACATCCACACCCACGCCGATCACACCTTGGGTATAGCCGGAGCTGTACTTGAGCATGGCGGTCTGTACCCAGGTTTCACGCACGCGGGTGCGTTCGATGCCGCCGGGTTTCTTGATGCTCAGGTAGGTACTGCGCTGGGTGTGCTGGTTGGAATAGTAGTGACGCAGGTTCAGGTCCAGGCTGCTGCCCTCGATAAAACCGGGCGCGCTGGCCTGGGCGTTTTCTTGCGCATAAGCCTGGGTGCCGGCCGCCAGGGTGGCGGCCAGGAAAAGACGTGGATACATGGTCAATCCCCACACAAAAAAGGAACTGTAGGCGCGAGCTTGCTCGCGAAAAACCGCAGACCGCCGCGTGCATCCAGAATGCGCGCGTTATCGTTGACGATCTTCGCGAGCAAGCTCGCTCCTACAAAGGAGGGCCTATACGCATTGTTCTGCGAACCGGGGCTTCTGCGAGCCGGGGAGCACGGGCCGGGTTTCCTTGGCGAACCAGGCGGCGGTGAGGCACACCAGGTTGGCGATCAACAGGTACCAGACCGGTGACATCGGGTCGCCCGTGGTGCCGATCAGCCAGGTGATGATGATCTGCGCGGTGCCGCCAAATGCCGCCACACCGAAGGCGTAGACAATCGAGAACCCGGTGGAACGCACGGACTTGGGAAAGCTCTCTACCAGCAACACGATCAACGCCGCGCCACTCATGCCATGCAGGCCGGACAGCACTGCCAGGGTCAGGAGGAAGGTCGAGGGGCTGGGGTGTTCGGTCATCAATTGCAGCGCCGGGAACAGGATCAGCAACAGCACTACCCGTGGCGTCATCAGGATTGCGCGGCGCCCGAAGCGGTCGCACAACATGCCACCGGCAATGGCACACACCGCCATGGCGGCGCCGGCCACCAGGGTCGAGAGCATGGAGATGCTGGTGGGTAACTTCAGCTCGGTGAGGGCAAAGGTGGTCATGTAGTTGAGGAAGTACTGGGTGATGGTGCTACCCGAGAGAATCAGCAAACCCAGGACCAGGGCACGCCGATGCTTGCCGCAGACTTCGCGCACCAGGTCGCCCGTGCTGGTGGTTTCGCCTTGGCCGTGGAAGGTCTCGGCCAGGTTGCGGCGGATATAGATACCAATCGGCAATACCAGCAGGCCGAACACGAACGGCACGCGCCAGCCCCAGCTGTTGAGGTCTTCGGGGGACATCACTTTGGTCAGGGTATAACCCACCAGCCCGGCCGCCATGGCAGCGACGCCCTGGGCTACCACTTGCCAGCAGGCATAGGTGCCACGCTTGTGCGGTGGAGCGGCTTCGAGGATGTAGGTGGTGGCGGGGCCCGCTTCACCGCCCCAGGCCAGGCCCTGAATCATGCGCGTGACCACCAGCAGGATCGGTGCGGCAATCCCGATGGTCTCGTAGCCAGGCAATATCGCAATACTGCCGGTGCCCACCGCCATCATCACCAGGGTCAGCAGCATCGCCGGCTTGCGTCCGACGCGGTCGGCGTAGGCGCCAATCAGCACCGCGCCCAGGGGCCGTACGATAAAACCGATGCCGAAGGCGGTGACTGAAAGCATCAAGCTGACGAAGGCGCTGTCGGACGGGAAAAACGTGTGGCCGATCATCACCGCGAATGTCGCGTAGACCCCAAAGTCGAAAAACTCCACCGCATTGCCCAGCACCACGGCGAAGATGCTCTTGCGGCCGGCGTCCGGCGATGGCGTTTCAGGTGTGTGCTCGGGACCCTCGCGAGTCAATTGTTCAGTGTGCATACCAGCCCCTCGGTTTTAGTTATAGGTCGCCCAGGCCCCGGCCTTGGGGCCTGGGAACGGGCGTGTGGGTGGGCAGTTCAGTTACAGCGTCAAGGTCAGATCGGGTTCGGCCATTGGTGGATTGCGCCACGCCAGCTCTCATAGGTTTTTGCGATTTGCAGCAGCCAGATATCGGCGAAACGGGGTGCGATCATCTGCAGGCCGATGGGCATGCCATCGGCGGCGAAACCACAGTTGATCGACAGCGCCGGTTGCTCGCCCATGTTCCAGGGCACGGTGAACACGATGTGTTCGAACGGCAGTTGCGGATCATTGCTCGGTGATGGCCATTGCGCTGGGAATGCATTGACCTGGTTGGTCGGTGACAGGATCAGGTCGAGGTCGCTGAAGGCCTGGGCAGCACGGCGGCGCATTTCAAAGGTCTGGTTGAAACCCTGCACCGCCTGTACACCGCTGATGTCGGCACCGGGCGCGGCCCAGTCGCGGATGTACGGCAAGACCTTATCGAACTGCTCGCTGCTCAAGGCCGACAAGTCGCCCCATTGCCGGGCGCGCCAGAACTGGTCGAGGCCGTCGAGTTGGGCGCGGTCCATGATCGGCGGGATCAGCGTGACCTTGGCACCATGGGCTTCGAACAGTCGCGCGGCTTGCTCGACTGCTTCACATACGAAGCCTTCCGGTTGCAGGCCTGCACCGGGCTCCAGCATCAGGCCTACGCGCAAGCCCTTGACCGACAGCGGCTGGTTGCTCCACTCGCGGGTGAGCGGCGGCAGGCTGGTGGCGTCGCGGGCATCGGGGCGGGCCAGGTGCTGCATCATCAATACGCAGTCATCGACCGTGCGGGTCATGGGCCCGGCGGTGCGGCCGGTGTAGTACGGATCAATCGGGATACGCCCCAGGGTCGGCTTGAACCCCACCAGGCCGCACCAGGCGGCGGGCAGGCGCACCGAACCGCCGATATCGGTGCCGATATGCAGTGGGCCGTAACCGGCGGCGGCGGCAGCGGCGGCGCCTGAGCTGGAACCGCCGGTATTGTTGGCGGTGTTCCACGGGTTGCGCGTGATGCCATGGAAACTCGACAGGCCGGAGGAGAGCATGCCGAAATCCGGGACAGTGGTCTTGGCCAGCACAATCGCCCCGGCTTCACGCATCCGTGCGGCGGGTGGTGCGTCCCGGAGGGCCGGGGTCAGGCGGGTGGCGGCGCTGCCGAGGGGAATCGGCGTGCCTTCGGTGGCGACCAATTCCTTGATGGTCACGGGCACGCCATCGAGCACACCGTTGGGCTGGCCTTTGTTCCAGCGCTCGGTGGAGGCCTGGGCTTGCTGGCGCACCTGCTCTGGGTCGAAGGCATACAGGGCGCGGATCTTCGGCTCCCAGCGGTCGATGTGGGCCAGCAGATGGTCGTAGTAGTCGATGGGGGAGAGCTGGCGGCTGGAGAATTGCTCCAGCAACTGGGCGGCCGTGAGGTCGTGAAGATCGGTCATTGAGCGCTTCCTGGTGATGGGCCTTGGGGCTCATGGCGGGTGGCTGTTGATCTGGACTATATAAACCTGCCGGGGTATCGACCATCACAATCGAGGCGGTGCAGTGTTGCGTTTTTGTGTGCACTCAACGGCCACGACTGTGGGAGCGGGCTTACCCTAATGCCAGTCAGTTAAGGTTTTTTTGTAGGAACTAGGCGTCCCCCTCGCTCCTACAGAAAGCAGAATCCGTTTAACTGACTGGCATTAGGGCTTGCCCGCTCCCACAATGGATCAGCGCAACAATTGCTCGACCGCCGCCCACACCTGCGGGTCATCACAATGCGCCACGTTAAACCGCATGAAATCCCGTAGCCCTGGCTCATATCCAAACAACGCCCCCGGCGCCAACACCATGCCGCGCTTGAGCCCTGCCTCGGCCAGTTGCTCACCATTGACCCCCGCCGGCAGGCGCGCCCATATAAACATCCCGGCCGTATAGGCGATGGGCAGTTCACAGCCACAACGGCGCAGCCACTGCTCCACCCGTGCGCCGGCTTCGAGCAATCGCTGGGCCATACGCTTGCGGTGCCGGGCATAGCTGCCCTCATTGAGCAAGCGATAGACAATCTGCTCGAACAACTCTGACGTCACACCGCCGCTCATCAGCTTCATATTGGTCAGGTTGGCCGCCAGTTGCGGCGCAGCCACCACATAGCTGACGCGGGTATTGGCGCTGAGGGTTTTCGAGAAGCCTGACAGGTAGGTCACCTGGTCCAGGCCGGCGAGTGCTGCCAGGCGTGGCGGCGGGTTGGGGTGCAGGTCGCCGTAGAGGTCATCCTCGATGATATGGCAGTGGTATTGGCGCATCAGTTGCAACAGCCCAAAGGCCTGGGCGGCGCTGAAGGAATGGCCGGTGGGGTTGTGCAAAATACCGGTGGTCAGATACAGGCTGGGCTGCTCGAAGATCAGCAATTGTTCCAGGGCGGCCAAGTCGAAACCGTCCGGGCCCCGTGGCAGCGTCACCACCTTGACTCCATGCAGTGCCAGGTTGGCGTGGAAGTTGAAGTAACACGGCGCATCCAGCAGCACTGTATCGCCGGGGCGGGCCAGCAAACGCATCAACATATCCAGCCCCTGCAGGGTGCTGGGCGTGGTGATGATCTGTTCCACCGGTACCGCCAGGCCATCGCCCTGCAGTTTTTGCTGCAGGGCCTGGCGCAACGGCAGGAAACCCGCCGGGGTGCCCATGCCGGCTATGCGCAGCGACGGCGCCCGCACCACACTGCGCATGGCCTGGCGCATGGCTTCGCAGTTGAGCCAGTCTTCAGGCAGGTGACCACCACCGGGGCGCAGTTCGCCTTGGCCGATGAGCATGGGCCTGCGCAGGACACTGAGCAGATCCTGGGGCAGCAGGTCGACCCAGTTGCTGGACGACGGCTGTGCCTGGCGCTGGGCAACAAAATGCCCACGGCCCTGGCGCGAGGTCAGCAGGTGCTGGCCGCGCAGACGGTCGAGGGCTTCATTGACCGTGAATTTGCCGACGCCCAGTTGCTCGCCCAATTCACGCACGGAAGGCAGTTTGCTGCCGGCGGCCAGTTCGCCCTGCTCAATGGCACGGGCAAAGGCCTCGACGATTTGCTGGACCTTGGGGCCTTGGTCATGGAAGCGTATCTGCGGAAGGGGCATCGCGACGTCCTGATGTTTGCCGGTTACTTTACCGGTAAAGTCTGCGTGAATAACCGCAGAGTTTACCTGCCCGCCGTCGAGTCCGCGCCCTAGACTGCACAACATTCCCCCCTGTCGTGAAATTACCCACCATGGTCACCGCCCTGACGCTGTCATCCTTCCTGTACTTCCTGCTGCTGTGCAGCACGTTGGCCTTCAGCCCCGGGCCCATGACCTTGCTGCTATTGAGCCTTGGCCTGAAGGACGGCTTGCGCCATTCGCTGCCGGCGCAGTTTGGCGCCAGCGTGTCGTACCTGATTTCGATCCTGATCTTTGCCGTGGGTTTTTCCGAGTTGATCAGGGGCTACCCGCTGATTACCCAAGGCATCCAACTGGTGGGCGTGGCCTACATCCTCTACCTGGCCTACAAGCAGTGGACCAGCAGCGGCGTGCAGATCAGCACTGCCGGGCAAGCACCGCAGACGCGCCGTGGCCTGTTCGGCAAGGGCCTGCTGACCGGGTTGTCCAACCCCAAGGCCATTATTTTGTTCAGCGCGGTGTTCCCGCAATTTGCCGCCGTGGGCCAGGACAGCGCCGTGGGCGACATTGCCATCCTTGGCCTGACATTCCTGATCCTGCAGTTCGCCAGTGGCTGCCTGTATTGCTATTTCGGCCAACGGATCAAGCATGTGCTGGAGTCGCCGCGCAAGCGTGTGCTGTTGCAGAAGGTCACGGCAGTGCTGCTGCTGGCCGTGGCGATGCTGCTGGCGCGTGGGTTCTCCCAGTAGGAAATGGCGCCAAGTCGTTGGCACTGCGGCCTGCACGCGGGATAAGCCTCTGAGCGGTAGTGGCTATTTGCCGTTGCCCTGATAGACTTCCAGCATTCATCCAGGATCAGCCAGATCATGCCAGCCGCAGGAGGGAAAGGACTTCCGCTCGCCAAACGCCTGTACAAATCGCGGGCCCTGGGGCTGACGCTCGGGTTTGTGTGTGTGGTCGCCGGTATGTACCCACTGGACCCGCCAAAATGGGTCTGGGCGTGGATGTTGATCAACGCTTTCGTCTGGCCGCACGTGGCCTACCAATGCTCACGCCGTGCCGCAAACTCCCTGCGCACTGAACGCCGCAATTTATTGTTTGACTCGTTTTGTGGCGGTTTCTGGGTCGGTGCCATGCACTTCAACCCGCTGCCCAGTGTCACCACACTGTCGATGATGACCATGAACAACGTCGCCATCGGCGGGCCGCGGTTTATGCTGCTGGGCTGGGTGGCCCAGGCGTTGGGCGTTGGTGTGGCGATGCTGATATTCGCCCCGGCCTATATCGCCCTGACCACCTCGACCCAACTCTACGCCTGCTTGCCGATCCTGATGCTCTATCCGTTGGCGCTGGGCTGGATCTGCTATCGCCAGGCCATCACCCTGGCCCGGCACAAGCGCGAACTACTGGCCCTGAGCCGCACCGACAGCCTGTCCGGGCTGCTCAACCACGGCGCCTGGAAAGACCATCTGGAGCTCGAATTCCAGCGCTGCCGCGGCGGCCAGCAAGGCGCCGCGATTGCGTTGATCGATATCGACCATTTCAAGATCATCAACGACACCTACGGTCATGTCACCGGCGATATCGTGTTGCGCCAATTGAGCAAAGTCCTGCGCCAGAACCTGCGCGCCACCGACCTGGCGGGGCGTTATGGCGGCGATGAGTTCTGCGTGATCCTGCCGGACATGCCCCTGGGCCGCGCCACGGAGGTGATGGATGCCTTGCGCGATCGCTTCAGCTCCCTGGGTTATGCCCAGGACCCGACCCTGCGCGCCAGCCTGAGCATCGGCCTGGCGCCGTATCAACCGTCCCACGGCGATGCGACCAGTTGGCTCAGTGATGCGGATCAGGCGTTGTATGAGGCCAAGAGCAGTGGGCGCAACCGGGTGAGGTCGGTGCAGGGGAGTTGGGTCAGGTCGGTTTGAGGATGAATAAAGCGATGCTTGTCAGGTAGGGTATGAGATTCCCCCTCCAATAAAAAACAAGGATCCGTTCATGACTTTCAACCTCCACCGCACGATGCTGTCCGCCGCCTTGGCGCTTTCCCTGGGCATCGCCATGCCGGCCTTCAGCGCCGAACCTCACCAGCAGATCCAGGCCGATGCCGAGCAGTACAAGGCGCCGGCCTTGAAGTTGCTGGAGCGTCTGGTGAATATCGACTCGGGCTCTGGCTACGAGCCCGGCCTGACCCAGGTGCGCGACATTGCCGTCGATGAGTTGAAACAATTGGGTTTCAGCATTGAACTGGTGCCGGATGCAGCGGCCAATAACAGTCATGTGATCGCCACCCTCAAAGGTACGGGCAAGGCCAGAATCCTGCTGATGGCGCACATGGATACGGTGTTCAAGGAAGGCTCGGCGGCCGAGCGGCCGTTTCATATCAAGGACGGCCGCGCCTATGGCCCCGGGGTGATGGATGACAAGGGCGGGATCGTCGCCGGAATCTATGCCTTGAAAGTGCTGAAAAACCAGAATTTCACGGACTACGCGCACATCACCTTCCTGCTCGATGCCAGTGAAGAAACCGGTTCTGAGGCCGCCTCCGAACTGATCCGCAAAACCGCCAAGGGCCATGACGTCACCCTGAACCTGGAGCCCGGTCGCCCGGCCGATGGCCTGGTGGTCTGGCGCAAAGGCAGCGCCACGGCGGTGGTCGAGGTCAAAGGCAAGGCCGCTCATGCTGGCGTGGCCCCGGAGTTGGGGCGTAATGCGGCGATGGAGGCGGCCCACCAGATCCTGCAACTGGGCAAACTGGGGGATGAAGAGAAAAAGACCACGATCAACTTCACCGTGCTCAAGGCTGGCGACCGCACTAACGTTATCCCCGATCAAGCCACGGCCAAGGCGGATGTGCGGGCAGCGTTGCCGGAAGAGTTTGATCGGATCGAGAAAGATCTGGCGCGGGTTTCCGCCAACAAGCTGATCCCCGACACGCAGGTCACGACCAGTCTGAAACGGGGTTTGCCACCGATGCCGCAGACACCTGAGTCCGATAAATTGGTGGCTATCGCCCAGGGTATCTATGCAGAACTGGGCCGCAAGCTGACCATTGAAGGCAGCGGTGGGGCGGCGGACGCCAGCTTGTCCGCAGGTGTTGGCACCCCGACGCTGGACGGGTTCGGGATTGTCGGTGGCAATATCCATACAGCGCAGGAATATGCCGAGGTGGAGAGCGTGGCACCGCGGATTTATCTGTTGAGCCGGATGATTATGGAGCTGGCCAAGCGCTGATCTACCTGTAGGAATGGGTTTGTGTGGGAGCGAGCAAGCCCGCTCCCACATTGGGGTTTATGGTGTCTGGGGGATTGCCGCCTGCACCTTGTCCCGCCCCAACACCAGGCTGCACAACGCCGGCAAAAACAGCAGCGTCAATAACGTCCCCACCAGCACCCCGCCAATCAGCACATACGCCAGCGACGACCAGAACACCGACAAGGTCAGCGGAATAAACGCCAACGCCGCCGCCAGCGCGGTCAAGATCACCGGCCGGGCACGGCGCACGGTGGCTTCGACAATCGCCTCGCCGGTCGCCATGCCATGCGCCTGGTTCTGGCGGATCTGGTCGGTAAAGATCAGGGTGTTGCGCATCAGGATCCCGCCAATCCCGATCAGCCCCAAAATGGCATTGAAGCCAAACGGCTGGTTGAACAGCAGCAGGGTCGGCACCGCGCCGATCAACCCCAGCGGGGCGGTGGCGAAGACCATGAACATCACGCCGAACGAGCGCACCTGGAACATGATCACCGTGAGGGTCAGCAGGATCATGATCGGGAACAGCGCGGCCAGGGCGACATTGGCCTTGGCGCTTTCTTCCACCGGGCCGCCGATGTCGATGCGATAGCCGGCCGGCAAGCCTGCGATCAGCGGTTGCAGGTCTTTGTAGACGGCCATTTCCACATCGGGCGGTTGCACGCCGTCGATGATGTCGGCGCGCACTTCGACGGTACTCGCGCGGTTACGCCGCTTGAGAATCGGCTCTTCCATCACCGCCTGGAAATGCCCGACCTGGGCCAAGGGCACCGATACGCCGGCGCTGTTGGTCAGGGTCATGTTGTCGAGGTTGCCGAGGTCTTCGCGCTGGTTGCCCTGGGCGCGGGCCACCACGGACACGGTGCGGTTGCCTTCGCGCACTTCGGTGATGGGGTTGCCGCTGAGCAGGGCGTTGAGTTGGGATTTCACCTCGTTGGGGGTGAAGCCCAGCAGGCGCAGGCGATCCTGGTCCAGCACCAGGCGATAACCGCTGCTGCGCTCGCCCCAGTCGAGGAAGGCGTCCTTGGTCAGTCGGTTGGCGGCGACTACTTGGCGTACGTCTTCGGACACACTGCGCAGCACGTTCAGGTCCGGGCCGGACACGCGAAACACCACCGGGAACGGTACGGGCGGGCCGAACAGCAGTTGCGTGACCCGCACCCGCGCCGCCGGGAATTCGCCGGCGGCGATGCGTTCACGCATGCGCAGCTTCAAGGCGTCCCGCGCATGGGCGTCGGGGGTTTGTACGATCAGTTTGGCGAAGGCCGGGTCCGGCAGTTCGGGGTTCAACGACAGGAAAAAGCGTGGCGCACCGCCGCCCACGTAGGTGTCGACCATCGTGGTTTGCGGCTCTTGCAGCAGCGCCTTTTCCAACTGCGCAGCCACCGCTTCGGTGCTTTTGAAGGCACTGCCTGGCGGCATATACACCTCCAGGATCAGTTCGGAACGGTCGGAGTTGGGGAAGAACTGTTTTTTCACCAGGCCCATGCCCAGCCCGCTCACCACAAAGGCGGTCACCACCAGCCCGGTCACCAGCCAGCGACGGCGTACGCAGGTTTGCACCAGGTTGCGCAGTTTCTGGTACCAGGGCCCGGCATAAATCCCATCGTGGCCGCCGGGCACCGGCTTGATGTCGGGCAGCAGCTTGACCCCCAGGTACGGGGTAAACACCACGGCGACCAACCAGGACGCAATCAGGGCAAAGCCGACGATCCAGAAGATATTGCCGGCATACTCGCCAGCACCGGAGCGGGCAAAGCCCACCGGCAGAAAGCCAATGATCGTCACCAGCGTGCCGGTCAGCATTGGCGCGGCGGTGGAACTCCAGGCAAACGTGGCGGCGTGGATGCGGTCGAAGCCTTCTTCGAGTTTGACCACCATCATCTCGATGGCGATGATCGCGTCGTCCACCAGCAGGCCCAGGGAAATGATCAGCGCGCCGAGGGTGATGCGGTCGAATTCGCGCCCGGTCAACAGCATGATGACAAACACAATCGAGAGCGTCAGCGGCACCGCTGCCGCCACCACCAGCCCGACCCGAAAGCCCAGGGCCAACAGGCTGATGATCATCACCACGGCCAGGGCGACAAAGAACTTGAGCATGAACTCGTTGACCGCCAGGCCGATATTTTTCGCCTGGTCGGCGACTTTTGTGAAGTTGATACCTAACGGCAGGTCAGCCTGGATTTTGGCTTCCAGGGCCTTGAGACTCTTGTCCAGGTCCAGGCCGTTCCAGTGTTTTTCCATGATGATGCCCAGCATCAGCGCCGGGTCGCCCTGGTGGCGGATGCGGTAGCTGGGCGGGTCTTCGTAGCCGCGGCTGACGGTGGCGACATCGGCGATACGCAGCACTTTGCCATCCACTGGCAGCGGCACGTTTTCGATCTGCGCCAGGCTGTCGAAGGCCCCGTCGATACGGATATAGGCGCGGGCGCCAGCGGTTTCGACAAATCCCGACGGGGCCACGGCGTTCTGCGCAGCGAGGGCGGCGAAGATCTGCTCGGGCTTGATGCCCAGGGTGGCCAGGCGCTCATAGGAGAACTCGACAAACACCCGCTGGGCCTGTTCGCCAAGGATGTTGACCTTTTTTACCCCCGCCAGATTGAGAAATTCCTGGCGCAGTGCTTCGGCCATTTGCACCTGCTGGCGATGGGGCAGGTGTTCGGCTTCGAGGGCGTACAGGGCGAAGTACACATCGGAATATTCATCGTTGAAGAACGGCCCGATCACGCCCTTAGGCAGTTTGGCGGCCTCATCGCTGAGTTTTTTGCGGGTCTGGTAGAACAGGTCCTGGATTTCGTTGGGGCGCGTGGATTCGAGGAAGGTCATGCGCATTGATACAAAACCCGGTTGGGCGATGGTTTCGACGCGGTCGTAGTAGTCCAGTTCCTGCAGGCGCTTTTCCAGGCGGTCGGCCACCTGTTCCTGCATCTCCTGGGCCGTGGCGCCGGGCCAGGCGGCGGTGATGGTCATGACCTTGACCGTGAACAGCGGGTCTTCGGCGCGTCCCAGTTTGCCGAAGGAGAAAATCCCCGCCGCCAGGATGGCGAGGATCAGGAATAACGTCACGGCGCGGTGCTTGACCGCCAGTTCAGAGAGGTTGATACCGCGCATGATCATTGGCCCTGCCGACGGCTGAGTGCCAGCGCCTGGGCGGGCAGCAGCCTTATGCTGTCACCGTTGTGCAACAAGTGGGCGCCGAGGGCGACGATGATCTGGCCGGGGCTGACGCCACTGCTGAGTACGGCGTCTTCCTGGCCCAGGTAGGCCACGACCACTGGGGCAAAGCTGACCTTGTCGTCATCGCCGATTAGCCATACGCCAGTGCCGCTACCCGTGTCGTGCAGGGCGCCGATCGGCACGCGGGTCTGTGGCAACGAGCCGCTGCCTTGCAAGCGCAGGGTAATGGTGGAGCCGAGCGCAAAGCGATCAAAGGTGCCGTGCAGCACGTAGCGTGCACGATAGGTGCGGGTGACGGGATCGGCACTCGCGGACAGTTCGCGCAAGGTCGCCGTGACGGCCTGGTCGGGCGCGTCGAAGGGCAGGGCCAGGGCTTTGTGCGAGGCCTGCTCGCGCTGGTTTTCCGGCAGGTTGATGATTGCTTCCCGCGCACCGTCGTGGGCCAGGCGCGCGACAATCTGCCCTTCGGCCACCACTTGCCCGCGCTCGACGCGCACATCGGTGACCACACCGTCGTTATCGGCCCTGAGCACGGAGTAGGTGCGGCGGTTTTCGATCTGGCTGGCGTCTGACTGGGCGGCGGCCAGTTCGGCTTCGGCGACCCGCAGGTTGGTCGCCGACTGGTCGAAAATCTGCCGCGACACTGCGCCAGTGCTGGCCAGGCGTTGGTAGCGGCTTGCGTCATCACGGCGCTGGCGCAGTTGCGCCTGGGCGGCGTTGACGCGGTTTTTCGCCGAACGTAGCGCCAGTTCGAAGTCGCCGATATCCAGTACCAGCAAGGTGTCGCCACGGGACACATGTTGGCCGGGATCGACCTTACGCTCGATCACCTTGCCGCTGACCCTAAAACCCAGGTCGCTTTCGGTACGGGCTGCCACCACGCCGGTATAGGCACTCTGCTGACTGGCGGCGGTTTCAACTTTGGCAGCCAGCACCGGGCGCGGCGCAGGTGTGTGGGCGGCGGTATCGGCCGGGCTGTTGCAGCCGCTGAGGAGGATCAACAGCGCCAGGGGCGGGAAAAGGCTGCGAAGGGGAGGACGTGGGCTCATTTCAGGCTCCTGCTGCTGGACTATTAAAAAATTACGGTCGTAATATTAAGTCGTATATTATGACCGAAATATAATTAAATCCAGCCCTTCATTTTCAAGCTCGACAGTGACTACGGGATACGCGGGGTGGTGGTTGTCACACTTTGTCCAAGTTAAACGGGTGCAGATGATGATTCTCTTTTGAGATCAGTCCTGAAGGTCTACGCCCATGCTTCCTGCTTTTCGTTTTGCGCCGCTGTCATTGGATCGTCCCATATATGGAACGATGCGAGCCATATTCGCCGCCTACCGCCTTATTGGTATTGGATTTAAGGTGTATTCACTTTGGAGGATCATCATGAAAAACATCATTGGTATCTACACCAGCCCGCGTAGCCACTGGGTAGGCGACGGTTTTCCGGTTCGCACGCTGTTTTCCTACGACACTATGGGCAAACATATCAGCCCGTTCCTGCTGCTGGACCACGCTGGCCCGGCGGATTTCACCCCCACCACTCAACGGCGTGGCGTGGGCCAGCATCCGCATCGCGGCTTTGAAACTGTGACCATCGTCTACAAGGGCGAAGTCGAGCACCACGATTCCACTGGTGCCGGCGGCAAAATCGGCCCAGGTGACGTGCAGTGGATGACGGCTGCCAAGGGGATCCTGCACGAGGAGTTCCATTCCGAAGCGTTCGCCAAAAGTGGCGGCGCCCTGGAAATGGTGCAGTTGTGGGTCAACCTGCCGGCCAAGGACAAAATGAGCGACGCCGGCTACCAGACCATCCTCGACGGTGATATTCCGTCGCTGCCCCTGGCCGATGGCGCCGGCAGCCTGCGCCTGATTGCCGGTGAGTTCGCCGGCGAGAAAGGCCCGGCCCGCACCTTCACGCCGATTGACGTGTGGGACCTGCGCCTCAACGGCGGCAAGGCCGTGACCCTGGACCTGCACGCCGGGCGCAATACCGCGCTGGTGGTGCTCAAAGGCACCGTGCAAGTCAATGGCAAGGAACTGGCGCGCGAAGGGCAACTGGTGTTGTTCGAGCGCGAGGGTGAGCAGATCAGCCTGGAGTCGAACAACGACGCCATGGTCTTGCTGCTCAGCGGTGAGCCCATCGACGAGCCCATTGTCGGTCACGGCCCGTTCGTGATGAACACCGAGCAAGAGATTCATCAGGCCTTCGCCGACTTCCAGTCCGGCCAGTTCGGCCAGATGCACGGCTGATACTGAGTGAGGCTGCGATGGCGGCGGCACAGGCGCTAGAGAAGTATTGCCTGATCCACCGCTATCGCAGCCTCGCCGGGGCTCGACAGCTCCCACACTTGATCCATGTCGCGACCAAAATCCCGGACCTGCCACCCATCCCTGTGGGAGCTGTCGAGCTTTAGCGAGGCTGCGATGGCGGCGGTACAGGCGCTAGAGATGTATTGCCTGATCCACCGCCATCGCAGCCTCGCCAGGGCTCGACAGCTCCCACACATGATCCATGTTGCGGCCAAAATCCCGGACCTGCCACCCATCCCTGTGGGAGCTGTCGAGCTTTAGCGAGGCTGCGATGGCGGCGGTACAGGCGCTAGAGATGTATTGCCTGATCCACCGCCATCGCAGCCTCGCCAGGGCTCGACAGCTCCCACATTTGATCCATGTCGCGGCCAAAATCCCGGACCTGCCACCCATCCCTGTGGGAGCTGTCGAGCTTTAGCGAGGCTGCGATGGCGGCGGCACAGGCGCTAGAGAAGTATTGCCTGATCCACCGTCATCGCAGCCTCGCCGGGGCTCGACAGCTCCCACACTTGATTTCTGTCGATGCCAAAACTCGGGCACACCGCCGATCCCCTGTATCTGGACCCACAGGGTTTGCGTTTCGTTTGTCAGGCCCTATACCCGTCAATCCCGTTTCGTGCGATCTTCACGGCATTCGCCCTGGAGTCGCCTGGATGCTGCCTTTTATCTCCGATCACCCGATGTTGTGCGCCCTGGCGCTGATCCTTATCGATATCGTCGTCTGGCGTCTGTTTTCTGCCAGCTCCGGCAATTGGAAACTGGTCGCCCGCCTGGTGATCTTTGCCACCTACAGCGCGGTGCTGTTCAACGACGGCATGAACCCGATGCAAATCGCGCCTTATGCCGACAACACCCCCTTGCACATGGCCGCCACCGCCTTGCAGATTGGCTGGTGGTTGTTTGCCGCCCGCACCCTGACGGTGTTGCTCGGTGCGTTGATGATGCAGCGAGTCGGCCACACCGGACGGTTGCTGCAAGACCTGATGGGCGCGGTGATTTTCCTGATCGCGATCATCGCCGCCATGGCTTACGTGCTGGACCTGCCGGTCAAGGGCGTGCTGGCGACTTCCGGCGCGGTGGCGATCATCGTCGGCCTGGCGCTGCAAAGTACCTTGAGCGATGTGTTTTCCGGGATCGTGCTCAACACCACCAAGCCCTATCAACTCGATGACTGGATTTCCATCGACGGCACCGAAGGCCGGGTCACCGACATCGACTGGCGCGCCACGCGCCTGCAAACCTCCCAGGGCAGCATGGCGGTCATCCCCAATTCGCTGGCGGCCAAGGCCAAGATCATCAACTTTTCGCGCCCGGCGGACATGTTCGGCCTGGCAGTGAGCCTGCAAGTCAGCCCGCATGCGCGCCCGCAAACGGTGCTCGAAGCCCTGGAGCGCGCCATGCAAGGTTGCCGGCAATTGCTGGCCAAACCGGCGCCGAGCGTGGCTTTCAAGACGTCCACTGGCGGTGGCGTGGAGTATGAAATCAGCGGCTTTGTGCCGGCCATGGGCCTCAAACGCGAGGTGCGCAACCAGCTTTACGACCTGGCCTACCGGCATTTGCAGGCGGCTGGCGTGAGTTTGCTATCGAGTGCCGAAAGCCCGACCTCGCCGACCACGTCGCCAGCGCGGGCATTGCTGGAAAGCTCAAATATCTTCTCCACCCTGCGCCAGGAAGAGAAGGAAACCTTCAGTCAGAACATGACGGCGCAAACCTTCCGTGCAGGCGACATGATCCTGCCGGCAGGGGAGGCCAGCGATCACCTGTTCATCATCGAGTCCGGGGTGGTTTCGGTGATGCTGGCCAAGGCCGGGCACACGTTCGAAGCCGGGCGCATGGGGCCGGGGGAAGTGATCGGCGAGGCCGGGATCCTCGGTGAGCAGGGCGTACCGGCGGATTTTGTGGCCAAGACCTATTGCACCCTCTACCGCATCGAAAAGGAATACCTCAAGCCGTGCCTGGACGCGCGCCACGATATCAGTGAAGCCATGCAGAACCTCCTGGATTTCCGCCTGCACGCCGCTCAGCACCTGACCCAGGACGCGCCGATCGTGCCGGTGAAAAAGGGCTTCTTGCATTGGCTGCGCAACCGGGTCTGAACGGTCTGGCATTGGCTACCTGTTCTTCGCCCGGATTGGCTATTTGTCCGCCGCAGTGGGGTGATTAAGCTAGGCACCAATCCCCACTGTCCTGGAGTTACACCATGTCTGCCCGTATCGATTTCTACACCGCTTCCCCAGACGCGATGAAAGCCATGCTCGCCCTGGAAGCGGCCGTCGGTAAACTGTCCATCGAACTGCCCCTGCTGGAACTGGTACGCCTGCGCGTGTCGCAGATCAACGGCTGCGCGTTCTGCCTGGATATGCACACCGCCGATGCACGCAAGGGCGGCGAGACTGAGCGTCGTCTGTACACCGTGTCGGCCTGGCGCGAAACGCCATTTTTCACCCCGCGCGAACGTGCCGCCCTGGCCTGGGCCGAAAGCCTGACCCTGATCAGCCAGACCCACGCTTCGGATGAAGATTATGCGTTGCTCAATGCCGAGTTCAGCCCGGCTGAGCAGGTGGACCTGAGCGTGGCCATCGCCACCATCAACAGCTGGAACCGCCTGGCGGTGGGCTTTCGCAAGATGCCCAAGTAATCAGAAATTCACTGATGCACTCAAGCGCGCCGTCAACGGCGCGCCCTGGAATAGGTAGTCATCGCCCATATACTCGCCCGCGTCGCGCCAGTAGCGCTTGTCGAACAGGTTGTCGACGCTCAGGCGAAACACTGTTTCGTAGCCGTCGACCTTGGTGCTGTAGCGGCTGCCGATATTGACCACCGCATAATCCCCGACCTCCACATTGCCGGTGCGATTGGCGTTCTTGCTGGCGCTGTATTGCACGCCACCGAGAACGGCGAGGCCGTTGACCCACGGTAGGGCATAGTCGGCGTACACGCTGGCGCGCAGCTTGGGCACGTTGATCGTCTGGTGATCTTCGTATTGCGGCGTACCGCTGCCGTTCACCCGCGCGCGAATGGCTGCCACGCTGGTAGCGATCTGCAGGCGCTCGGTGGCCCAGCCGTTGGCCGACAGTTCCAGGCCGGTGTTTTTCTGCTGGCCTTGCTGCACATAGGTGAAGTCACCGGCGCTATCGGGCTTGGCGTATTGATAAGCCTGGCGGGTCTGGAACACGGCGGCGGCGAAGCTGATGCGGCGCCAGTCGTATTTGACCCCGGCTTCGAGTTGGCGCGAGACGGTCGGTGCGAGAGTTACATCAGGGTTTTTCGCGAACCAGGGAGCGGTTCCCCCCAGGGAAAGGCCCTTGCTGTAGCTGGTGTACAGCGAGATGTTTTCTATTGGTTTGTAGATTAATGACGCCTGGGGTAGGAACACATATTGTTGGGTGTGCCGCTCCTGGGCCCCATATTGATCGAAGGCTTTTTCATCCAGGCGTACTTCGCGACCGCCGAGAACGGTTTGCCACTGTTCGTTGAAGCGGATCCGGTCGGTGACGAACAGTGCGTATTGGCGGCTGTCGAGGTTGCGATGCCGGTCATTGAGCGGCACGTCGGTGGGCTTGAACGTCGGTGTGTCCGCATTGATATTGCCACTGCCGATGTATTCGTTGACCGACTTGCGCTTGTCGATCACCCGGCGAAAGGCGCTGGTGCCGAAGGTCAGCTCATGGCCTATGCCTGCGGTTGTGAACAGGCCGGTCATAGCCGCCTGAATTTCATCATTGCGCCGGGTGTCGTCGGGGCTGCGATAGTCGTAGACGTCGTAGTCACCCTCAGGGCTGAAAGTGTTCGCGTTGCACGTGCCGACGTAGTAGCACCCCCAGGCAAACGAGCTGTAATCATCAATCACCACCTTGCTACGCGCTGCGCTGATATTGCCTTTCCACTGGTCACTGAAGCGGTATTCGAACTTGCCGTTGAGGTTCAGCGAGTCGATGCCCACCTGCTTGGAACCACTCTGGTGGCCGAGCAGTTTTTTCGGTGATGCGTCATGGGGCACTTCGGTGCCGCCGAGCAACTGGTAACCGGGCACCGAGCGCTGTTGCTTGTCCTGGTATTCGGCATCCAGTTGCAGCACAGCGTCGGGGCTGATGTTCCAGTCGAACGCCAGGGACAGGAAATCGCGCTGGCCATTGGCATGTTCGACATAGGAGTTGAGGTCTTCATGGGCGACGTTGGCGCGCAGGCCGAACTGCTGCTCGCTGCCAAACCAGCCGCCGACATCGGTGGCGATATAGCCGCTGCCGCGATCATCGGTGGACACGGTGACCGAGCGCACGTCTTCCGGGCGCTTGGTCACGTAGTTGATCACGCCGCTGGGCTCGGAGATCCCGCTTTGCAGGCCCGCCAGGCCCTTGAGCAATTCCACCCGTTGCTTGTTTTCCAGGGCCACGTTCTGCTCGCCGGTGATGGTGCGCCCGTTGATCTTGTAGCTGCTGGCGGCATTCAGGGAAAACCCCCGCACCACGAAATTTTCGTAGTAGCCGATCGGCGCGTAGCTTTCACCCACCGAGGCGTCGTTGCGCAGCACTTCGCTGAGCAGGCGGGCTTGCTGGTCCTTGATCAGCGCGGCGTTGATCACGGTAATCGAAGCCGGGGTGTCGAGCAGCGGCGCGTCTTCGAAGCCGCCGACCGATGCGCTTTCACTGCGATAACCGGACTCATCCTGGCCCAGGATCTTCAGCGCCGGCAGTTCCAGCTCAGCCGCCAGGCTGTTGCCGATGCCGCCGCTGAGCAACAGGCCGAGGGCGAAACGTGAGGTGACGACGGGACGAAAACGCAAAACCATGGGGCAAGGCCTTAAAGCGCGGGCGGGGGCGCATAAGCTAGGCATAAGTGCGCGCCTTTACAAGCACTCGCCTTGGCCGAGAACATCGTTAACGATAACGCAGCGCTAAAAAGTAACCCGAGGTGCCTGTGGGATTTTCGTCGGACCGCCGCCCGCAGATAAGCTCGCTCCTTGATTTATCGGCCGTGCCTTGATACCTGTCAAAACCCGCCGTGACGCTTTGCCTCATGCTGCACGCCTGATTGTCATGGCTCACGGAGTTCCCCATGAACGCCCCCGCAACACCCGCTGTTTCCTTCAAATTGCCCATGGGCCTGGTCATTGCCGTGCTGGTGATGGTCGGCGTCTTGCTATTGCCGCTGCCGGCTGATTTACCGGTAGCCGGCCACCGGATGCTGGCGATCCTCGCGTTTGCGGTGGTGGTGTGGATCACCGAAGCGGTGTCCTATGAAGCCAGTGCGATCATGATCACTTCGCTGATGGCTTTTCTGCTGGGCACCGCACCGTCATTGCAGGACCCGACGCACCTGATCGGTTCCAGCCCGGCCATCAGCATGGCGCTCACCGGGTTTGCCAACCCGGCCCTGGCCCTGGTGGCCGGTGCGTTGTTTATTGCCGCCGCCATGACCCACACCGGCCTGGACCGGCGTATCGCTCTGGTGACCCTGACTCGGGTCGGTACCAGCACCCGCGGGATTCTGCTGGGGGCGATTGCAGTGACTATCCTGCTCAGCCTGGTGGTGCCCAGCGCCACCGCGCGCAGCGCCTGTGTGGTGCCGATCATGATGGGGGTGATTGCCGCGTTTGGCGTGGATAAACGCTCCAATATCGCCGCCGGGATCATGATTGTCGTCGCCCAGGGCACCAGCATCTGGAACGTCGGGATCCAGACCGCCGCCGCGCAGAACCTGTTGACCGTGGGTTTTATGGACAAAATGCTCGGCCAGCGTGTGTCATGGATCGACTGGCTGATCGCCGGGGCGCCGTGGGCCGTGATCATGTCGGCGGTGCTGCTGTTTCTGGTGCTCAAGTTGCTGCCACCGGAAAGCAATAGCATCCCGGGCGGCAAGGAAGCCGTTGCGCAATCTTTGGCCGATATCGGCCCGATGACCGGCCCGCAGAAGCGTTTGCTGACGGTCTCGATCCTGCTGTTGCTGGCCTGGGCCACTGAAGGGCGCCTGCACAGCTTCGACACCACCTCCACCACGTATGCCGGCCTGGTGCTCCTGCTGATGCCGGGGATCGGGGTGATGACCTGGAAGGATGTGCAGTCGCGCATTCCGTGGGGCACGGTGATTGTGTTCGGGGTGGGCATCAGCCTTGGCACGGCCCTGCTGACCACCCAGGCCGGGCAATGGCTGGGCGCGCAGGTGGTGGGGCATACCGGCCTGGATCAACTGGGCCCGCTGGGGGTGTTTGCGATCCTTGGTGCGTTCCTGATCGTGATCCACCTGGGCTTTGCCAGCGCCACTGCGCTGACCTCGGCCTTGCTGCCGATCCTGATTGCCGTACTGCAAACCCTGCCGGGGGATTTCAGCCGGTTGGGCATGACCATGCTGCTGGGGTTTGTGGTCAGCTATGGCTTTATCCTGCCAATCAACGCGCCGCAGAACATGGTGTGCCTGGGCACCGGCACCTTTACCGCCCGCCAGTTTGCCAAGGTGGGCCTGCTGGTGACCTTGATCGGTTACCTGCTGATGCTGGTCTTTGCAGCCACCTACTGGAGCTGGCTGGGCTGGATCTGATGATCCTTGTGTAGGAGCCGGCTTGCCGGCTCCTACACAAGGATTGTGCTTTCGACATGACAAGATGAACTTAGCTCAGGTCTACTACGCTCTGAGTCATGGTTTTACCGGCCTTGTGCGTCGGTCATCAAGGTCAGGCAATGGATAAATACACCCCGCACACCTGGCAACCCCACGAGCGCCCGAGCTTGCCGGGGTCGCCGTCGACACCCCATCACCCTACGCTCAAACGCTGGGCCTTTGCCCTGGTCGGCATACTGGTGGCGATCACCGGCGGCCTGGGTAATGCGCTGGTGATCGCCAACCTGCCGTATCTGCAAGGCGCGTTGGGCGCGACCACCGCTGAAATGGCCTGGCTGCCTGCGGCCTATGTGATGACCAACGTTTCGATGAACCTGCTGCTGGTGAAGTTTCGCCAACAGTTCGGCTTGCGCGCGTTTACCGAAGTGTTCCTGGTGCTGTATGCGCTGGTGACCTTTGGCCACTTGTTCGTCAACGACCTCAGCTCGGCGATTGCCGTGCGGGCCGCCCACGGCATGGTCGGTGCGGCGCTCAGTTCCCTGGGCTTGTACTACATGGTGCAGGCGTTCCCCGCGAAGTGGCGGCTCAAGGCCCTGGTGCTGGGCCTGGGCACGGCGCAACTGGCCTTGCCGCTGGCGCGGCTGTTCTCCGAAGACTTGCTGCAAATTGCCGAATGGCGTGGCCTGTATCTGTTTGAATTGGGCATGGCACTGACCTGCCTGGGCTGCGTATTCATGCTCAAGTTGCCGCCGGGCGACCGTTTCAAAACCTTTGAAAAGCTCGACTTCCTGACCTTCGGCCTGCTCGCCTCGGGCGTGGCGTTGCTCTGCGCGGTGCTGTCACTGGGGCGCATCGACTGGTGGCTGGAAGCGCCGTGGATCGGGGTCGCCTCGGCCTGTTCGCTGGTGCTGATCATGGCCGGATTGGCCATCGAACATAACCGCGCCAACCCGTTGCTGATGACCCGTTGGCTGGGCGGCGGGGTGATGATTCGCCTGGCCCTGGCGGTGATCCTGATCCGTATGGTGCTGTCCGAACAGTCCACCGGCGCAGTGGGCTTCTTGCAGGCGCTGAACATGAGCAGCGAGCAGATGCGCACCTTGTACCTGGTGATGCTGCTGGGAGCGATCAGCGGCCTGGTGATCAGCGCCTTGACCATCAACCCGGCCCACTTGCTGATGCCGCTGGTGATTTCCCTGGCCCTGATGGCCACAGGCTCCGTGATGGACAGCTTTTCCAGCAACCTGACCCGGCCGCAGAACATGTACTTGAGTCAGTTCCTGCTGGGGTTTGGCGGCACGTTTTTCCTCGGGCCGACCATGGTGCTGGGCATGCGCAATGTGCTGACCAATCCGCGCAACCTGGTGAGTTTTTCGGTGCTGTTCGGTATTTGCCAGAACCTTGGCGGGCTGCTGGGGGCAGCGTTGCTCGGCACGTTCCAGATCGTGCGCGAGAAGTTTCACTCCAGCATGATTGTCGAACACCTGACGCTGCTGGATCCGCGCGTGGCCGCCCGCGTGCAGAGCGGCGGCTCGGCCTATGGCTCGGTGATTGCCGACCCTGAACTGCGCAACCTGATGGGCATCCGCAGCCTGGCCACGGCGGCCACCCGCGAAGCCAATGTGATGGCCTATAACGACGTGTTCATGCTGATCGCGATCATCGCGATCCTGACCATGTTGTGGATCTTTACCCGCAGCCTGTGGCTGATGAGCACCACCCAGAAAGCTGCCGCCAGTGCAGCGCCTTCCGTTCAACCTAGCGGCGCACTTCCTTCATGACCGAACCTACGGCTACCACCACGACCACCAACGCCATTGCTTCCACCCCGGAAGGCACCACGCCACCCGGTGCCACGGTCACCGAACCGCGCTCGTTGGGTGTGCGCATCATCTCGTCCCTGGGCTTTGCCGCGATTGCTATCGTTGGCGTGTTGATCGTGTTGTACGCCTGGCAACTGCCACCGTTCAGCAGCGCGGTAGAAACCACGGAAAACGCCCTGGTGCGTGGCCAGGTGACGATCATCGGCCCGCAACTGAGTGGTTATGTATTCGAAGTGCCGGTGCAGGACTTCCAGCACGTCAAGACCGGGGATTTGCTGGTGCGCCTCGATGATCGCATCTACAAGCAGCGCCTGGACCAGGCCCTGGCGCAACTGGCGGTGCAGCAGGCGTCCCTGGCCAACGTGGTGCAGCAGCGTAATAGCGCCGAGGCGACCATCAAGCTACGCCAGGCCGCCTTGGCCGACAGCCAGGCCCAGGCGCGCAAAAGCACCGCCGACTTGCGGCGCAATGAAGAACTGATCAGCGATGGCTCGGTGTCGCGCCGTGAGTTGGACGTGACCCGCGCGGCCAACGCGCAGACGATTGCAGCCGTGGCCCAGGCCCAGGCCAGCCTGGAAATCGCTCGCCAGGATTTGCAGACGGTGATTGTCAATCGCGGCTCACTGGAAGCTGCTGTTGCCAGCGCTGATGCGGCCGTGGAGCTGGCGCGCATTGACCTGTCCAACACCCGCGTGCTGGCGCCACGGGATGGTCAATTGGGGCAGATCGGCGTGCGCCTGGGCGCCTACGTCAACTCCGGTGCGCAGTTGATGGCGCTGGTGCCGAACCAACTGTGGGTGATCGCCAATATGAAAGAAACCCAGATGGATCACGTGCAGGTGGGCCAACCGGTGACGTTTACCGTCGATGCCCTGAACCACCGCAAGTTTCATGGCACGGTCCAGCGCATCTCGCCGGCCACGGGCGCCGAGTTCAGCCTGTTGCAGGCGGACAACGCCACCGGCAACTTCGTCAAGATCGCACAGCGGGTGCCGGTGCGGATTACGGTGGACCCGGATCAGGAACAGAGCGAGCGCCTGCGACCGGGGTTGTCGGTGGTGGTCAGTATCGACACGGCGGGCCGCCTGAAAAACAGCCCGCCCTGATATTCAACGCACCCCTTGTAGGAGCGAGCTTGCTCGCGAAAAACTTAACGACAACGCGGTTACCCAGGCAACCCGCGTTATCGTTGACGACTTTCGCGAGCAAGCTCGCTCCTACAGCATCGGGGGCAGGGTGCCCAGCAGGGACACCGCCGCCACCGCGGCCACGCCCAGCAACCATTCGAGCTTCACACTGGCCTGCAATGGGCCCACTCGCTGCTGGCAATCCTTGATCCGCAGCCGGTTCAGCAACGCCAACCCCAACATCCCCGCGACCAGCAGCACCTTGATCAGCAGGATCAAGGCAAACCCACTGAACAGTGGGGTCGGCCATAATTCTCCGGTGAGTACGCGGATGTTGATCAGCCCGCTGATCAGCAGGCCGGCCACCAACACGTAACCGACACCGCTGAAGCGCCGAAGGATTGTCTCCAGCGGGTACAGCGCCGCGTGCCGCAGGATCAACACCAAGAGCAACAAACCACCGAGCCAGGCACCGACGCAAAGCAGGTGCACGATCTGGTTGAGGATCAGCAATTGCCCGCTGAGGCCACTGAGCATGGCGCCGTGCCCCACTGGGGCCAGGGTTGCAAGTAGCAGCGCGCTGAGAGGCAGGCGCAGGTGATTCCAGGGTGTCAACAGGCTCAGGACCAGCAACCCATTGAGCAGCAGGTGGACGCTCCAGACCTGGCCGAAGAAGGTCTTGCCCAGCACCAACTGCACCGTCGCCAGATCCAGCGTCGCCAGTTCACTGCCGGCCATGCTGGCACTGATCAACAGCAGCCAGCTCACGCCAGAGCCCAGGGCCAGCCAGGCCAGTAGCCTAGTGATGCGGGACAGTTGCCGGTCCAGGGCCGGCCTGGGGCTTGCGCCCAATAACCAGGGCCTGAAGGCACAGGCCCCGAACATCAGCAAAACCACCATAAAGTGCAGGAAACGACACAGCACCAGCAGGGTTGCCATGGGTTACTGGCCGACCTTGAAGCTGTAGCTGCCTGCGCTCTTGTGGGTATCGACGGAGATCGCGTGCCACTCCACTTTATAGGTGCCGGCGGCCAGCGGTGCGGCTGGGGTCACAACCAGGGTTTTCTTGTCGGCGTCTGGGGTTTCCAGGCCCTTGACCGCGACTTCGGTGCCGTCCTTGCTCAGGGAAACCTTGGTGAACGTGGCTTCGACGCCTTCGGAGAACACCAGGCGCAGGTCGGCGGGCGCGGCGACGGTACTGTTGGCGGCCGGCGTGGCGCTTTTCAGGTGGGCGTGGGCCAGGGCTGCCTGGGCGCCGAGCAGAGAGGCCAGCAGGGCGGCGATTGTCAGGGTGTTTTTGATCAACATTGTGCAATCCCAATCAATGAACAGGACGGGCAGTGTACGAAGTTTCAGCTCAGGCTGTCGCCCCGATCTAGAGCGGATGGTAGTCTTCGGGACATGTCGTGGTCAGGGAGCCCCCATGGGCAATCACAAGATCGGTATTCGTCGGGTCAACGTCGAAAAGATTCTGCTGGCGGCAGAAAAGGTTTTCGCTGAAAAAGGCTATGGCAGCACCGCCATGGCTGACATCGCCGAACAGGCGCAACTGCCACGCTCCAACCTGCATTACTACTTCAGCACCAAGAGCGAGCTATACAGCGCGGTGTTGTTCGACCTGCTGGAGGTGTGGAAGCAGGATGCGTTGTGCTTCGAGATGTTCGATGATCCGCGCGTGGTGCTCAGCAGTTACATTCGGGCGAAGATGCAGCATTCGCGCAGCCGTCCCTATGGTTCGAAAGTCTGGGCCAACGAAATCATCCACGGCGCACCAACCCTTGGCGAAGCGCTGGACGCGAGCCTGTATGACTGGGCCAAGATGAAGGAAGCGAAAATCCGCCAGTGGGTGGAAGACAAACGCATCCTGGCGGTGGAGCCGTCGAGCCTGCTGTACATGATCTGGGCTTCGACCCAGCACTATGCCGATTTTGACCATCAGGTGATGATCCTCAATGACCATCAGGCGCTGTCGGATATGCAATTCGAGCGGGCGGTGCAGACGGTGACCAGTGTGATTTTGCGGGGGATCGGGTTGGAGCCTTGACCTGTGTGGTGAGATTGATGGCCTCATCGCTGGCAAGCCAGCTCCTACAGGGGAATGCATTCCAAATGTAGGAGCCGGCTTACCGGCGATAGCGGTCTAAAGGTTTACACCGCCTCCCGGTAAGGATTTCGCGGATCCTGGGTCCAGTTCAAAAACGGCTTGCCCGTGTCCATCGGCACCATTTCGATGCAGTCCGCCACCGGGCAGGTGATCTGGCACAGGTTGCAGCCCACGCATTCATCATCGATCACTTCATATTTATGCGTGCCATCGGCCTGTTTCAAACTGGCAATTGCCTGGTGCGAAGTGTCCTCGCAGGCAATATGGCAGCGTCCGCAACCGATGCACGCCGCTTGGTCGATCTTGGCGATGACCTGGTAGTTGATGTCCAGGTATTTCCAGTCTGTGGTGTTGCCCACCGCGCGCCCGGAAAAATCCTGCAAGCTGCTGTAGCCCTGGCTGTCCATCCACCGCGACAAGCCATCCTTCATTTCCTCGACAATCCTAAAACCATGCAGCATCGCCGCCGTACACACCTGCACGGCACCGCAACCCAGGGCAACGAATTCTGCCGCGTCGCGCCAGTTGCCGATGCCGCCAATCCCGCAGATCGGCAGGCCCTGTGTCTGGGGATCGCGGGCAATTTCAGCGACCATGTTCAAGGCGATTGGCTTGACTGCTGAACCACAGTAACCGCCATGGGTGCTCTGGGTGCCGACCACCGGCAGGGCGACCATGCGCTCCAGGTCGACACTGGTGATGGAGTTGATGGTGTTGATCAGCGACACCGCATCGGCACCGCCGCGATAGGCCGCCCGGGCCGCCACGCGGATATCGGTGATATTGGGCGTGAGCTTGACGATCACCGGCAGCGAGCAATAGGTCTTGCACCAGCGTGTGACCTGTTCCACATATTCCGGCACCTGGCCCACCGCCGCCCCCATGCCTCGTTCCGGCATGCCATGGGGGCAGCCGAAGTTCAGCTCGATACCATCGCAACCGGTGGCTTCCACCAGCGGCAGGATGTTTTTCCATGATTCTTCGACGCACGGCACCATCAGCGACACGATCAGGGCGCGGTCCGGCCAGTCCTTTTTCACCTGGGTGATTTCCCGCAGGTTGATCTCCAGGGAACGGTCGGTGATCAGCTCGATATTGTTGATGCCCAAGACTTCACGGTTGGCGCCAAAGTGCGCCGAATAACGGGACGAGACGTTGACCGCCGCCGGGTCCTCGCCGAGGGTTTTCCAGACCACGCCGCCCCAGCCGGCTTCAAAGGCTCGGACCACGTTGTAGGCCTTGTCGGTGGGTGGCGCGGAGGCCAGCCAGAATGGATTGGGGGCTTTGATACCGGCGAACACAATCGATAGATCGGCCATTTACGCAGCCTCCACATTGAGCATGAGTTGAGCGTGCATGGCTTCGGCAGCCAGCTTGCCGTGTTGTACGGCCTGGACGGTGAGGTCCTGCCCGAGGCTGACGCAGTCGCCACCGGCATACACCCCGGGGATGCTGGTTTGCAGTTGTGCATCGACAAAGATCCGTTCGCCCTGGCGTTGCAACTGCTGGGCCAGTGGGTCGTGCAGGGCGTGGTCGTCGAAGCCTTGGCCGATGGCCTTGAAGATCGCATCTGCTGCCAGTTCGAAGGTGTCGCCGGTGGCTTGCAGGCGGCCGTTTTCCAGGCGTGTGCGAGCAAAACGCATGCCGCGCACCTGGCCTTGGTCATCGAGTAGCACTGCTTCGGGTTGGGCCCAGGTCAGCAGGCGTACCTGATTGGCCTTGGCGATGTCCTGTTCATGGCCGGTGGCGCCCATGTCGGCAAAGCCACGGCGGTACACCAGGTTGACATCGCGCGCGCCCAGGCGGGCCATTTGCACGGCCATGTCGATGGCGGTGTTGCCGGCACCGAGCACGATGCAGCGGTCGGCCAGGGGCAGTTGGCTGAGATCGTCGGCCTGGCGCAGTTCGCGGATGTAGTCGGTGGCGGCGAGCAGGCCGGGCGCATCCTCGTGGGGCAGGCCCAGGTGCTTGCTGGCGGCCAGGCCGAGGCCGAGGAAGACCGCGTCGAAGTGCTGGTGCAGGTCGCTCAGGCTCAGGTTATCGCCCAGGCGCTGGCCGTGACGGATTTCGATCCCGCCGATTTGCAGCAGGAAATCCAGCTCCTTCTGGGCGAAGTCATCCACCAGTTTGTATTTGGCGATCCCGTACTCATTGAGGCCACCGGCCTTTTCACGGGCTTCGAAAATCACCACGTCATGCCCATGCAAGGCGCTGCGATGGGCGCAGGACAAGCCCGCAGGCCCGGCACCGACCACGGCGATGCGCTTGCCGGTCGACGCGGCGCGCTGGAACGGGTGTTGATCAAAGTGCGCGTTGTCGATGGCGTAGCGCTGCAACAGGCCAATCAGCACCGGGGCGCATTCTTCGCTGTTGTTGCGCACACAGGCCTGCTGGCAGAGGATCTCGGTCGGGCAGACCCTGGCACAACTGCCGCCGAGGATGTTGGCCGAGAGAATCTTCTGCGCCGCGCCCTGCACGTTGTCGGTGTGGATATTGCGGATGAACGATGGGATATCTATTTCGCTGGGGCACGCGTTGACGCACGGTGCGTCGTAGCAATACAGGCAGCGCGAGGCTTCCAGGTGGGCTTGCCGGGCATTGAGGGGCGGTGCCAGGTCGGTGAAGTGGCTGGCGAGGGTCGCCCCGTCTTCGTCGGGGTGGGGGAGGTGGTTCAGGGTCTGGATCACGGTAATGGCCTCACGGTTTTTTTGCCTCTGGCGGGCATTGGTTTTTTGTGGTTTGCACTGGCCTCATCGCGGGCAAGCCCGCTCCCACATTTGAACTGTGTGAACCCGATCAAGTGTGGGAGCTGGCTTGCCTGCGATCGGCGATGTCAGCGTTTCACCGCGGCGGGCTTGGAACGCTCCGCGCGCTTGCGCAACTGCTCGAACACCGCCGGATACGCCGGCCGCTCGACATAGCGCCCGGCACCGCGCTCGGCGCGCAAATCGCCGTCGACCCACACCAGCTTGCCCTGGCTGATGGTGTGGCTGGGCACGCCGCGCACGGTCTTGCCTTCGAAGATGTTGAAGTCCACCTGCTGATGGTGGGTCTTGGCCGAAATGGTCCGTGTGCCCTGGGGATCCCACAACACCAGGTCGGCATCGGCACCGACCCGGATCGCGCCCTTGCGTGGGTAGAGGTTGAAGATCTTCGCGGTGTTGGTGGAGGTCAGTGCAACAAACTCCTGCATCGACAGGCGCCCGGTGTTGACCCCTTCGTCCCACAGCAACGCCATGCGGTCTTCGATGCCGGCGGTGCCATTGGGGATCTTGCTGAAGTCGTCACGCCCGGCAGCCTTTTGTTCGGCGCAGAAGCAGCAGTGATCGGTGGCGGTGGTGTGCAAGTTGCCTGATTGCAGGCCACGCCAGAGTGCCTCTTGATGCCCGCGCGGGCGGAAGGGCGGGCTCATCACGTAGCCTGCGGCGGTCTGCCAGTCGGGGTGTTGGTAGACGCTGTCGTCCAGCAGCAGGTGCCCGGCCAGGACTTCGCCATAGACCGCCTGGCCCTTGGCGCGGGCGTAGGTGATTTCGTCGAGGGCTTCCTGGGTTGAAACGTGTACCAGGTACAGCGGCGTGCCGATGGTTTCGGCAATGCGGATCGCGCGGCTGGCGGCTTCGCCTTCCACTTGCGAGGGGCGGGACAGTGGATGGGCCTCGGGCCCGGTGATGCCCTGGGCCAGCAGCTTGCGTTGCAGGTGATACACCAACTCGCCGTTCTCTGCGTGCACGGTGGGCACCGCGCCCAGTTCCAGGCAGCGCTCGAAGCTGGCGACCAGGGTGTCGTCAGCGGCCATGATCGCGTTCTTGTAGGCCATGAAGTGCTTGAAGCTGTTGATGCCGTGATGGGTCACCAGCTCGGCCATTTCCTCGCGGACCTGTTCGCTCCACCAGGTAATCGCCACATGAAACCCGTAGTCGGCCGCCGACTTCTCGGCCCAGCCGCGCCACTGGTGGAAGGCTTCCATCAACGACTGCTGCGGGTTGGGAATCACGAAGTCGATGATCGATGTGGTTCCGCCTGCCAGGCCCGCTGCCGTGCCGCTGAAAAAGTCTTCGCTGGCCACGGTGCCCATGAAGGGCAGTTGCATATGGGTATGGGGATCGATACCGCCGGGCATCAGGTACTGGCCATTGCCATCGAGTATCTCGGTGCCGGCGGGAATATCCAGATCAGTGCCAATGGCGCGGATTAGACCGTCTGCGCACAAGACATCGGCTTTATAACTTTCATCATGGGTAACAACGGTGGCGCCACGGATCAACAGAGACATGCCGAGTTCCTCAGAGGCTTGACCGGCTTATGCCAGTTCTAAGTGTTGTAGTGCTGCACACTGTGCAAGGTTTATTCTTGTCAGTGGTGACAGGAATAGAAGCTAGCCCGAGTTTTTCGAATGATCAAGATTATTTTTTATAAGCATATATCTGTATTAAGTTATTGATATCTAAGAATAAAAACTTAAATTCACCAAAATGTAGCGCCCTCTCACCATTTTGACGCACTTGACAGGTTCGTAATATGAGCAACATTTCCTATTGCAAATCAGACGCTTGAGAGTTGCCTCTTGACGGCGGGCAGCAATAAAAATAATTGTGTTGCACCAGATTGAGTCCTGATTGTTCGGACAACTTCTGCGTTATTTGGCCTGAGTAACGTTGCAAGTGGCGTGGGACTTTTCGGTTAAGACAATAAAGCTGATAAACATCAGCCAGTTATATAAGCGGTACGGATGGGGCGATGGCTTGCGGCACGGTAATTGAGTGCGCTGCCGGTTGGCCGGGTCCGTGATGTCATGTTCATGCGGGACTACGGCCATCCAGCGTTGAGCGCCGGATGAGCAACAATAATTTTAAAAAAACCGTGGAGCGGCCATGCAACAGAACAGATCGCAAGTCATAGAACGCGACGGCCTGTATGAACTCGACGCCGGCAGCGACGTCCTCGACAGCCCCCGTTACAACCACGACATGGCACCGACCAAGGTGCACGAACGAACCTGGAACAAGTGGCACATCACGGCATTGTGGGTCGGCATGTCGATCTGCGTGCCGACCTACACTTTGGGCGGCGTGCTCACCGCGTACTTCGGCTTGTCGGTAGGCGAGGCGCTGGTGGCAATCCTGCTGGCCAATATCGTGGTGCTGGTGCCCCTGACGCTCAATGCCTTTCCCGGTACCAAATATGGCATTCCGTTCCCGGTGCTGCTGCGCTCATCCTTTGGCATTCTCGGTTCCAATGTGCCGTGCCTGATCCGCGCGCTGGTGGCCTGTGGCTGGTTCGGCATCCAGACGATGTTCGGCGGGCTGGCGATCCACTTGTTCCTCGGCTCGATCTTCGAGGGCTGGAAGAGCCTGGGCGGCACCGGCGAGGTGATCGGTTTCATGATCTTCTGGGTGTTGAACCTGTGGGTGGTGCTGCGCGGCGCCGAGTCGATCAAATGGCTGGAAACCCTGTCGGCACCGCTGCTGGTGGCGGTGGGTATCGGCTTGCTGGTGTGGGCGTTGCCCAATGTGTCGATCAGCGAATTGATGGCCATCCCACCCAAGCGCCCCGAAGGCGCGAGCCTGACGGGTTACTTTATGGCCGGACTGACCGCGATGGTCGGTTTCTGGGCCACCCTGTCCCTGAATATTCCTGACTTCAGCCGTTATGCCAAAAGCCAGAAGGACCAGATCCTGGGGCAGATTTTCGGCCTGCCGCTGACCATGTTCCTGTTCGCCGCACTGGGCGTGATCATGACGGCGGCCTCGGTGAAACTGGTGGGCGTCAGCGTCTCCGACCCGGTGACCCTGATCGGACATATCCAGAGCCCGGTGTGGGTAGCGGTGGCGATGGCGTTGATCATCATTGCCACACTGTCGACCAACACGGCGGCGAATATTGTCTCGCCCACCAATGATTTCCAGAACATCGCGCCCAAGTTGATCAACCGCACCACCGCGGTGGTGCTCACCGGTCTGGTGGGGTTGGCGCTGATGGCCCATGAACTGCTGAAAAAGCTCGGGCTGATCGTTTCCGATGTCAGCCTGGAAACGGTCTATTCCAACTGGCTGCTCGGCTATTCGAGCCTGTTGGGGCCGATTGCCGGGATCATGGTAGTGGACTATTTCCTGATTCGCCGCCAGCGACTGGATCTGGCGGGTTTGTATCGCGATGACGTGTACCCGGCGTGGAATGTCGCGGGATTTATCGCTTTTGGCGTGCCGGTGGTGCTGACCCTGCTGTCACTGGGCAGCGATGCGTTCAGTTGGTTCTACAGCTACGGCTGGTTCACGGGATCGGCGCTGGGCGGGTTGTTGTATTACGGCCTGTGCAGCAAGCGTAAAACAAACCCTGTCGCTGCCAAGACATCCCTGTAAGTGATGTGGAATGCAATCAAATGTGGGACCGCGTCAATCATAAGAAATATTGCCTGAGGAGATCACCATGAACGCTGCCATCGACGTTCTGCAATCCACCCATCAGCACATCAACCGTGACCGCCTGTGGCAGTCGTTGATGGACCTCGCCAGGCTCGGCGCCACGCCCAAGGGCGGCGTGTGTCGCCTGGCCCTGACCGACCTCGACCGCCAGGCTCGCGATCTGTTTGTGCAGTCGTGCGAGGCGGCGGGCTGCACGGTGACCATCGATGGCGTGGGCAATATCTTTGCCCGTCGCGCGGGGCGCAATCCGGCATTGCCACCGGTGATGACCGGCAGCCATATCGACACCCAGCCAACGGGCGGCAAGTTCGATGGCTGCTTCGGTGTACTGGCGGGCGTGGAGGTGTTGCGCACGCTCAATGACCTGAAGATCGAAACCGAAGCGCCGCTGGAAGTGGTGGTATGGACCAACGAAGAAGGCTCGCGCTTCCCTCCCTGCATGATGGGCTCCGGGGTGTTCGCCGAAAAATTCAGCCTTGAAGACACGCTGGCCAAAACCGACGCAGAGGGCATCACGGTGGGTGATGCGCTGAACGCGATTGGCTACGCGGGCTCCCGGCCAGTCAGCGGGCACAAGGTTGGGGCTTACTTCGAAGCCCATATCGAGCAGGGCCCGATCCTGGAAGATGAACGCAAAACCATCGGCGTGGTGCTGGGAGCGCTCGGCCAGAAATGGTTCGACCTGACTCTGCGCGGTGTCGAGGCGCATGCCGGTCCGACGCCGATGCACCTGCGCAAGGACGCCCTGGTCGGTGCGTCGGCAGTGGTGGCGGCGGTCAACGCTGCCGCACTCGGCCATCAGCCCCATGCCTGTGGCACGGTGGGGTGCCTGCAAGCCTATCCCGGCTCGCGCAATGTGATCCCTGGCGAAGTACGCATGACTCTGGACTTCCGTCACCTGGAACCGGCACGCCTGGATTCGATGATTGCCCAGGTGCGTAAGGTGATCGACGACACTTGCGCCAAGCACGGCCTGAGCTTCGAGATGGTGCCGACCGCTGACTTCCCGCCGCTGTATTTCGACAAGGGGTGTGTCGATGCGGTGCGTGAGGCGGCCAATGGCCTGGGCCTGTCGAATATGGATATCGTCAGTGGCGCTGGGCATGACGCGATCTTCGTCGCTGAGTTGGGGCCGGCCGGGATGATATTCGTGCCATGTGAAGGCGGGATCAGCCATAACGAAATCGAAAACGCCGCACCCGATGACCTGGCGGCGGGGTGCGCGGTGTTGCTGCGGGCGATGGTGGCGGCTTCGGCTGCGGTGGCCCGCAAGCAGGTGGCGTAGATCTGCAGGAGCCGGCTTGCCGGCTCCTGGATTCGGTCAGGCGTGATGCGCGACTGGCTTGTGGGTCTTGGCGCGTGCCTCGGCCTTGGGCTGTGGATGAGGGTGCCGGCGGGTCACGCGCAACACGCCCCACAGCATGGCGCCGGCGACGGCCAGCCAGCCAAGCACCAACAGGAAAATCGTGGTTGTCAGGCTCATGAGTGCCTCCTTTTGCCCTGTGCAGGGCACACACTGTCTTTGCAATGGACAGTCTAGCTGCCTCCCGGTTGCGTGCTATTGACCAATGGTCGTGTGCGTCCAACTTGTTTGCTCTATCCCGGGCTTTTTACTGCTGCCCAAGGCTATACCCGGGCCCAAGAGCGTCCTATGATCAACGCCCCAGCCCGCAGATGATCAAGAGAGTGAAGAAGTTGCGTTTACGGTCGAACCTCAAAGCCTCCTTGCTGGTGGCTGCCTGCGTCCTTGGCTTGGCCGCGTGTGCCGGGCATCCCACACCTTCAAAAATCAAGGGCCTGCCCGAACGTGTAGAGCTCAACGGCGTGCCGGCGTTTCGTGGCGACACGTACCAGGGCGGTCCGGCTGCCCTGGCCAGCATGCTGTCGCAACAAGGCATTGTGATTACACCGGGCTTACTGGATAAGCCATTGCATCTACCCGGTGGGGAAGCCGACCTTGAGCGCAACATGCAAGTGCTGGCGCGCGAATACGGGATGTTGGTGTATCCGCTGGATACCAGGCTGACGGCGCTGTTGGCGCAGGTGGCGGCGGGGTATCCGGTGATGGTGCGGATTACCGAAGGCTCGACACTCTGGGCCGAGCCGCGTTATGCGGTACTGGTGGGCTTTAACCAGCAAAACAGTACGGTGTTGTTGCGCGTCGCCAGGGATCGGCGACGCCCGGTGGCGTTCAGCGACTTCGAGTCCGCCTGGAAAAGCGCCGGGCAGTGGGCGGTGCTGGTGCAGCGTCCGAGCCAGTTGCCGGTCAACCTGGATACGGCGAGGTGGCAGCAGGCCGCCAACGCCACCGCCCAGGCCGGCCAGGAACAGGCGGCGGCACAGGCACTCAAGGTCATGGCTGAAAGGCCAAAGCAGCCATAACGCAAACGGCGCTCGAGAGCGCCGTTTTTGTCAGTCGTACATCAGTGCGATTGGGCGACCCCGGTCTGGCGGCCCTTGAGGTTCTTGTCGGCCTTGTATTGCAGGGCCACATCTGGCACCGAGCCGCTCTTGCCCGTTTCAATCCACTTGCGAATACGGCTGGCATCGGCAAAGTGTGTGAATTTGCCGAAGGCGTCGAGGATCACCAGCGACACTGGGCGGTTGCCCATGCTCGTCACCAGCACCAGGCAGTGACCGGCCTGGTTGGTGAAACCGGTCTTGGTCAGCTTGATATCCCAGTTGGCGCGGTTGACCAAGTGATCGGTGTTGGAAAAACCCAGGGTGTAACTGGGCTTGCGGAACGACACGGTCTTTTCCTTGGTGGTGCTCAATTGCGTGAGCAGCGGATATTTGTGCGCGGCCTGCACCAGCTTGCTCAAGTCGCGGGCGGTGGACACATTATGGATCGACAGACCGGTGGGCTCGACATAGCGGGTGCTGGTCATGCCCAGGGCCTTGGCCTTGGCGTTCATTGCGGCAATAAACGCCGCATAGCCACCCGGATAATGGTGGGCCAGGCTGGCAGCTGCACGGTTTTCCGAGGACATCAGGGTAATCAGCAGCATTTCCTTGCGCGGCATTTCGCTGTTGAGCTTGACTCGCGAGAACACGCCTTTCATTTCCGGGGTGTCGCTGATGTTGATGGAGATGTACTCATCCATATTCTGCTTGGCATCCAGCACCACCATGCCGGTCATCAGCTTGGTGACGGAGGCGATCGGTACGACCACGTCGGGGTTGCTGGAATAGATGACTTTGTTGGTTTGCAAGTCCACCAGCATCGCGCTGCCTGAGGCGATGTGCAGTTGCGAGGTGTCCCGTGGGGCCAGGGTGGTTTCACTGGCGTTGGCGACAGTGCCTGCGAATGCGAAGAACAGGCTGATGAGAGAAAGATGAATTTTCACGCGGATGAACTCGCTAAAAGGTAGAAAAATACCGGATGCAGCCGGTTTTATGAAAAATGACGTTACATATTATTAGTATGGATCACAAACTGATAGAGAGCCTTTAAATAAAGGCTGTAAGCCGATGATTGGTTAGGTTTGTAGCGCAAGCGCGTTGGCGATAAGGCTCCGTAAAAACGGTCCTGTCGGTCCTGGGTGTGTAGGACTGATACAAAAACCTCAGAGCCTTTGATATGGGCTTTTTGTTAACGTTGAATTGAGGAGGCGTTGTTGAAAACAGGGACGTAGATGAACGGCAAAACGATCCGATGGGCGACCAATTTATTACTGTGTGTGGGCACAGGCTTCATGGTGACGGGTACTACAACGTTGTTGATCGCTGGAGCCGCTGATGCCAATACGCTGAGAGCCAGTGCGACAATGGCGATTGTCAGTTTTTTTTGTAATCGTCGTGTCGTACGTGGTGGCAATACTTGAGGAGGATGTATGGCACTGACCATCATAGGGTTATGGAGTTTGGGGGTTGCGCTCCTTATAGGTGTGGCCTTTAAGCGCGCAGGCATCATTTTCAGGAAACCGCGGCGTGCTGTTCTTGTTGACAGGGAGCAAGTCAAATCTCTCGGGCAGGAATAAAAAAATCCGCTGCCAGATATCTGATAGCGGATTTTTCAGGAAGCCCGGCGTGACCTAACAGCGTTGCGTCAAGGCGGGGTCCTTTTAGCTGTGCAACGTTTCGGCTGCGTACAGCGTGTTTTCCAGCAGGCATGCACGAGTCATCGGGCCAACACCACCAGGTACCGGGGTGATCCATCCGGCGCGGGGCAGGGCGGTTTCGTACACCACGTCGCCCACCAGCTTGCCGTCATCCTGACGGTTGATACCCACGTCGATCACGATGGCGCCTTCCTTGATCCACTCGCCCTTGACCAGGCCTGGCTTGCCCGCGGCGACCACGACCAGGTCGGCACGCCCGACGTGGCCTGCCAGGTCCTTGGTGAAGCGGTGGGTGACGGTCACAGTGCAGCCGGCCAGCAGCAACTCCATGGCCATCGGGCGACCTACAATGTTGGACGCGCCAACCACCACTGCATCCAGGCCGTACAGGTCGACGCCGGTGCTTTCCAGCAGGGTCATGATGCCCTTCGGTGTGCAGGGGCGCAGCAGGGGAATGCGCTGGGCCAGGCGACCGACGTTATAAGGGTGGAAGCCGTCCACGTCTTTGTCGGGGCGGATGCGCTCCAGCAGCAGGGAGGCGTCCAGGTGCTCTGGCAGCGGCAATTGCAGCAGGATGCCGTCGATGTTCGGATCGTCGTTGAGACCGTCGATCAGGTCGGTGAGGGCCTGTTGGGTGGTGTCGGAAGGCAAGTCGTAGGCCTTGGAAATAAAGCCGACCTCTTCACAGTCTTTACGCTTGTGCGAGACATAAACCTGGGAGGCAGGATCGCTGCCGACCAGGATCACCGCGAGCCCCGGCGTGCGCAGGCCAAGCTGGCGACGCTCGGTGACACGTTTGGCGATCTGCTGGCGCAGGCTGGCGGCGATTGATTTGCCGTCGATAAGTTGTGCAGTCATTACGCGTGATTAACCATCGAGAGGGGGAGGAAAAGTGCGCGCATTCTCGCACGCCAGGACGTGAGGGCAAAGGCGCTTGGTCTGCAAATTCCCCTAACCCCTTAAATAAAATGAATTTTTTTCAAAAAAGATTTGACGGCCCCTAGGGGCGTCTATACTATTCGTCGCACTTGTCGGGCACAGCCTAGCACTGGTTAAGAAGGTCGAGCGCAATAGCCGTTTTATTGTGTAAGGCTGGAAGCATTTAGTTTGTAGTCCTCCAAGAGTACAGATTAATCAGGCGCCCGTAGCTCAGCTGGATAGAGCATCCGCCTTCTAAGCGGATGGTCGCAGGTTCGAGTCCTGCCGGGTGCGCCATTAGGCAGCTTTGGCACAAGTAGCGCAAGATGGTGGGCGTAGCTCAGTTGGTAGAGCACGGGATTGTGACTCCCGTTGTCGAGGGTTCGATCCCCTTCGTCCACCCCATATTTGAAAAGGCGCCAGATTTAACGGTCTGGCGCCTTTGTTTTAAAAAAGCTTCAAGCCGCGGATGTGGTGGAATTGGTAGACACACTGGATTTAGGTTCCAGCGCCGCGAGGCGTAAGAGTTCGAGTCTCTTCATCCGCACCAAATAAAGCGTCACCCCTGCATTGGCTGGGTTGGTGCTCAACAGAGAAGGCAGTTGGCTTCTTTGTCACGCAATATGGTGGGCGTAGCTCAGTTGGTAGAGCACGGGATTGTGACTCCCGTTGTCGAGGGTTCGATCCCCTTCGTCCACCCCATATTCCGAAAGGCGCCAGATTTAACAGTCTGGCGCCTTTTTTGTTTTAGCGGTTTGCGTATTCGGCGACTGCAGGTTTTGGGTCGCAGGGGTGGGGCGTTTCGTCGTATTTTTGTTTCTCGATGATGCCGTTCTGCCCGTCGGCCTTGTGTGCAAGGTCGGCAGCCGGGGAGATGGTTGGCAGCTTCTTCTATATATAGAAGGGTTGGCACAGAGCCCTGGCGTGATTGGCTGTATTTGTCACTGGGGCGAGGAGCATTCGTGCATTCGTACCTGTAAAATGCCTGCTGTTTTTTAACCCGTTTTCAGTAGGGTGACTTCTTGAGTTTGACCCACTAGAATGCATGCCCTTGGTGCGACACGCGTGGCGTGTCTCCTAAACTTCGAGGTGTAGAGTCATCTTGAAGGGTTTTCGAAAGAGAGCCGAGAGCTTGGGTGCCCAATCCCAAGAAACAAAACCCTCCCAGAAGTCCAATGCCTTCAAGGACTTGCCGCAGCGGCGGTGGCAAACCCAAGGTCGATTAGCGCTCGGAGGCTCGACCACAATACCGGTTCTTCCGGTATTGGAGTGCCCACTACACATCAGCCCTATTCAGGGCTAAACCCATGCGGGAGAGAATCCCCGCTGGGGTTCCCTCCTGCTTTGAAACAGGAGGTAACAATTCTTTGAGCATGCTGCCTCGGCAGTCCCTGTTCACATCAAACCGGAGACATGAGCGAAAGCTCTGTCTGTCATTGTCCAACCATTGCCTGTTTGGAGTGGCAGCGGACTCGTTGTGCGACCAACGATAGCCTAGGAAGACATGCGTCACTGGTAACGGTGGGGTGTGAAGCTCTTCCAACAATGTAGCCCCCTTATGGGTGTGTCTTCGCCGTGAGGCGGAGCGCAGATGCTCGGAGCAGTACCGGGTTGAGGCGCTAGGCTGGCTGGTATGGGTAACACAAGTGAACTGCTAATAAACGTCGTCAGCATTACGGTGCCTAATCTGCTGATAGGCATTAACCAAAAAGGTGATGCGACCGGTTGTTCTGGTCAAGGGTCGGAACACGTCGTCACATAAGGTCGCCGGCGAATAGGCAGACTCTAACCCAGTCGTGTGACAGGCAGGGAACGTGGTAAGCCCGTATAGCTGCCTTCGGGCAGGTGAGCCGCAAGGTGATCCGTTGGCTGTGCGGGTATGGGATCGCAGAGAAAGCGAAAGCCGGGCTGTAATGGCCCGGATAGGGGCTGGAACATTGCTCCACGGGAAACCGAGCAGACTTCTGCGTGGTCTTTCGTCGCATGAACTCTGAGTGAACCTGTCTCAATAAACCTAGAGATCCAGCTGTAACGGATCTTCTATTAATCCAACCCTGGCGGGAGCGTCCATTCCCGTCAGGGGGTGTGTGCGTCTTTCGCTTGGGGCAACTTGAGAGGAAGGCAGCATGTTAGAACATAGCCAATTGGCCGTGTCTGCGCCTTCCGGCGCTCCGCAGCACTGGCATGACATCGATTGGTGGCGTGTTCAGCGGAATGTCCGGGCGATGCAGATACGGATTGCGAAGGCTTGTCGGGAAGGCAACTGGCGCAGGGTGAAAGCCCTGCAACGGATGCTGACCCGCTCTCGCTCGGCCAGATACTTGGCCGTACGGCGAGTCACTGAAAACCAGGGTAAGCGCACGGCGGGAGTCGACCGCGTGCTCTGGGATACACCCGATGCCAAATGGAAGGCGGCAAATGGGTTGAAGCGCCATGGATATAAGCCGCGGCCTTTACGGCGTGTGTTTATTCCGAAGTCAAATGGAAAGGAGCGTCCTCTGGGCATTCCGACCATGACGGACAGGGCAATGCAGGCGTTGTATTTGCTTGCTCTGGCACCCATTGCAGAAACCACCGGCGATCCAAACAGCTACGGCTTTAGGGTCGAGCGATCTACGGCGGATGCAATGGGGCAGTTGTTCGTATGCCTATCCAAGAAGGTTTCGGCCCAATGGGTTTTGGAGGCGGACATCAAAGGCTGCTTTGACCATATCAATCATGACTGGCTTATCACCAACGTCCCAACGGATAAGGTGGTTCTCCGAAAATGGTTGAAAGCTGGCGTGATTCATAAGGGCCAGCTACAGGCAACGGATGCCGGTACGCCACAGGGCGGGATTGTCTCGCCCAGCTTGGCGAATCTGGTGCTGGATGGGCTGGAGTCACTACTTAAGCAACATCTGGGTGTGACCAAGGCCAAGAAGCTGAAAATCAATGTGGTGCGTTACGCGGATGACTTTGTGATAACTGGAACCTCGCGAGAGGTGCTGGAAACTGAAGTCAGACCTTGGGTGGAGCAGTTCCTAGCAGTGCGGGGGCTGCAGTTGTCACTCGAGAAGACGCGTATCGTCCATATAAAGGAAGGCTTTGACTTTCTAGGTTGGAATTTCCGCAAGTACGATGGGAAGCTTCTGATCAAGCCAAGCAAGAAAAACGTGAAAGCGTTCTATAGCAAGGTAAGGGAGGTCATCAGTACCAGCAAAGCGGTAAGGCAGGAGGATCTGATCCGACAGCTTAATCCGATACTGCGTGGCTGGGCGTTCTATCACCAGCCTGTGGTAGCCAAGAAAGCGTATAGCCGCATGGATTACATGATCTTTCTGGCTCTATGGCGTTGGGCAAAACGGCGACACCCTAAGAAAACACTCCAGTGGATCGGAGCGAAATACTTTAAACCCATGAAGGGGCGGAAAGGGGTGTTTGCTACCGCGACGATGAATGACAAGGGAGAGATGCGGACGATCGAGTTGTACTCGCTAGCGAGCACTCCGATCGAACGACACAAGAAGGTGAGTGGGGAGTACAACCCCTTCGATCCTTCTATGGAGGAAATGGGTGAGAAAAGGCGTATGGAACAGATGCTCAAAAGGCTGGCGTACCGTAAGCAAATCTTGAGCCTATTCCAGAGTCAGAAAGGATTGTGTCCAATATGTAAGTTACCGATTACGAAGGAGACGGGGTGGCATGATCACCACATTCTGTACCGCACAAAAGGCGGTGGAGACTCCCTAAATAACCGGGTACTATTGCACCCCCTTTGTCACCAGCGGCTACACGCTCGCGGATTGACAGTGAACAAACCGGCTCCCCTTACCGGGGGTTTTGATTAGGCCCGAGCCGTATGCGGGGAAACTCGCACGTACGGTTCTTAGGGGGAGGTGGGCCAGTAATGGCCCATCTCTACCCGACATTCTTGGGTCGGAAACGGCCGGCTAACGTCTGTGCAACGAGGAATATCCATGCAAGTTTCTGTTGAAAATACTACTGCTATCGAGCGCCGCATGAGCATCACCGTGCCGGCAGAGCGCATCGAGACTGCGGTCAACAAGCGTCTGCAGCAGACTGCCCAGAAGGCCAAGATCGCTGGTTTCCGTCCAGGCAAAGTGCCGATGAGCGAAATCAAGCGCCGTTTTGGTGCTGATGCGCGTCAAGATGCCGTAGGCGACGTGATCCAGGCTTCCTTCTACGAAGCTGTTGTCGAGCAAAAGCTGAACCCGGCTGGTTCGCCTTCCATCGAGCCTAAGTCCCTGGAAGCTGGCAAGGACCTGGAATACGTTGCCGTATTCGAAGTGTTCCCAGAGTTCGAAGTGGCTGGTTTCGAAGGTATCGAAATCGAGCGCCTGAGCGCCGAAGTGGCTGATGCCGACCTGGACAACATGCTGGAAATCCTGCGCAAGCAGAACACCCGTTTTGAAGTGGCCGATCGTGCCGCCCAGAACGAAGACCAGTTGAACATCGATTTCGTGGGCAAGGTTGACGGCGAAGTATTCGCTGGCGGCTCGGCCAAGGGCACCCAGTTGGTTCTGGGTTCCAACCGCATGATCCCGGGTTTCGAAGACGGCCTGGTTGGCGCTAAAGCCGGCGAAGAGCGCGTCCTGAACCTGACTTTCCCTGCTGACTACCAAAACCTGGACCTGGCTGGCAAAGCTGCCGAGTTCACCGTGACGGTCAACAGCGTTTCCGAGCCTAAGCTGCCAGAGCTGAACGAAGAGTTCTTCGCCCAGTTCGGTATCAAGGAAACCGGTATCGAAGGTTTCCGCGCCGAAGTTCGCAAGAACATGGAGCGTGAGCTGCGCCAGGCCATCAAGTCCAAGGTCAAGAACCAGGTAATGGACGGTCTGCTGGCCGCCAACCCGATCGAAGTGCCTAAGGCCCTGCTGTCCAATGAAGTGGATCGCCTGCGCGTACAAGCTGTTCAGCAGTTTGGTGGCAACATCAAGCCTGACCAACTGCCGGCCGAGCTGTTCGAAGAACAAGCCAAGCGCCGTGTCGTGTTGGGCCTGATCGTGGCTGAAGTGGTCAAGCAGTTCGACCTCAAGCCTGACGAAGACCGCGTTCGCGAAATGATCCAGGAAATGGCTTCGGCCTACCAGGAGCCTGAGCAGGTCGTGGCTTGGTACTACAAGAATGACCAGCAACTGAACGAAGTCCGTTCGGTTGTGCTGGAAGAACAAGTTGTGGATACTGTTCTGCAGAAGGCTAAGGTGACCGACAAAGCGGTCTCTTACGAAGAAGCAGTCAAGCCGGCTGAAGCAGCACAAGCCGACTGATTGTCCAACTCGTTTGAAAATACACCCATAAGCCAGCCTCGCGCTGGCTTATGCGTATTCAAGACATGACTATTTGGGAGTAACTGCAGAGCATGTTCCGTAATTCGTATATTCAGCAGAACTCTGATATCCAGGCCGCAGGCGGCCTGGTCCCGATGGTTGTCGAGCAATCTGCTCGTGGCGAACGCGCCTATGACATCTACTCGCGCCTGCTCAAGGAGCGAGTGATCTTTCTGGTTGGTCCGGTAGAGGACTACATGGCCAACCTGATCTGTGCGCAACTGCTGTTCCTTGAAGCGGAAAACCCGGACAAGGACATCCATCTCTACATCAACTCCCCAGGCGGTTCGGTAACGGCGGGCATGTCGATCTACGACACCATGCAGTTCATCAAGCCGAATGTATCCACCACGTGCATTGGCCAGGCCTGCAGCATGGGTGCATTCCTGCTGACAGCCGGTGCCGAAGGCAAGCGTTTCTGCCTGCCCAACTCGCGCGTGATGATTCACCAGCCACTGGGCGGTTTCCAGGGGCAGGCATCGGACATCGAGATCCACGCCAAGGAAATCCTGTTTATCCGCGAGCGTCTCAACACGCTGATGGCCAAGCACAGCGGGCACACCCTGGAAGAAATCGAGCGCGATACCAACCGCGACAACTTCATGAGTGCCGAGGCCGCGCGTGAATACGGGCTGATCGACGCCGTGATCGACAAGCGCCCCGCTTAATATAAGCAGCTCAAAATAGGGCTGGTCGGCATGTCCGACCACTGGCGGGCTTGAAAAAGCCCGCATAAGCCTTCATCTTGTGTTGCAAGCCTATCGGATTTGGATCGAACGAATGACTGACACCCGCAACGGCGAGGACAACGGCAAGCTGCTCTATTGCTCCTTCTGTGGCAAAAGCCAGCATGAAGTGCGCAAATTGATTGCCGGCCCCTCGGTCTTTATCTGCGACGAGTGCGTCGACCTGTGCAATGACATCATCCGTGAGGAGGTGCAGGAGGCACAGGCCGAAAGCAGCGCGCATAAATTGCCTTCGCCTAAAGAAATCAGCGGCATCCTTGACCAGTACGTGATTGGTCAAGAGCGTGCAAAGAAGGTTCTGGCCGTAGCGGTGTACAACCACTACAAGCGCTTGAACCAGCGTGACAAGAAAGGCGACGAAGTCGAACTCGGCAAGAGCAACATCTTGCTGATCGGTCCTACAGGCTCGGGTAAGACCCTGCTTGCAGAAACCCTCGCTCGCCTGCTGAACGTTCCGTTCACCATCGCCGACGCCACCACCCTCACCGAGGCTGGCTACGTGGGTGAAGATGTCGAGAACATCATTCAGAAACTGCTGCAGAAGTGCGACTACGACGTAGAGAAAGCCCAGATGGGTATTGTCTATATCGATGAAATCGACAAGATTTCGCGCAAGTCCGACAACCCGTCGATCACTCGGGATGTTTCCGGTGAAGGCGTGCAGCAAGCCCTGCTGAAGCTGATTGAAGGCACGGTCGCTTCCGTACCGCCCCAAGGCGGCCGCAAGCACCCGCAGCAGGAATTCCTGCAGGTTGATACGCGCAACATCCTGTTTATCTGTGGCGGCGCGTTCTCCGGTCTGGAAAAGGTCATCCAGCAGCGTTCCACTCGGGGTGGCATTGGTTTCAGTGCAGAAGTGCGCAGCAAGGAAGAAGGCAAGAAGGTGGGCGAGTCCCTGCGTGAAGTCGAGCCTGACGATTTGGTCAAGTTTGGTCTGATCCCGGAATTCGTTGGTCGTCTGCCGGTCCTGGCCACGTTGGACGAGCTGGATGAGGCTGCTCTGATTCAGATCCTCACCGAGCCGAAAAACGCCCTGACCAAGCAATACGCCAAGCTGTTCGAAATGGAAGGCGTGGACCTTGAGTTCCGTTCTGACGCGCTCAAGTCGGTGGCCAAGCGGGCACTGGAGCGCAAGACCGGCGCACGCGGTTTGCGTTCGATTCTCGAAGGCGTACTGCTCGACACCATGTACGAAATCCCCTCGCAGTCCGAGGTGAGTAAAGTGGTGATCGACGAAAGCGTTATAGAAGGTAAGTCCAAGCCACTGTATATCTACGAAAACAGTGAGCCGACTGCCAAGGCTGCGCCAGACGCATAAGCGTTGCGCAGTTTCGGTACAAACAAGGGGCCTCTAGGGGCCCCTTTGTTTTTCATGAGAATTTTTACTGTGTGTAACTGCCAGCATTGAGCTTGTTTTTTTTACACGCAGCCCCCATCTTGGTTTCAAGCTTACTTTCATCTGTCATAGAGGCGAAATCATGAAGACAACCATTGAATTGCCTCTCCTGCCATTGCGTGATGTGGTTGTGTATCCGCACATGGTTATCCCGCTGTTCGTGGGGCGCGAGAAGTCTATCGAAGCCCTTGAGGCAGCGATGACGGGCGACAAGCAGATCCTGCTGTTGGCCCAGAGAAACCCGGCTGACGACGATCCTGGCGAAGACGCCCTGTATCGCGTTGGTACTATTGCAACCGTTCTGCAATTGCTCAAGCTGCCGGATGGCACCGTCAAGGTGCTGGTCGAAGGTGAGCAGCGCGGGGCGGTCGAGCGCTTCATGGAGGTGGATGGCCACCTGCGTGCGGAAGTGGCATTGATCGACGAAGTCGATGCACCTGAGCGCGAATCCGAAGTCTTTGTGCGTAGCCTGCTGTCCCAGTTCGAGCAATACGTGCAACTGGGCAAGAAAGTCCCGGCTGAAGTCCTGTCCTCCCTCAACAGCATCGATGAGCCAAGCCGCCTGGTCGACACCATGGCCGCGCACATGGCGCTGAAAATCGAGCAGAAGCAGGACATCCTCGAAATCATCGACCTGTCGACCCGGGTCGAGCACGTCCTGGCGCTGCTGGATGCCGAGATTGACCTGTTGCAGGTCGAGAAGCGCATTCGTGGCCGCGTAAAGAAACAGATGGAGCGCAGCCAGCGCGAGTACTACCTGAATGAGCAGATGAAGGCCATTCAGAAGGAACTCGGCGATAGCGAGGAAGGCCACAACGAAATCGAAGAGCTGAAAAAGCGCATCGACGCCGCTGGCCTGCCGAAAGACGCCCTGACCAAAGCCACCGCCGAGCTGAACAAGCTCAAGCAAATGTCGCCGATGTCGGCCGAAGCCACCGTGGTTCGTTCCTACATCGACTGGCTGGTGCAGGTACCGTGGAAAGCCCAGACCAAGGTACGCCTGGACCTGGCGCGTGCCGAAGACATCCTCGATGCCGATCACTACGGCCTTGAAGAGGTCAAGGAGCGCATCCTCGAATACCTCGCCGTGCAGAAGCGGGTGAAGAAGATTCGCGGCCCGGTGTTGTGCCTGGTGGGTCCTCCTGGCGTGGGTAAAACCTCGTTGGCTGAGTCGATCGCCAGTGCAACAAACCGTAAATTCGTGCGTATGGCCCTCGGTGGCGTGCGTGACGAGGCGGAAATTCGCGGCCATCGCCGGACTTACATCGGTTCGATGCCGGGAAGATTGATTCAAAAGATGACAAAGGTCGGGGTGCGCAACCCGCTGTTCCTGCTCGATGAAATCGACAAAATGGGCAGCGACATGCGTGGCGATCCAGCATCGGCCCTGCTGGAAGTACTCGACCCCGAGCAGAACCACAATTTCAACGATCATTACCTGGAAGTCGATTACGACTTGTCTGACGTAATGTTCCTGTGCACCTCCAACTCCATGAACATTCCGCCAGCCTTGCTGGACCGGATGGAGGTGATTCGTCTGCCGGGTTACACCGAAGACGAGAAGATCAATATCGCGGTCAAATACCTTGCGCCCAAGCAGATTTCGGCCAATGGCCTGAAGAAGGGCGAGATCGAATTCGATGTCGAGGCGATCCGCGATATCGTGCGCTACTACACTCGCGAGGCCGGTGTGCGGGGGCTTGAACGCCAGATTGCGAAAATTTGCCGCAAGGCGGTCAAGGAGCATGCACTGGAAAAACGCTTCTCCGTGAAGGCTACGGCCGACTCGTTGGAGCATTACCTGGGTGTGCGTAAATTCCGCTACGGTTTGGCCGAGCAGCAGGATCAGGTAGGGCAGGTCACTGGCCTGGCGTGGACCCAGGTAGGCGGCGAATTGTTGACTATCGAAGCCGCAGTGATTCCTGGCAAAGGGCAATTGATCAAGACCGGTTCTTTGGGTGACGTGATGGTCGAGTCCATCACCGCCGCGCAGACCGTGGTGCGCAGTCGCGCCCGTAGCCTGGGAATCCCCCTGGACTTCCACGAGAAGCACGACACTCACATCCACATGCCTGAGGGGGCTACACCCAAAGACGGCCCTAGCGCTGGCGTAGGCATGTGCACGGCCCTGGTCTCGGCCCTGACCGGCATCCCGGTACGCGCTGATGTGGCCATGACCGGGGAAATTACCCTGCGTGGTCAGGTATTGGCCATCGGTGGCTTGAAAGAGAAATTGCTTGCTGCACACCGCGGTGGTATCAAGACCGTGATCATTCCGGAAGAGAATGTTCGCGATTTGAAGGAAATTCCTGACAACATTAAGCAGGATCTGCAGATTAAACCGGTTAAATGGATTGACGAGGTCCTGCAAATTGCGCTGCAATACGCGCCGGAGCCCTTGCCGGATGTGGCTCCCGAGATAGTCGCGAAGGACGAAAAGCGCGAGACTGACTCTAAGGAAAGAATTAGCACGCATTAATACGTTTAAGCCTGGGGGCTTCCTTGACAGATTTTTAGAGCCCTTGTTATAAAGCGGCTCTTAAGTGTCTGTAGGCCATTCAGCACTGGTTTTTGCTTTCACCAAAAAACTTAGAATCATACTCAATAGATATAAGGGGACTTAGAGTGAACAAGTCGGAACTGATTGATGCTATCGCCGCATCTGCTGATATCCCGAAAGCCGCTGCTGGCCGTGCGCTGGACGCAGTAATCGAATCCGTCACTGGCGCTCTCAAGGCCGGCGACTCCGTGGTACTGGTAGGCTTCGGCACTTTCTCTGTGACCGATCGTCCAGCTCGCACTGGCCGTAACCCACAGACTGGCAAAGCACTGCAAATCGCTGCTGCCAAGAAACCAGGTTTCAAAGCCGGTAAAGCCCTGAAAGAAGCCGTTAACTAAGCTTCGTTCAAGCCTTTGCCTATCCGGGCCGGACGCAGGTCTGGCCTGGCAGCGGAGCGGCAACTGACCCAAGTATCCATTGGGTCGCTACGCCGGGGGGCGGGTTCAACACCCGTCCGTTCCGCCAGTTACGAGAAGGCGCATCCTCGGATGCGCCTTTCTTCTATCCGGATTCTACCCACGCTCCACGGTTGCCTAATTTTGAAGTTCAACCGTTTCTGGGGGACGCATGCTGCAGAATATCAGGGACAATTCACAAGGCTGGATTGCCAAGACCATTATCGGGCTCATCGTTGTACTGATGGCCTTCACCGGTATCGAGGCCATTTTCCAGGCTACGACCAACAGCCAGGACGCGGCCAAGGTCAATGGTGAAGAAATCAGTCAGAACGAGCTGAGCCAGGCCGTCGACATGCAACGTCGGCAGTTGATGCAACAATTGGGCAAGGACTTCGACGCGTCCTTGCTGGATGAAAAAATGCTGCGCGAAGCGGCCCTCAAGGGCCTGATCGATCGTAAGCTGCTGCTGCAAGGCGCGGCCGATTCGAAGTTCTCCTTCTCGGAAGCTGCACTGGACCAAGTGATCCTGCAGACGCCGGAATTCCAGGAAGACGGCAAGTTCAGCGCTGAACGCTTCGACCAGGTGATCCGTCAACTGGGTTACAGCCGTATGCAGTTCCGTCAGATGCTGACCCAGGAAATGCTCATCGGCCAACTGCGCGCAGGCATTGCCGGCAGCGGTTTTGTCACCGACCAGGAAGTCCTGAACTTCGCGCGTCTGGAAAAACAGACCCGTGATTTCGCCACCGTCAGCGTCAAGGCCGACCCGGGTGCCGTGAAACTCACCGACGACGAGGTCAAGGCTTACTACGACCAGCACGCCAAGGAGTTCATGACCCCGGACCAGGTCGTCATCGACTACCTGGAGCTGAAGAAGGCTTCGTTCTTTGACCAGGTAACGGTCAAGGACGATGAGCTGCAGGCCCTGTACGAGAAAGAAACCGCCAACCTCGCTGAACAGCGTCGTGCCGCGCACATCCTGATCGAAGTCAACGACAAGATGACCGAGGCGCAAGCCAAGGCCAAGATCGAAGAGGTCCAGGCGCGCCTGGCCAAGGGCGAAAGCTTCGAGGCCCTGGCCAAGGAGTTCTCCCAGGATCCAGGTTCGGCCAACAATGGCGGCGACCTGGGTTTTGCAGGTCCTGGTGTCTACGATCCCGACTTCGAAACCGCCCTGTACGCCTTGAACAAGGACCAGGTTTCGGCGCCGGTACGTTCCAGCTTCGGCTGGCACCTGATCAAGCTGTTGGGCGTTGAAGCACCTGAAGTGCCATCGTTCGCCAGCCTGAAAGACAAACTGACCCGCGAGCTGAAGACCCAGCAAGTGGAGCAGCGCTTCGTCGAGGCGACCAAGCAACTGGAAGACGCGGCATTTGAAGCCTCCGACCTGGCCCAGCCGGCCTCGGACCTGAAGCTGACCGTACACACCTCGGCGCCGTTTGGCCGTGAAGGTGGTGAAGGCATCGCGGCCAACCGTGCCGTGATCCAGGCTGCTTTCAGTCCTGAAGTGCTGGATGAAGGTGCCAACAGCACCGCCATCGAGCTGGATCCGGAAACCATCGTGGTCCTGCGCGCCAAAGAGCACCGCAAGCCTGAGCAACTGCCACTGGCAAGCGTGGAAACGGCCATCCGTGCACAGTTGACCAAGGAGCGTGCAAGCGCTGCGGCGAAGACTCACGCTGACGAACTGATCGCCAGCCTGCGTGATGGCAAGTTGCCGTTGGATAAGCCGGTTGATGGCCAGGCCTGGAAAGTCACTGAAGCAGCCACCCGTGGCCAGGAAGGCGTTGAGCCTGCCGTGCTGCAGGCTCTGTTCCGCATGGCCAAGCCGGCGGCGAAGGACAAACCGACCTTTGCCGACGTGACCCTGCCTGACGGCAGCTTGATGATCGTACGCTTGAACAGCGTCAACGAAGGGGCTGCACCTACCGATGAAGAGAAGGAGCAGTATCGTCGCTTCCTCGCTTCGCGGGTCGGTCAGCAAGACTTCGCTGCGTTCCGTAAGGAACTGGAAGCCAAGGCTGACATCAAGCGGTTCTGATGTCGTGAGATAGCCTTAAAAAAGACCCCGGCCTGAAAGCTGGGGTCTTTTTTTGCCTGCGCACCGAGGTTTTGTAGGCGCGAGCGTGCTCGCGAAGAACCTGAGAGCGCCGCGTATACCCAGCAAGCCCCCTTTATCGTTAACGTCTTTCGCGAGCAAGCTCGCTCCTACCTTACTGGGGGCTCCGGGTCTTTAAGGTTGCGATCAATGCCAGCATGGCCAAGCCAGCGACCGCCCAGGGAAAGGACATCACGCCCCATCCTTGCAGCAGCACACCACCTACCAGCCCGCCGCCGGCAATTCCCAGGTTCCACACCGTCACCAGCATTGATTGGGCAGCATCCGCAGAGTTGCCGGCAGACTTGGCCAATGCCGTTTGCAGCAGGGCAGGCAAACCACCAAAGGCCAATCCCCAGAGGGCGATGGATGCATAGACGATATCGGCATCCGTCATCCACAACCCCAACCCCAACGCCGCCGCGCCAAACATCACACAACTGACCAGCAGCAGGGTGTGGAGGCGCCGATCAATCAACAGGCCGACGATCCAGATCCCCATCAGTGCAGCCAGGCCAAACACCAGCAGCACCTGGTCAATGTCAGCGGCGATCCCGGCGGGCACCAGGAACGGCGCGATGTAGGTGTACAGAATGTTATGCGCCAGCACGTAGGTAAAGGTCACCCACAGCACCGGACGTACCCCCGGCAAGCACAGGACCTGGCGTAAGCCCAGACGCTGTTGCGCCCCTTGCCCGGCAAAATCGGGCACCTGCCAGCGTACCCACGCCAACAGCACCACGGTCAGCCCGGTCATGATCGCAAAGCTCAAGCGCCAGCCTACCGCCGTGCCGAGAAAGGTCCCGGCCGGCACCCCGAGGGACAGCGCCAGGGGGGCACCAAGCATCGCCACGGCAATCGCCCGGCCTTGCAGGTGTGGCGCCACCATGCGGCTGGCATATCCCGCCAGCAGCGCCCAGAGCAAGCCCGCAAAGACCCCGGCCAGCAAGCGCGCAACCAGCGTCAGCCAATAGACACTGGAAAGCGCCGTGACACTGTTGACCAGCGCAAAGCCGCCAATGGCGATCAGCAGCAAGGGCCGGCGCCGCCAGCCACGGGTGGCGATGGTCAAGGGAATGGCGGCCAGCAACGAACCAAGGGCATACAGCGTCACGAGTTGGCCGACCAGCGCCTCGCTAACCCCCAGGCCGGCGCTCATCTGGGGCAGCAGGCCGGCGGGCATCGCTTCGGTGAGGATGGTGATGAAACCGGCGGTGGCCAGCGCCAGCAAACCCATCATGGGCAGGCGTTCGCGGGGGCTGGACAGGCATTGGGTTGTACTGCTGTCGTTCATGTGGCTCGGCTCCGTATTCAAGGCATCAGGACATTGGGGCAGAGTAGGGGGCTGAAGCGTTGGGAAAAATAGGCTAAGGTTCCGAACTTATCGGATGTTTATATCCGTAATCAGCAGGAAGGGACAATGGACAGCCTGGGCAGTATTTCGGTGTTTGTGCAGGTCGCGGAAACCCGCAGCTTTACCCAGGCCGGTCGCGTGCTGGGGGTGTCTTCCTCGGCCGTCGGCAAAAGCATTGCGCGTATGGAGCAACGCCTGGGTGTGCGCCTGTTTCATCGCAGCACCCGCAGTATCACCCTGACTGCCGAGGGCGCGCTGTTCCTCGAACGATCGCGGCGGATCCTGGCTGAAGTGGACGCGGCGGAGCAGGAGTTGATCGAAGCGACGGCCATCCCCCGTGGCAAATTGCGTATCAGCTTGCCCCAGGTCCGGGGCTTGTTGATGCCGGTGCTGACCGAGTTCATGCGGGCTTATCCGGATATCGAGTTGGACGTGGATTTTTCCGACCGTATGGTGGATGTGATCGAAGAAGGATTCGACGCCGTGGTGCGCACCGGTAAACCTGAGGATTCGCGGCTGACGGCCCGACTGCTGGGGCACTATCGGTTGGTGTTGGTGGGATCGGCACAGTACTTCGCCCTACATGGCACACCGGTTTGTCCTACGGATCTGAATCGCCACGCCTGCCTGCGCCACAAATTCTGCGCCACGGGCAAGCTGGAAGCCTGGCCATTGCGCCATCTACCGGGTGAGCCCGAGCCCGTGTTGCGCGCGCCGTTGATCAGCACCACTATCGAGTCGTTGAACCATGTGGTGCATGAGGGCCTGGGGATCGCCTGCCTGCCGGACTTCATGGTTCGTGAATCCGTGGAGCAGGGCCGCCTGCAACGGGTACTGGACGATTACCTTGAGCACCACGGCAGCTTCTGGATGCTATGGCCGTCAAGTCGGCATGCCTCGGCCAAACTGCGGGTGTTTATCGATCATATGAGTGCCAGGCTTTTTCCTACGCCTGGCGTCGCGTCAGCCGCTGGCGTCTTACCCACAGGAATCCGCGCGCAGACCACATGATCTGTTGCACAATACCGCCCTGACCGTTTTCCTCAGGATCATCAATGTCGACTTCATTTCACTTGCGTGGCCTTGCGCTTGCGCTGGTGCTGGCAGGCGCCACGGGCTGCTCGTCGCCCAAGACCGCTATCTACGAACATGAGAATTTCGACGACTCCGGTACGTTTTCACGCAATTACCCGGTCAGCGATGTCGCGGCCTGTGAAGCGGCACGCCGGGCGTTGCTCAGCCAGGGCTATATCATCACCAGCAGCGACCCCAAGCTGGTGAGCGGCAACAAGAGTTTCCAGCAGACCGGTGAGACCCATCTGCAGATCAGTTTCAACGTGGTCTGTGCCGAAGATGGCAGCAGCGAGCATCATGCGACCATGTTTGCCAACGCCCTGCAGGATCGCTATGCGCTGAAGAAGGTCAATAACTCCGCCAGCCTGGGGGTGGGTGTACTCGGTTCGGTATCGATGCCGATCGGCTCCACCGACGACTCTATGGTCAAGGTGGCCAGCGAGACGGTCACTTCGCCCAAGTTCTATGACCGCTACTTTGCCTTGGTGGACGTATTCCTGCCTCAGGAAGTGAAGGCTGCCGAACACATTCAAGAGGCGCCCAAGGCTGACCTTGGCGTGCCGGAGCCCAAGCCCGCGCCGCTGATCGAGAAGGTTGAGACACCCGATGAAGCGCCGGCTGCGCCTGTTGCTCCAGCAGTCTCGGAACCGCTGTCGCCGCCACCGGAGACAGCGCCGATCATGCCCCAGCAAACGCCAGCGCAACCGACGGAACCGGCGCCAGCCACGCCTTTGCTGCCGGCACCGACGGAAGCGATCCCGCCGCTGCCGGCCCAGTGACTACACGTTGACGGGGTCGGTCTTGTCGACGTCGATCCCGTAGCGGCTGATTGCCTCGCTGACCTTGGCGCGGTTGATCAGGCAATCGTCCGCCAGGCCCTTCAATGCGGCCAGGACGATGAAGTGGCGATCTACCTCGAAGAATTCGCGCAGCGCTTCACGAGTATCGGACTGGCCAAAGCCATCGGTACCCAGGGCGACCAGGCGCCGGCCCGCCATGAATGGGCGAATCTGATCGGCGAAGATTTTCATGTAGTCGGTGGCAATCACCACTGGCCCTGCGCGGTCCGTCAGGCATTGCTCCACGTAGCTAGTACGTGGCGTTTCCTGCGGATGCAGGAGGTTCCAGCGCTCCACGGCGTGACCATCGCGGCGCAGTTCGGTGAGGCTGGTGACACTCCAGACGTCAGAGTCCACGTCAAAGTCCTTGCGTAACAAGTCCGCGGCGGCGATCACCTCGCGCAGGATCGAGCCACTGCCCATCAGCTGCACCTGGGGCTGCTGGCCGGCTTTCAGGCAATACATCCCCTTGAGAATTCCGTCTTCGACGTCGTCGGGCATGGCCGGGTGCGGGTAGTTTTCGTTGAGCAGGGTGATGTAGTAGTAAATGTCCTGCTGCTCGACAAACATGCGCCGTATGCCCTCACGGATGATTACGGCAAGCTCGTAGGCAAAGGTCGGGTCGTAGGACACACAGCAAGGGATCACCGAGGCCATTACGTGGCTATGCCCGTCATCGTGTTGCAACCCTTCGCCCATCAGGGTGGTGCGCCCGGCAGTGGCGCCCAGCAGGAACCCGCGGGCCCGCGCATCGCCTGCGGCCCAGGCCAGGTCGCCAATGCGCTGGAAGCCGAACATCGAATAGAAGATGTAGAAGGGCACCATCATCACGCCGTGGTTGGCGTAGGACGTACTGGCGGCGATCCAAGAAGAAAATGCACCGGACTCATTCAGGCCTTCCTGCAGGATCTGGCCGTCCTTGCTCTCTTTGTAGTAGCTCAGTTGGCCCGCGTCCTGGGGGGTATAGAGTTGGCCCACGGCAGAATGAATACCGATCTGGCGGAACAGGCTCTCCATGCCGAACGTGCGGGACTCGTCCGGCACGATAGGTACGATCAGCTTGCCCAGGTTAGGGTCTTTGAGCAGGGTGCCGAGGATGCGGACGAAGGCCATGGTGGTGGAAATGGCGCGCTCGCCGGTGTCTTTGAGTTGCGTGGCAAAGGCCTCGAGCGGGGGGGCTTGCAGCGCTGGCACCGAACTGTGCCGGGCTGGAACGTAGCCGCCGAGCGCTTGGCGTCGAGCGGCAAAGTAGCGCGCTTCTTCGCTGTCTGGCGCCGGCTTGAGATAGGGGATTTGTGCCAGTTGGTCGTCGGCCACTTCGAGGCCGAACCGGTCACGGAAGGCCTTGACCGCCTCGGCGCCCATTTTCTTCAGTTGGTGGTTGATGTTCTGGCCTTCGCCCGCTTCACCCATGCCAAAACCCTTGACGGTTTTCGCCAGGATCACTGTAGGTTGGCCGGTATGGCGAACGGCGGCGGCATAGGCGTTATAGACCTTGTCGGGGTCATGGCCGCCCCGTGAGAGCTTCCAGATTTCATCGTCGGAAAGATCCGCCACCAGCGCCAGCAACTCCGGGTATTTGCCGAAGAAATGTTCGCGCACATAGGCGCCGTTTTGCGACTTGTAGTTCTGATAGTCGCCGTCTACGCACTCCATCATGCGCTGACGCAGCAGGCCGCTGGTGTCCTTGTCCAGCAGGGCGTCCCAGCCACCGCCCCAGATGACTTTGATCACGTTCCAGCCGGCAGCGCGGTACAGGCTCTCGAACTCCTGGATCACCTTGGCGTTGCCGCGTACCGGGCCATCGAGGCGCTGAAGGTTGCAATTGACCACGAAAATCAGGTTGTCCAGCTTCTCGCGCCCGGCCAGAGAGATCGCCGCGAGGGATTCCGGCTGGTCCATTTCGCCATCCCCCAGGAAGGCCCAGACCTTGCGCCCCTCCTGCGGCTTGAGGGCGCGCAGGTCCAGGTAGCGCATGAACCGCGCCTGGTAGGCCGCAGTGATGGGCCCCAGGCCCATCGACACCGTAGGAAACTGCCAGAAGTCCGGCATCAACCGGGGATGGGGATAGGAGGACAGGCCCTGACCACCGGCCTCGCGGCGGAAGTTGTCGAGTTGTGCTTCGTTGATACGCCCTTCAAGGTAGGCGCGACCGTAAATGCCTGGCGAGGAGTGACCCTGGATGTACACCAGGTCGCCGGCGAAGGTCTCGGTACGGCCACGAAAGAAATGGTCAAAGCCTACGTCGTACAACACTGCAGCCGACGCATACGTGGCGATATGTCCACCCACGCCCGAGTGCTTGCCGGCGCGCAATACCATGGCCATGGCATTCCAGCGGATAAACGCATTGAGCCTGCGTTCTACCGCCAGGTTGCCGGGGTAGGGCAGTTGGCGGTCCACCGCGATGGTGTTGACGTAAGGGGTGGTGACCCGTCCGTGGAAGTCGCCATGGCGCGCTACGTCGAAATCCAGCAACTGATCGATCAGGTAATGGGCGCGCGGGCGGCCTTCGGTGGACAGCACCGATTCGATGGACTCCAGCCATTCGCGCGTTTCCTGTGGATCGTCGTCGAGTCTTACTGCGTTGTTCGCGTTCATGTGAGGCTCCAGGGTGTGCGGTTATCAACGTGCGGGCTTCTTGTGGAAGGTGATTGGGCACGCTGTAAAATGATTGCAATTGCAACTACATGACTGAATTTAGCGCGGGATGAGCTACCATTGCAACCTTCTCGAATTCCCCGGATGGTGTTGCATGGCATCGAAAGAGCCTGATGTATGGTTTCGGTTTGTCAGGGCCCACAGGGCGGTCATCCGTGAAATTGAACGGCGCCTGACCCAGGCCGGCTTGCCGCCATACGCCTGGTACGACGCCTTGTGGGGCCTGGAAAGCGGTCCTGATGGCACTCGGCGCATGCATGAGTTGGCCGATGTACTGGCCATCGAGCGCTACAACCTGACGCGGTTGGTGGACCGCTTGGAAAAGGACGGCCTGGTGGTGCGCTCGCGCTGCGAGGGTGATGGGCGCGCCGCGTTTGCCTCGATCACCGATGAGGGCCGGGTGTTGCGTAAAAAGATGTGGGGCATCTACGAAAGTACCGTGGATGAATTGTTCCTTTCGCAACTCAACGCCGAGCAGCGTCAGGGCTTTTCCGATGCGCTGGAGCGCACGGCGGGGCTGGCGATGGCCAGTGCGCAAACACGGGGACGGCGCAGGTCTGAAACGCCATAGGCAAGGGCGTCTTCCCGCTCATCTGAGGCGGTACTGCTGCAATGCCCGTTCCACCTGTTGTGGTCCGATCAGCCCATCCTCTGCCAGTGCTTTTAAAGCCAGTGCGGTAATCCAATAGCGGTCAGGTGCCGCTGGCCGGACTGAGCCGGCACCCAGGGCGACAAAGCGTGCACGCACATGGGCCGCCAGCGGGTCGACGACGGACTGCGGATAGCCGGTGACCGCGATCACTGGGCTGTCGTTGCCCGCCAGGCAATCGCGTAAGTGACTGCTGCGTTTTTCTGCCAGTGGATGCAGGCGGTTCCAGCGCTCGGCGGCATTTGCTTCGCGCACCAATCGGGTGTAGCTGGGGCAGCTCCATAGCTGCGCCGATACGTTCCAGTCCTCCTCCAGCAACCTTGCGGCATGCACGACTTCTGCAAACACGTAGCCTGCACCCAGCAGGCGCACGTGCAGAGGTGCCGGTGGTTCGCGCCCGATCCGATACATCCCCTTGATTGCATCCGCGCGGTCTTGTTGCGCCAATCCCGGCCCGTCGTGCTGGTCATGCAGGGCCAGGTAATAGAAACCCGGCCTGCCCTCGATATACAGCGCATGCAAGGCTGCCAGGACTATCGCCCGGGTTTCTTCGCCGGAGGCCGGATCATAGGGGGTGCAATGTGGATTGCTGGCCAGCCACAGCGGGAGTGAGGGGTGTGCGCCTCTGGTCCACCTGGCGGGACGGGTCTGGATGTCGTTGCACAGAATCCCCCGTTGCTCGGTGCCGCGAGAGAGGGAACACAGCTGCGCCGATGAGGTGGCGCTATGCAGGTACAACAGCGGTTTTTCCCCACGGTTACGGGCAAACCAGGTGGGCCAGGCGGCAATGCGCCTGGAGTGGGACTGGCCGCGAATGACCCAGGCTTGCCTGCACGTCGCGGGGTTGAACTCTAGGGTGTTGGCCATAGCCATCACCGTATACAGCGGCGAGCTGCGGGGCGGCTGCTGATTGTTCAAGGTGTCGATGCAGATTTGTGCGGATTGCGCAGTGCTAGCAGTCAAGAGTCGCGTCCCATTGGCGGTGCAGAGCATCACCCTAATGGAAGTTGCGCAATGATTGCAACTGCAATGATTGCAGTTGCATTTACTTTGCCTGTTTAAATCCGTGCCTGGCTGCTACGTTTAATCTTCAAGCTCAGGAACGTCATGACCCTGTCTTTTTTTCGTCACGACGGCACTTTAGGCTGGTGATGTGGGTCACTTAAGCCACCTGCTTTGATTACACAAGGAGTCGACGATGGACGATTATCAAGAAGAGCTGTTGGAGTATCAGGCATTCGAACTCGATCCCCTGGATCCGGCCGACGATGCCACCGAGCTGTAGGACAGACGTCAGGCGGAATGCCGCTGACTGCGGCGAAATTCCCCTGGGGTCTGGCTGTTCCAGCGCTTGAAGGCCCGTTGAAAAGCTTCCGCTGAGGCAAAACCGAGCAAATAGGCAATTTCCCCAAACGCCAGTTCCGTGTCGCGAATGTAGGTCATGGCCAGGTCGCGGCGGGTGTCGTTGAGAATCGCGCGAAACTGTGTGCCTTCCTCGGCCAGTTTGCGCCGTAAGGTCCAGGTTGGCAGCTTCAGGCGCGCGGCCACTTCTTCCAGGTCGGGTTCCCGGCCGCCATTGAGCATCGGCCCCAGCAAGCGGGTGATGCGCTCGCGCAGGCTGCGGGTGCGCGTCAGTTGTTCCAATTCCCTTTCACACAGTTGCAACAACAAGTGCCAGGTGCTCGGGCAGTGCTGCGGGTTGCGCAAGCCCAGGCTGTGCTGGCTCAGGCGCAGTTGATTGAGTTCTGCGCCGAACTGCACCGGGCAATCGCCCAGCACGTTGTAGCTGGCGCTGTAGTCTGGCGCGGCGAATTCGATTTCGATCCGCTCGGCCAGCACCGGCTGCTGGCACAAGGTCGCCATCTGATGCAGCCAGCCGGCGAGAATCGAATCCACCACGAAGCGGTTATAAGCGTTGTACGGGCTGATGGAATAGAAGCGCAACCAGGCGCCTTGGGCGTCCTCATGAAAGCTGGATTGGCCACGGTAATTGGCACCGTACAGCGCCTCGAAGCGCGTCAGGGTGCGCGCGGCTTCGCGCACGGTGGGGGCCTGGGCGGCGGTGACACCGGCCAGGCCGAGCTGATTCATGCGACTGAATTGGCCCATGCGCAGGCCCAGGCCGGGATCGTTGGTCAACTGGATAGCCGCGTGGCCCAGGCGCATGTAGCGGGGGATCGACAGGCGCGCACCGGGTTCGCTCAGGCGTGCCGGGTCGAGGCCGTATTGCAACAGCAGCGGCTGCGGGTCCAGGCCATGGCTGAGGATGGCATCGGCCACGGTATGCACGATGCCCACCGATAAATCCCCGAGGCGCATCGGTGCCGGTTTCATGGGCTTATAGCCACACGTTCAGCAAGCGCGCACCACGCGCGTTGCCATCGGCGAAGACCTGGCCCTGGGCGCTGAGAAAGCTCTGGCCGCTGGTGCCCTGGTCCCAGAATTGGCCGCGCATGAACACGCTGATGCCCGCGCCGGCCAGGCTGATCGGCGCCTGGCTGATCAGGCTCAGGCGATGCCAGGCTTGGCCTTCGCTGAGTTCTTCGGGCTTGAGGCTGACTTCCGGTGGCGTGGATACGCTCTTGAAACCGCGCCACGGCTTGTCCCAGGTATCCCGGCCAATCACCAACGCCGGCACCGCGACCAATTGCGCGCCTTGTTCGTTGAGCTTGCGGTAGTTGTCCGGGTACCAGCTGTCGCTGCCGATCAGGATGCCCAGGCGCCCGGCCGGGGTGTCGATGACATTGACCACGCCTTCGTCACCCGGCGCGATAAAGCCGCGCTCATCAAAGATCGGGTAGAGCTGGCGTTGGGGCTGGCCCAGGGGCAGGCCATCGCGGTCGAATACCAGGCTGGTGTTGTATAGCGCACCATGGCCAACCTGCAATTGGCCCTGGCTGACGCTCGGGTTGGGCAGGGCGATGGAGCCGGCCACCAGCGTCACCCCGAACTCCTTGGCCAGGCCGCCAAACAGCACCTGGTAATCGCGGGCCATGGCCGGGGCCTTCATGCGCAGGTAGGCGTCGTCCAGGCGGTTGTCGCCCTGGGCACTGATCAGTGCGCGCAGGAACAGCAATGGGTTGCTTGCTGATAGCCAGTTCATCGCCTCTTTAAGACTGGTGGCTTGGTACAGCTCGTTTTTTTCGCCACTGACCATCAACCAGGTGCCGACATGTTCCGGCAGGACCACGATGGTTTTGTCGTTGAGCAGGCCCATGTCCCGGGCGTTGCGCAGGTACGCCGAGAGCTTGAGGTGCAAGCGCTCCAGGCTCTGGTAGTCAGCGGGGAACAGTTCTGGCTGGATGCCCAGCAGGTTGCCGTGATCGGCGGGCATACCCTGGTTGACGGCCAGGTTGATCCGCAGGTCCGACAGGTAATGCCCCACGGGGCGCTCCTGGGTCCAGACCAGATAGGCGGAAACGGCGGCGACCAGGGCCATGGTGAGGGTCAAGGCAAGTAATTTACGCATGGAGAACAGACAACAGGCCGTGTGCAGGGTTCGCCCCTAGGGTAGGGCGCGTTGTCACGCTTGCCAAGGGGCGCTGCACATTTGGATCAATAACTTGTCAGTTTCAGTCATTGAGCGCCAAGGGTATGGCTCTTAGTCTGTGGGTCATAAACCGATGGCCTGCCATTCGAGCCTGCCACGTCCCGTGATGATCCGTTGTGGAGCTGTACCATGACCGCTGCTGCCTACCCGCACCTGCTGGCCCCGTTGGACCTGGGTTTTACTACCTTGCGCAATCGCACCTTGATGGGTTCGATGCACACCGGCCTTGAAGAAAAGCCCGGCGGCTTCGAACGCATGGCTGCTTATTTCGCCGAGCGTGCCCGTGGCGGTGTGGGCCTGATGGTCACCGGCGGCATTGGCCCGAACGATGAGGGCGGGGTGTATTCCGGGGCCGCCAAGCTGACCACCGAAGCCGAGGCGCTCAAGCACAAGATCGTCACCCAGGCGGTGCACGAGGCGGGTGGCAAGATTTGCATGCAGATCCTCCATGCCGGGCGTTATGCCTACAGCCCCAAACAAGTCGCGCCAAGCGCGATCCAGGCGCCGATCAACCCGTTCAAGCCCAAGGAGCTGGACGAGGAAGGCATCGAAAAGCAGATCAGCGACTTTGTGACGTGCTCGGTACTGGCCCAGGTCGCCGAGTACGACGGTGTGGAAATCATGGGCTCGGAAGGTTATTTCATTAACCAGTTCCTCGCCGCCCACACCAACCATCGTACCGATCGCTGGGGCGGTGCCTACGAAAACCGCATGCGCCTGCCGGTGGAAATCGTGCGTCGGGTGCGCGAAGCCGTGGGGCCGAACTTCATCATTATCTTCCGCCTGTCGATGCTCGACCTGGTGGAAGGCGGCAGCACCTGGGAAGAAATCGTGCAACTGGCCAAGGCCATCGAGCAGGCGGGCGCGACGATTATCAACACCGGCATCGGCTGGCATGAAGCGCGTATTCCGACCATCGCCACCAAAGTACCGCGCGGAGCATTCAGCAAAGTCACGGCCAAGCTGCGTGGCGCGGTGCAGATCCCGTTGATCACCACCAACCGTATCAACACCCCGGAAGTGGCCGAGCAGATCCTCGCCGAGGGCGATGCCGACATGGTGTCCATGGCCCGTCCTTTCCTCGCCGACCCGGAGTTCGTCAACAAGGCCGCCGCTGGCCGTGCCGACGAAATCAACACCTGCATCGGCTGCAACCAGGCCTGCCTGGACCACACCTTCGGTGGCAAATTGACCACCTGCCTGGTCAACCCGCGCGCCTGCTACGAGACCGAGCTCAACTATGTGCCGGTCACCCAGGTCAAGAAGATCGCCGTGGTGGGTGCCGGCCCTGCCGGTCTGGCAGCCGCTACCGTCGCCGCCGAGCGTGGCCATCAAGTGACGCTGTTTGATTCGGCCAGCGAGATCGGCGGCCAGTTCAACGTGGCCAAGCGCGTGCCGGGCAAGGAAGAGTTTTTCGAAACCCTGCGTTACTTCAAGCGCAAGTTGCAGACCACTCATGTCGAACTGTGCCTCAACACCCGTGTGGATGTGGCGCAACTGGCGGCCGGTGGTTACGACGAGATCATTCTCGCCACGGGTATCGCGCCCCGTACCCCAGCAATCCCCGGCGTGGAAAACGCCAAGGTGCTCAGTTACCTGGACGTGCTCCTGCAGCGCAAACCGGTCGGCCAGCGCGTGGCGGTGATCGGTGCCGGCGGTATCGGCTTTGACGTTTCGGAGTTCCTCGTGCATCAGGGCGTGTCCACCAGCCTGGACCGCGAAGCGTTCTGGAAAGAGTGGGGCATCGACACCCACCTTGAAGCACGCGGCGGTGTGGCCGGCATCAAGCCCCAGCCCCATGCCCCGGCCCGTGAAGTATTCCTGTTGCAGCGCAAGGCTTCCAAGGTCGGCGATGGCCTGGGCAAGACCACTGGCTGGATCCACCGTACGGGCCTGAAGAACAAGCAGGTGCAGATGCTCAATAGCGTCGAGTACCTGAAGATCGACGATCAGGGCCTGCATGTCCGTATCGGCGCCGAGGGCGAACCCCAGGTGCTGGCGGTGGACAACATCGTCATCTGCGCCGGCCAAGACCCGCTGCGCGAACTGCAGGACGGCCTGGTCGCCGCAGGCCAGAACGTGCACCTGATCGGCGGTGCCGATGTGGCCGCCGAGCTGGACGCCAAGCGCGCCATCAACCAGGGCTCGCGTCTCGCCGCCGAGCTGTAAGACCCGGGAAGGGGCGGTGTTAGACTACCGCCCCTTTTTTCATGCAGACATGCCCTGATGGGTCCTTTCGATTGGCTTCCCCAGGCTCCCCTTGAACCCTTGCAGCTGGATTGGCTGAACGGGGTCGAGGTGGCCGTGCTGCGCCTGGACCGCATCGACCCGCTGATCAGCGGCAACAAGTGGTTCAAGCTCACCGAGCACCTGGCCCAGGCGCAACAGGCTGGCGCCACGGGCATCATCAGCCTGGGCGGGGCCTACTCCAATCACTTGCACGCCCTGGCGGCAGCCGGCAAACGCTTCGGTTTTGCCACTGTCGGCCTGTTGCGCGGGCATCCCCAAGACACTCCGACGGTCCTCGATCTGCAAGCTTTGGGCATGCAACTGCACTGGCTGGGTTACGGCGGCTACCGCGCGCGCCATGCACCGGACTTTTGGTTGCCTTGGTGCGAGCGCTACCCGCGTCTGCATCCCGTGCCTGAAGGCGGCGGCGCATTGGCTGGGGCGCTGGGCTGCGGAGTGTTGGTCGAGCAAGCCCGACGACAGTTGCACACCTTGGGTTGGGCCGATTACGACGCCTGGTGGTTGGCGGCTGGCACGGGCACCACACTGGCTGGGTTGGTGCTGGCGGAGGCGGGTGCCCATCCTGTGTATGGGGCACTGGCGGTGCCGGATGATCATGGCGTCGCGCAGAACGTGCAGGCCATCGTGCAGGGCGGGTATGAACTGCTGGATGCCAGCCGTGGCGGCTTTGCCAAGGTCGATCAGCCATTGCTTGAGTTTATCGCCACTACCGAACAGGCCAGCGGCATGCTGCTGGAACCGCTGTACACCGGCAAGGCACTGCTGGCGCTCAAGCAGCAGATCGAAGCCGGGCGCTTTGCCCCCGGCATTCGCTTGATCTTTGTGCACACCGGCGGCCTGCAAGGCCGCCGGGGTTTTGCGGACTAACGCTTGGGCAACATGCGCAACACGGTGTTATCGCGCATGAAGTAGTGGTGATACAGGCCAGCAGCTGCGTGCAGGCCGATCAACCAGTAACCGATGGTGCCGCCCAGCACGTGCCAGCCTTCGATCTGCTTGGCCAGGTCTTTGTTCTCGCCGATCAACGGTGGCAACTCAAGCCCGTAGAACCACACCGAATGCCCTTCGGCACTGACGATCAGCCAGCCGAAGATCGGCATGCCGATCATGAACACATACAACGCCACGTGCATCAGGGTCGCCAGCAAGGTTTGCCATTGCGGCGGTGCCGGCAAAATCTTCGGCGCCACGCCAAGGCTGCGGGCAAACAGGCGCAGCCAGACCAGTACGAACACGGTCAGGCCGAACATGAAGTGCAGTTCCTTGATTAACGTGCGTCCGCCACTGCCTTTGGGGAAAATCCCGCGAAATTCAATGGTGGCGTAGACCGCGACCAGCAGCACCAGCATCAGCCAGTGCAGGGCGATGGACATCGTACTGTAACGGGACTCACTGTTTTTCCACGGCATCGCGTCTTTCCTCACTCATCAGGGGCAAACCTCCGTTCTTTGGCGACGAAGTCCCTTCAGCCTAACCCTGTTATGCAAGGTTTGCCCGAGTGAGGGGCGATGTATTGACCTCTATCAGATGCCTTGCGGCATTTCACCGCGGGCCAGGCGCTGATTGATGTCGGCGATCACGCCGGGCAGGTCGGTGATGGTGTCGATCAGGTAGTGCGGGCGCGAGCCGGCAAACAGCGTTTCGATACGCTTGCGTTCGCTGGCCAGCGTTGCAGGGTCGAGGGCGCGGAACTGCTCGTAGGTCAGGCCCAGGGCGTTGCCCGAGCAGGTCAGCGCCACGGTCCACATCCCGGCGCGGCGGCCTTCGAGGATGCCCGGCACGGTGTCGTCGATCTTCACGCAGGCGGCCACGTCATCGATACCCAGGGCAATCACATTGGCCAGGGCCTGGGCCGGCCAAGGGCGGCCATTGGGCACTTCGTCGGTGGCCACCACGTGGTCGGCGATATAGCCGTTGGTGGCGGCCAGTTCGACCACCTTGTCCATCACTTGCTTGGGGTAGCCGGAGCAGGAGCCAATCTTGATCCCTTGCGCACGCAGTGCGGCGATGGTCTCCAGGGCACCGGGAATCAGCGCCGAGTGTTCGGCGATCTTCTCGATCTGCAGCGGCATGAAGCGCTCGTAGATGGCGGTCACGTCAGCGTCGGTCGGCGTGCGGCCGAAGGCCTTGCGATAGCGCTCGGCCACTTGCGGCTGATCACACAGGGTGCGGATGTGGTCCCACTTGCCCATGCCCATCGGGCCACGGGCTTCTTCGATGGACACCTGCACGTCGAATTCGGCGAAGGCCTCGACAAAAATCTGCGTGGGGGCGAACGAGCCGAAGTCGACCACGGTGCCGGCCCAGTCAAGGATGGCGGCTTGCAGGGTGTTGGGGTTCTGATAGTTCATGGTGCAAATCCTATGGCTAATGTGGCGTTTTTTGTAGGAGCGAGCTTGCTCGCGAAAAACCTGAGGGCGCCGCTGTGAACCAGGCTGCCCGCGTTATCGTTAACCCACTTCGCGAGCAAGCTCGCTCCCACACATCTCTTGCAGCGCCTGGGCAATCGCCGCCACCGCTGCTTGCATCTCGGCCTGGTTGACGTGACCGATGCAGCCGACGCGGAAGGTTTCGACCTGGGTCAATTTGCCCGGATACAAAATGAACCCCTTGGCCTTGACCCGCTCGTAGAAGTCCTTGAACTGGTAGCGCGGATCGTTCGGCGCGTGGAACGTAACGATGATCGGCGCCTGGATCGCGGCGGGCAGGAAGCTGCGCAGGCCCAGTTCGGCCATGCCGTCCAACAGCGTCTGGCAGTTGTCTGCATAGCGCTGGTGGCGGGCCGGCAAACCGCCTTCTTCGTTGTATTGCAGGAGTGCTTCATGCAGCGCCGCCACCACGTGGGTCGGCGGGGTAAAGCGCCATTGGCCGGTCTTGGCCATGTAGGCGTGTTGGTCGAACAGATCCATGGCCAGGGAATGGCAGTTGCCCTGGGCGGCGGCCAACGCTTGTTTTTTGGCAAAGACAAAGCCCATGCCCGGCACGCCTTCCAGGCACTTGCCTGATGCCGCGATCAGGGCGTCAAACGGCACTTGGGCCGCGTCGATGGGCAGCGCGCCAAAGGAACTCATGGCGTCGATGATCAGGCGTTTGCCGTGGCGCTGGATGACTTGGGCGATCTCCGGCAGCGGGTTGAGAATACCGGTGCTGGTTTCGCAGTGGATCAGCGCGACATGGGTGATGCTGCTGTCAGCCTGCAACAGCCGATCCACATCAGCGGCGGTGGTGGGCTGGTCTTCAGCGGTTTCGAAGGTGCTGAACGGGCGGCCGAGCACTTCGCAGATCTTCGCCAGGCGCTTGCCGTAGGCACCGTTGATCAGCACCAGCACCTTGCCATCCCGTGGCACCAGGGTGCCGATCGCGGCTTCGACGGCAAAGGTGCCGCTGCCCTGCAAGGGCACGCAGTGATGGCTGTCGCCACCGTTGATGATCGCCAGCAGTTGCTCGCAGAGGCTGGCGGTCAGTTGGTTGAAGCGGTCATCCCACGAACCCCAGTCAACCATCATCGCCTGGCGGGTGCGGGCGGACGTGGTCAGGGGCCCAGGTGTGAGCAGGATCGGCGCGGCAGTACTCATTCTCATGTCCTCGCAAAGCAGTGGGATGAAGCTACGGGACATAAATTGCAGTTTGGCTTGTCATCAATCAAATTGTTTGTTGTTATGCCAGCCATCAGTGAGGCCGATAGCTATGAATCTTTTCCAACTCCGTGCGTTTGACGCCGTGGCCCGGGACGGCAGTTTTACCCGGGCCGCCGCGCGCCTGTTTATCAGCCAGCCCGCCGTGACCGGGCATATCAAGGCGCTGGAAGAGCACTACCAGATCACTCTGCTGCGGCGTACCGCGCGGCGGGTCGAGTTGACGGAAGAGGGGATCAAGCTCGCGGCCATCACCCGCAGTATCTTCGGCCAGGTGGATGAAGCGCAGACGCTGCTTGAAGCCAACCGGCAACTGCTGACTGGGCGCCTGGAAGTGGCGGCGGATGGGCCACACATGGTCATGCCGATGCTGGCGCGCCTGCGTGCGCGCTACCCGGGGATTACCGTCAACCTGCGTTTGGGCAATGCCCAGGAAACCCTGGCCGCGCTGCTGTCCGAGCATGCGGATGTGGCGGTGTTGACTGAGGTTGAACCGCGCAAGGGTTTGCATTTGCAGCCGTTGAGCGAGTCACGGATCTGCGCGCTGGTGCCCGCCGGCCACCTATGGCTGGCAGACCCGGCCGGTATCCGCCTGGAGCAACTGAACCAGGTGATCATGGTGCTGCGTGAGCCCAGTTCCATTACGCGCCGGACTTTCGACGACGCCTGTGGCGAGGCTGGCGTCAATCCCCGGGTGCTGCTGGAACTGGACAGCCGTGAGGCGGTGACGGAAGCGGTGGCCGCCGAGTTGGGGGTGGGCGTGGTGTCGTCGGTAGAAGTCAGCCGCGACCCGCGGGTGCACGCGATTCCAATCCAGGGCGAGGGCTTGCTGAACCAGCATATGCTCGGCTGCATGGAGCGGCGCCGGGAGTTGCGCTTGATTCAGGCGTTTTTCGAACTGGCCTCCAGTTGATGGGTGTTGATCAGACTCTGTGGCGAGGGGGGGCCATCAATTAAGCGCAGATCCCCTGTGGGAGCGGGCTTGCTCGCCCACATTTGATCTTTGCTGCTTTGAGTATTGCGTTCGCTCAGGTATCGAGGCTCTCGCGGACAATCTCCAGAAAGGTCGCCACCACCCGTCGCGAGCTCTGTTCTTTGAGGCACACCAGCGTTTCCTTCATGCGCTGGGTGCAATCGCGAATCGGCATGGCATACACCCGTGAGTCCGCACCGAATTCCGACGCCGAGACCACGCCCACGCCAATCCCCACCACCACCGCTTCACGGGCGGCCTCGCGGCCTTCTACCTGGATCGCCGGGCGAATCCGCAGCCCGGCCTGGTGCATCTCCCGCTCCAGGGTCTGACGGGTTACCGAGCCGGTTTCCCGCAGGACCAGAGGTGTGTCGTCGAGGTCCGCCAGGTCGATGAATTCACGCCCGGCCCACGGGTGGTTGCGTGCAACAAAGGCCAGCATCGGGTCATCGCGCAGCGGGATCGAGAGCAGGCGCTCATCGTCAACGTCGCGCCCCACCAGCGCCAGGTCAGCCTGATAGTTGTACAGGCGATACAGCGCATCATCGGTGTTGCCGGTCTCGATCTTTACCGTGATTCCCGGATAACGTTCGCAAAACTGCGCGATCTGCGGCAGTACATGCACCGGCGCATCCACGGCCAGGGTCAGGCTGCCGGTCTGCAAGGCCTTGGAGTCTTGCAGCAGTTCCTCGGCCTCGGCGGCGATCACAAACAGGCGCTGGGTGATACTCAGCAGGCGCTCGCCCAGGTCGGTCAGGCGCACGGAGCGTTTGTTACGATGGAACAACAGCACACCGAAGCGCTCTTCGAGCTTGCGCACCTGGTCGGAAATGGCCGGCTGGGTGAGGAACAGCCGCTCGGCTGCCAGGGTAAAGCTGCCGTGGACGGCAACGGCATGGAAGGCTTTGAGTTGCGCGTGGGAAACCGACATGGCACGACCTCTTACAAGCTGAGCTTATATTTGAAATACGATAAATCGATTTTACCTATTAGTCAGCCATTGCTTTGATAGCCCTCAGTCGCCGTAGGTTGAGTCCTACAACTTCGGCGATCATGGGTCGTTGCGTGCAACCTTGCAGGACTCATCTGACCAGTACCTGGCGCCCTGCGACCCGGTACTGCAGTGCAAAACAATAAAAACACAGGCAATTGCTTCTCGATTCTGCCGGCACACTCACACCTGAGGTCAGAACCACCATGAATATCCCTATGGGTAGCATCAAGCGTTGGCGCGTGCAGATTTTCGCCATCACCTGGCTGGCCTATGCCGCCTTCTATTTCACCCGCAAAGCGTTTTCCGTGGCCAAGCTCGGCATTGTCGACGACCCGAACTTCCCGCTGGACAAGATGATGATGGCCAACCTCGATGGCCTGTACCTGGCGGCGTACGCCGTCGGCCAGTTCACCTGGGGCATGCTGGCCGACCGTTTCGGGCCACGGGTGGTAGTGCTCGGTGGCCTGGTGATTTCCGCGCTGGCCGCGTTGGTGATGGGCACCTTTGCCACGTTGCCGATCTTTATCAGTTGCATGCTGATCCAGGGGCTGGCGCAGTCCACCGGCTGGTCGGGCCTGTGCAAGAACCTTGGCAGTTTCTTCCCGGCGCAGCAGCGTGGGCGGGTGCTGGGGCTGTGGAGTTCCTGCTATGCCTTTGGCGGCCTGGTGGCGTCACCGTTTGCCGGGTGGTGGGCCTATACCCTGATCGGTAGCTGGCACGCAGCGTTTATTTCCAGCGCGGCGGTGGTGGCAGTGGTTGCGGTGCTGTTCTTCATCTTCCAGCGCAACACCCCGCAGGATGTCGGTTTGCCCGCCGTGGAGCCGGAGCCCGCCTTGAGTGCAGAAGAGGCGGCAGCAGCCAGGAAGATCAGCATTCTTGAACCGTTGCGCGAGATCTTGCGCAACCGCACGGTACTGACCCTGGGCCTGGCGTATTTCCTGTTGAAACCGGCGCGTTACGCGATCCTGTTGTGGGGCCCGGTAATCGTCTACGAGCAGATGCCGTCGGTGGGCAAGGTCGGCGCAGCCATTGTGCCCACCGCGTTCGAGCTGGCGGGGCTGCTGGGGCCGATCATGATTGGCCTGGCGTCCGACAAGCTGTTCGGTGCGCGGCGCATGCCGGCCTGTGTCCTCAGCCTGCTGGCGCTGACGGTGTCACTGGCGTTGTTCATGGGCGCGTTGCACACCGGCAGTGTGTTGCTGGTGATGGCCTTGCTGTTTGTCATGGGCCTGACCCTGTATGGGCCGGACTCGATGATCAGCAGCACCGCCGCGATCGATTTCGGCACCGCCAAGGCCGGCGCCACGGCGGCCGGGTTCGTCAACGGCTGCGGTTCGGTGGGGGCGATCCTCGGTGGCCTGCTGCCGGGTTACTTCGACACGGTGACGGTGTTTATCGTATTTGCCGGTTGCGCGTTGTTCTCTTCGCTGGTGCTGATGCCTTACTGGAACGCTCGGCCTGCGGTATTGGCGCAAGTCGGGGACTTTGTGCCGGATCGCGCCATGGCGATCAAACCCCTGCGCACCTGAGCCACCTGTGTCGCTGGCCGGTTTTTTGGTGGAAGAGAGTGTTTTTGCCCTATAAACTCTGCCGCCAAAGCGCCGGCCAGTAGACGTCTCGGCGCCACGGATATCAAGAGAGTGAGTCATGGGCGCACAGTGGAAGGTTAAACATAAAGAAGCGGCATCCAATGCCAAGGGCAAGATCTTCGGCAAGCTGGTGAAAGAGATCACCATTGCCGCCCGCAACGGTGCAGACACCGCGACCAACGCCCACCTGCGTCTGGTGGTCGAGCAGGCCAAGAAAGCCTCGATGCCCAAGGAAACCCTGGAACGTGCGATCAAGAAAGGCGCGGGCCTGCTGGGCGAAACCGTGCAGTACCATCGCGTGACCTATGAAGGGTTCGCCCCGCACCAGGTGCCGTTGATCGTTGAATGCGTGACCGACAACATCAACCGCACCGTGGCGGAAATCCGCGTGGCGTTCCGCAAGGGGCAATTGGGGGCTTCGGGCTCCGTGGCCTGGGACTTCAACCATGTGGGGCTGATCGAGGCCTCGCCGGATACTCCGGATGCCGATCCGGAAATGGCCGCCATCGAAGCCGGCGCCCAGGACTTTGAAGAAGGCGAAGAAGAGGGTTCGACCCTGTTCATCACCGAGACCACTGACCTGGACGCGGTACAGAAAGCCTTGCCGGAGCAGGGTTTCACCGTGTTGTCGGCCAAGTTGGGCTACATCTCGAAAAACCCGGTCACTGGTTTGAGCGACGAGCAGATGGCTGAAGTCGAAGCCTTCCTGGAAGGCCTGGACAACCATGACGACGTGCAGGATATGTTCGTCGGCCTGGCGGGCTAAACCCAGTCTAGAACGGTGATGGCGGGCTTGTGTGGGAGCGGGCTTGCTCGCGATAGCGGTGGTTCAGTCAATATTTCTGCGACTGACACACCGCTATCGCGAGCAAGCCCGCTCCCACATTTGCATGGCATTTCAGAATGAGGACAGTTGCGCCTCGATCTCTGCGAACGCCGGTCGTGCCAGCACCTGCGGCTGGCAGCAATGGTCACACAGTGCTTCCAGCGCCAGGCGCTGTTGATCACTCAAGCCGCTGTCAATCCGCTCCAGCAACTCCCCCAGCAACACCCCGAACGCGCGCACTTCAATGCGTTGCAGCGCCCTGGTTTGCAAGGTGTCTACCGTGGTGTGGAACGATGCCGCGCCAAAGTCCCCGAGCAGGCAATCACCCTCGGCATTGCACAGGATATTGTGGCCATACAGGTCGCCATGGGTAATGCCGTGCCGGTGCAGGTGGGCGGCCACCGAGGCGATGCCCCGCGCTATGCGCAATGCCACCTCGGCGCTGAAACGTTTGGCGGGGTCGTAGATGTCCCGGGTGCAGGACGCCAGGCTTGGCAGGCCGGCGAGGTTGCGGTAGCTCGGTTCGATCAGGTTCATCACCAGTGCGGCCTGGTCATCGGGGTGGCCAACCACGCGGCCTTGCACCCTGATCAGGTTGGGGTGCAGCCCGGCGGCAATACAGGCCTGCATTTCGTGCAGCGGCGAACCGTCGCTGGTGATGGTGCCCTTATAGAGTTTGACGGCGACAGGCGCGTTCGAAGGTTTGCAGAGCGCCTTGCGGATCACACCTGAGGCGCCTTCGCCCAGCACTTCGGCCAGCGCCAGTTCGGCCCAGGGAATATTCGGCGTGTCGTCGTCATTGGCCACATCCACCGCCATTTCCACCGGGTTGCCGGCATAGGCCAGCCAGGTCAGGCGCGGTAGCGTCAGCAGCCAGTGCGGCAATTGCGCCAGGCGGTTGGAGGCGATGCGCAGCAGTTCGAGGTTATGGCACTGGGCCAGGCTCGCCGGCAGTTGCTCCAGGCGGTTGCCGGCCAGCATGAGTTTTTGCAAGCGCGGCCGCTCGCCGAGCTCGTCCGGCAACTGGCTGATGTGGTTGTCGGTAAGGATCAGCCAGCGCAGCTGCGGCGGCAGCGCGGCAGCGGGCACATGCTCGATCTGGTTGGCTTTGAAGCCAACCATGCTCAATTGCGGGCATTGGCCCAGGCACGCCGGCAGTTCGGTAAAGGCGTTGTCCGAGCAAAACAGCACGCGCAGGTGGGGCAGGCGGTGCAGATCGTCGGGCAGGCTGCTCAGGGCATTGCCACTGAGGTTGAGGATTTCCAGGGAGTCGGCCAGGTCGAAGATTTCCCGGGGGAACTGCGTCAGGCCACAGGACAGGTCCAGGCGCTTGATGCCAGCCAGTTGGCCAGCCTTGAGTTGGGCAAGGGTATCCATGAACAGCAGCGTCACTCGACAAAGGCAAAGGCGCTCATGATAACGGCTTGGGCGCGATCGAGCTGGTTTGTTGCAACTGGCCCAGGCGGCTGCGGGTGCGCGCCAAGTCGATCGCCTGGCCCTCCAGGGCATCGTCCAGTGGCTGTTGGCCCAGCAGTGTCAGGTGCTTGTCCTGGTCGTACAGCACGTCGATCAGGTTGATAAACCGTTGTTGCACGGCAATCGGGCAGTCGTCCAGCCGGGGCAGGCCGTCGATGATCCAGTGGTCGAAGTCCTCGCACAGCAGCAGGTAATCCATCACGGCAGTGGGTTGTTCACACAGGTCGTTGAAGGTGGCGCCCAGGGTGCGCGCCTGATGCCAGCGGACCTGCAGTTGCCGTGCTCCCACTGCCAGGGCCAGGGGTGGGCCATCGGTGTCGGGCAGCCCCCGCTCACTGCGTTGGGCCGGGGTGCCGGGCCAAACGTACAGGCCATGGGTGAAGCGCTGTTGCCGATGGTTCTGTGCCAAGCCTCGATAGTCGTGGGGCGCGCTGACTTGCATGACGTCCATGCGTGCGCCGATCAAGTCGATCACCGGCTTGAAGCGCTGGTGATACAGCGGGTTGGGCAGCAAGCCCTGTGGCGGGTAATTGGAGGTGAGCAGCACCAGGATGCCCCGTTGGAACAACGCCTTGAACAGGCGGGTGATCAACATCGCATCGCCGATGTCATGCACATGGAATTCGTCGAAACACAGCACCCGGCAACCGTCGAGCAATTGATCCAGGGTGGCGGCCAGGGCGTCGGCCTGCTGGCGGTGAGCAAACATGCCTCGGTGCAGGCGGGCGAAAAAGTCGTGGAAATGCACCCGCTGTTTGTCCGGGCACGGCAAGGCCTGGAAAAACCCGTCGAGCAACCAGCTTTTGCCCCGGCCGACGGCCCCGTGCAGGTACAAGCTGCGGGTCGGACGCCGGGCCTGCAAGTGCGCGGTTTGCCGGGTCATGGCCGCGATCACCTGCCATTGGCTGGGGCTGAGGGTGTAGCCCTGTTGCCGGGCCTTGTCTTCAAAGAACCGCTGAATGGCTGGGGCATTATCGGTGGTGGTTGTTTTGCCCAGCAGCCGTTTGAACAAGGGCAGGCGACGGGGGCGGCTATCTCGAAAAGGCATGGCGTTGGTGTCCTAGAACCTTGTGGTCTGCTTGAGCAATGGGGTGGTCGGCTCGTCCTCTTGGCTGACCATCGCATAGTTGTAGCCGGGGCTGGACCAGTACTGGGCCTGGAGCCCGTCGGCATTGCGACTGCCCGGTGGCAGCAAGGTGTTCTGCGGGCCCGGCGGGCGAATGTAGAAACTGATGCGCCGGCCCTGCGGGTTCTCGTAGAGCACCATCGCCGCTGCGCCTTGATCAGTGGTGAGCAGGCGCCCGCTGACCGGGTTGAAACCGGCCTGGCTCAGGTCTGGCAGGCGATGGGCCTGGGTGAAGTAACGGTCGAGCCAGGCTTGCATATCGCCGCTGCCTTGCACCTGGTAATCGGCGGGCATGATCCGCTCCTGGGCGAACAGGCGATAGGCCTGCATGGCGTCGGTCATCGGCAGTGCCGTGGCCACAAGGGTTGCCTGCCGTGCTTGCCAGCCACCCAGGCCGCCCAGGCTGGCGGCGAGCACCAGCATGGCGGCAGTGGCCAGTTGGCGGCGCGACTGGTGCTTGAGACGCTGGCGAATCAGTGCCGGATCCAACTGCGGATTAGCCGCTGGCGCAGCGCCGAGGGCCGCGCGCAGGTGCTGGGCATCCTGTTGCCAGGCGTGGACCTGGGCCGCGACCTCGGGGTGGGCGGCGAGCCAGATCTCCAATTGGCGTCGCTCCACCTCCGAGAGTTGGTGGTCGACGTAAGCGTGCAGGTCGCGTTCGTTGGGGGGCAGGCTGATCATTTGAGTATCCGCAGGGAGGGGCGGTTGATGTCGCCGTCGCTGAGCTGGCGCAAGGCCTGGCGGGCGCGGGACAGGCGTGACATCACGGTGCCGATGGGCACGTCGAGGATATGGGCGACTTCCTTGTAGCTCAAGCCTTCCACCGAGACCCACAGCAGCAGGGCGCGCTGCTCGCCGGTCAACTGGTCGAAAGCTTGCAGGGTCGATTGGGCGATCACCTCGCGTTCGACCGAGGGTTGCGTGTCATCGCGCCCGGTAAAGAACTCCAGCATCCGTGCATAGCGTCGCGAACGCCGGTGCGCGTCGAGAAACTGCCGGTAGAGGATCGAGAACAACCAGGCGCGTAAATCACCGTCGACGCGCCTGTCACGCCAACTGACGATGGCGCGCTCCAGGCTGGCCTGCACCAGATCATCGGCGCTGCTGGGGTTGCGCGTCAGGGACAGGGCAAAGCGCCGCAGCCTGGGAAGGAGTTCACGCAACTGTTCGTCGAGTTCGTGCATGGGGGCCTGCGTGTCGTGGGCGGTGTTGAGGGAGACGCCTACCGGCAAAGGTTGTTCCATTTGTAGGAAAAATAAACGCTACAGATGGCCTTGGTCTTTATCGTTTGTAGGCTCCCGTAGCCCTGTAATGTCGTGAATCGTCCTCAGTCCAGCTCCCAGCCTGCCCGATCACTGTGAGGCAGGCGCCAGATGAGGAGTTGACACATGATATCGGCGACAGCAGCAGATAGCGGATTTGCTTGCACCAAGGCACTGGGCCATTTGCCCATCATCCAACGTAATACCCTTGAAAGTTGGGGATGCGGGCCGGCAGGGCCACTGCCGTACGCGTGTATACACCTGGCCTTCGAGGCGCAAGCCGCAGCAGCTCCCCAGCAGATAGCCGCGCTCTGTCTGGAGCAGAGCATCAGCTATGAGCAGTTGAACCGCCAGGCCAATCGGCTGGCCCGGCACCTGATCGAGCAGGGCGTGGTGGCGGGAGACACGGTAGCGCTGTTTGTCGAGCGGTCGATCCCCATGCTGGTGGGCCTGCTGGCCGTGTTGAAAATCGGCGCGGCGTACGTGCCGCAGGATGCCAGGATCACTCCGCCGGCCCAGTTGACGATGATCCTTGAGACATTTGACCCTATCCGGGCTCAAGGACCGATTGCCGCTGGCGGCGGGCCAGCCGTGCGTGTGCCTGGATGAGTTCCTGGCGCAACAGCCCTGGGTGGCCGAGGAATGCCTGCTGGACGTCGCCGCGCCAGACCCTGCCAGCCTGTGTTTTGTGCTGTTTACCTCCGGGACCACAGGCCGGCCAAACGGGGTGCGGGTGACCCACCGTAATGTCTGCAATATCTTGCTGACGGCCCCGGGAAACCTCGGCATCAAGCCAGGCATGAGCGTTGGGCAGATACTCAACATCGCCTTTGACATGGCGGCCTGGGAGATCCTCGGTTGTCTGGCCCATGGGGCGACGTTGCTTATCCGCCAGCAAGACATCGGGGAAACGGCACGCCATTGCCAGGTGCTGATCGCCACGCCGTCGATTCTCGCGACCCTGGATCCCCGGCAATGCCCCACGCTTGAGGTGGTCGCGGTGGCGGGCGAGCCATGCCCCCAGGCCCTGGCGGACCGCTGGGCGGCCCATTGCACGTTCTACAACGGTTGCGGGCCGACTGAAACGACCATCGTCAATACCCTGCATCGGCATGTGCCAGGGGCGCGATTGACCATCGGCAAGCCGACACCCAATAACACCGTGTATGTGCTCGATGAACATGGCCAGGCCTGCGCGCCAGGGGCAGTGGGGGAGATGTGGGCCGGGGGCGATGGGGTGACGGCCGGTTATCTGCACAACCCGTTGTTGACTGCGCAACGCTACCGACCTGATCCATTCCTGGGGGCGGGCCGGATGATGTTCCATACCCGCGACCTGGGCCGCTGGACGGACGAAGGGGCGTTGGAGCATCTGGGGCGGGTTGACGATCAGGTCAAGGTCCGCGGTTTTCGCGTGGAGTTGGATGCGCTTGCCACCACGCTTGAGGCCTGCGGTGCCTGTAGCCGGGCGGTGGCGTTGAAGTTCGACAGCCAGCACCTGGTGGCATTCGTGACCCCCGCCACGGTGGATATCCCGGCAGCCAGGCAGTACTGCGCGCAACGGCTGGCCTACTACTGTGTGCCCGCGGTGATTTTCGCCGTGGACCTCCTGCCGCTCACAGCGCGTGGCAAGGTCGACAAGGCTTTGCTGCTGCAATGGGCCCGTGACAGCGAGGAGGGGCGCCAGTTGCTCCTGAGCACAGGTGGCCGAGCATGATTGAACGGTGGATGGCCACGGTGCTGCCCGCCCGGCCTGGCGGGTGGCGGCGCTGGCGTGGCAGGCCGATATTTTCCCATTACAACTGTCTGGTGGCAGGGGTGCTGATGGGCAACGGCTGGTTTGCGCTGGCGGGCTTGACCCTGCCCTTGATCGACGTGCAACAGGTGTCGCTGCTGGTGATGATTAACCTGTCCCTGGCGATCCTGGTGCGCCAGCAGTATGTAATCAACGGGCTGTTCTGGTTGGCGACGCGTATTCCCGTGAGCTGGCCGCTGTATATACGCCGCCGCGCCGCCAAGGTCTATCACTTGGGCGGGCTGCACAGCGGCGGTGCGCTGGCTGCCACGGTGTGGTTCGCGGTGCTGGTCGGCAGCCAGGGCTGGCGCTATCTGCAACAGCCTTCGAGTGTGTCGGTGCCGTGGTTGCTGGTCAGTGCGGCGCTGCTGGGTGTGTTGCTGTTGATGGTGGTGATGGCGCAGCCGGGGATTCGCCGCCGCTTTCACAATGGCTTTGAGCGCGTGCACCGGTTTGCGGGGTGGGCGGCCTTGCTGTTGTTCTGGGTGCAGACACTGCTGGCCGAGGCTCCCGCGGGGGCGGTTTGGGTATTGCTGGTGCTGACCCTGAGTATTGCGCTGCCTTGGTTACGCTTGCGCAAAGTGGTAGTCAGTCATCAGCGGCCTAGTGGCCATGCCGTGATCAGCACATTGCGCCACACCACGCCCTTTGCGGGGTCGTCCACCGCGATCAGCCTGCAACCGCTGCTGGAGTGGCACTCGTTTGCCAATATCCCGACACCGGGCCAGCCGGGTTTTCGCCTGATTATTTCCCGGGCCGGGGATTGGACGGGGCGCTTTATCGAGCAGATGCCGTCCCATGTGTGGGTCAAGGGTATTACCACGGCGGGGGTGGCCAACGTCGAGACCTTGTTCAAGTCGGTGGTGTACATCGCCACTGGCAGCGGCATTGGCCCGGTGATGCCGCATTTGCTGGCCAAGCAGGTGCCGATCCAGTTGGTGTGGTCGACCCGCAGCCCGGCCAAGACCTATGGCGAGGAACTGGTTGCAGAAATCCTTCGCGCACAACCCGGTGCAGTGATCTGGGACACCGATGTACGGGGCAAACCTGACCTGGTGCAACTGGCCTACGCGGCGGTGCAGGACTTCGCTGCCGAAGCGGTGATCTGTATCGCCAACCAGGCGGTGACGCAGCGGGTGGTCGAGGAAATGGAGGCTCGGGGGATACCCGCCTATGGGGCGATCTGGGACTCCTGAACAAGGCTCTGATGAAAATGCCTACGGCCCTGGGGGAATAAGCCCGTGCGAGCGGCGTCCTATTGCACCTATCCCCTGTGGCCATAGGCCTCGGAGCATTTCATGCCAGATCATCCATCCCCACCACGCCCGCCGTTGGGGCGTGCCAGCCTGATGCTGCGCCTGGCGGCTATTGGCGCGGTTGTTGGTGTCGTGGCGGGGGCTTTTGCCTACGTCAACGGCACACTTGACCCACAGCGTTTGCGCCCCAAGACGTTGGTCAATGCCCTGGAAACCAATAATGGCGTACACCAAGGCTACCGACGCAATCACGCTAAAGGTGTGTGCGTGGCCGGCTATTTCGAGAGCAGTCCTGCGGCTCGGGCGTATTCCAGCGCACAGGTATTCAGTGAGGCCCGCACCCAGGTGATCGGGCGTTTCGCCCTGCCCAGCGGCAACCCCTATGCCCCGGACAACAGCGTGCCGATCCGCAGCCTGGCCGTGCAGTTCAGCCAGGCCAACGGCCAGCAATGGCGCACCGGGATGAACAGCATGCCGGTGTTCCCGGTGGGCACGCCTGAGGCGTTCTACCAGATGCTCAAGGCCGGTGCCCCAGACCCTGCGACCGGCAAGCCGAACCCGGCCAGTATGCCGGCGTTTTTTGCCAGCCATCCCGAGGCCGCGCCGTTTCTGGCGTGGGTCAAGACCGCCAAGCCCTCTGCCAGCTATGCCACCGAGACCTATAACGCGATTAACGCTTTTTACCTGATCAATGCCACCGGGCAACGCCAGGCCGTGCGCTGGGGCGTGGTACCGCTGAGCCAGGATGCCAGCGGCGCCATCACGCCTGAAGGGGCGGATTCCCTGCAGGCAGATTTGATACAACGCTTGAAGGCCGGGCCGCTGCGCTGGCAATTGCAGATCACCCTGGCCAACCCCTCGGACCTGGTAGATGACGCCAGCAAGGCCTGGGTCGGCGCGCACACGGTGCTGAACGCCGGCACCTTGGTGCTTGAAAGCAGCCAGCCGCAACTGGACGGCGATTGCCGTGATATCAACTTTGACCCCTTGATCCTGCCCAGCGGTATCGAAGCCTCCAATGACCCGCTGCTGGCCGCACGTTCTGCCGCCTATGCCAGTTCATATTTGCGTCGCACCGGCGAAGTCAGCCAGTTGCACAGCGCCCCTCAGGAGTCCCGGCCATGAATGCCCAACCGCGTTTTTTTGCGCCGCTGGCGCGCCTGCTGCACTGGCTGATGGCGCTGATGGTGATCGCCATGCTGTTTATCGGCGCTGGCATGGTGGCGTCGGTTTCCGAGCGCCATGAGTGGTTGTTGCACCTGCACAAGCCGCTGGGCATTGCGATTCTGCTGTTGGTGATCGTGCGGCTGGGGGTGCGCTTTTCTACCCGTCAGCCGCCGTTGCCTGTCGACTTGCCGGCGTGGCAGGTGATGGCGGCCAAGGCTTCGCATGTGCTGCTGTATGGCTTGATGCTGATCCTGCCGTTGCTGGGGTGGGCGATGATTTCGGCGGCCGGTGATCCGGTGATGCTGTCCAGCGCCTTGCAGTTGCCCGGATGGGTGCCGGCCAATGCGCAGTTGTTTGCGGTGCTGCGCAAAGCCCACGGTTACCTCGCCTATTTGCTGTTTCTGACGGTGTTGCTGCATTTGGCGGCGGCGTTGTTCCATGGCTGGGTTCGTCGCGATGGCGTGCTGCAAAGCATGCTCGGCAAGGACTGAGGTGCAAGGGTCGCCCGCCAGTAAACCAGGGCCAGCAGGTTGATGGCGGCGCCCAGGCCACACACGCCGAGCCAGCCGGCCCAGGCATACATCATCGTCGCCGCGACCGAGCCCAGGGCGCTGCCTGCCGAATAGAACAGCATGTAGCCGGCCACCAACCTGCTCTGGGCGGCGGGGCGCACGCTGTAGATCAGGCTTTGGCTGGTGACATGCACGGCTTGCAGGCCGAGGTCGAAGGTAATCACCCCGAGCAGCAGCGCCCACAGCGAGGACTGGGTGAAGGCGATGGCCAGCCACGACACCAACATCAGCCCCAGGGCTGCGCCGCTGGTCCACTGGGCCAGGCCCCGGTCGGCCAGGCGTCCGGCATGAGCCGCGCCCAGCGCGCCAGCAGCACCGGCGAGGCCGAACAGGCCGATCTGGGTGTGGGACAGCGACAATGGCGGGGCGCTCAAGGGCAGTACCAGCGGGGTCCAGAGCACGGTGCCAGCGGCAAAAATCAGAAACGCCAGGACCGCGCGGTCGCGCAGCACTTTTTCTTCACGCAACAGGCTGAACACCGAGCCGAGCAGCTGTAGATACGAACCTGGTGCCCGGGGCTGCTCGGTGGCCGGCAAGACGCGCCAGAGCAACAGTGTCATCAGCAGCGTCAGGCCAGCCGACAACAGGTACACCGAACGCCAGCCGGCCAGGTCTGCCATGACCCCGGACACCGTGCGTGCCAGCAGCAGGCCGACCACGATGCCGCTGGTCACCAGGCCCACCACATGGCCCCGTTGCTCGGGCCGCGCCAGGTTTGCGGCGTAGGCCACCAATACTTGTGCCACCACCGCGAGCAAGCCGGTCAGCAGCAGGCCAGCCAGAAACCACAGGCTGCTGCTGGACAGGCCGAGCAGCAAAACCGCGGCGGTGGACAGCAGTAACTGGCCGACGATCAAGTGCCGGCGATTGAGCAGGTCGCCCAACGGCACCAGCAGCAACAGACCCATGCCATAACCGACCTGAGTCAGGCTGATCACCATGCCGATGGTGGCGGGGTCCATGGCGAACGTGGTGGCCATGGCATCAAGCAGGGGTTGGGCGTAATAGACATTGGCCACCGACAAACCACAGGCAATGGCGAACAGCAGCACCACGGCGCCGCTCAAAGGGGGAGTTGGCATGCTGGATTCCTTTGTGGTTTTAAAATGAAACTAGTTGTACGGTAGATAGGCCGGTTTTATATTGCAACTACATTTTTCATCAGGCAGGTGTTGCGCATGGTCAAACTCACTCGCTTTGAAAGTGCCGAATGCCCGGTGGCACGCTCACTGGAGGCCATTGGTGATGGTTGGGCGCTATTGATCATTCGGGATGCATTCGATGGCATCCGCCGCTTCGGCGAGTTCCAGCGCAGCCTGGGGATGGCCAAGAACATTCTGTCGACGCGCCTGCGCAATCTGGTGGCCCACGGGATTTTCGAGATTGTCCCGGCTTCGGATGGCAGCGCTTACCAGGAGTATGTGTTGACGCAAAAGGGCAGGGGACTGTTCGCCGTGATCATTGGGCTGCGGCAATGGGGCGAGGGTTTTTTTTACGACGAGGGCGAGGCTCGTTCGGTGATGTTGGACCGTGAGCACGGGCAGCCGCTGCAGGCCTTGGCGGTGCGTGCAGCGGATGGCCGGGTGCTCGGGCCGCAGGATTGCCTGCGGGTGGCGGCGCAATCCGGGGGCTGAACCTGGCCCCCGGGGTAAGCAGGATCAGCGCAGCACGCTGACCATATCCGCCACGGTGCTCAGCACGTCCTTGCCCAGTTGCAGCGAGCGTTTGCCGGACCAGCCGGTATGCGGATCGGGTGCATCGTCGTTGTCCTTGAACGGCATTTCCAGGGTCAGGGACAGGCAATCGAATTTCTCGCCCACGCTGTTGCACGCCAGGGTCATATTGGCCTGGCCCGGCAAGTCACGCGTGTAGCCATGGGTGGTCTGGAAGTCGCGGGTCAGGGCGCTCAAGTGGCTGCGGAAGTGTTTTTCCAGGCCTTCGATACGCGGTGTGTAACCGGGGTTGCCTTCACAACCGGCGGTGAACACGTAGGGGATTTCCTCGTCACCGTGGATGTCCAGGAACAGGTCGACGCCGTATTGCTCCATTTGCTGCTGGACGAACAGCACTTCCGGGCTTTGTTCCTGGCTTGCGCTTTGCCAGGCGCGATTGAGGTCCTGGCCCATGGCGTTGGTGCGCAGATGACCGTGAAACGCGCCATCCGGGTTCATATTCGGCACCAGGTAGAGGTCGGCAGCGGCCAGGAGTCTGTTCAGTTCGTCGTCACCGTGCTGTTGCAGGCGCTCGATGATGCCTTCCATAAACCACTCGGCCATGTGCTCGCCCGGGTGTTGTTGGGCGATGATCCAGACTTTGCGCTGCCCTGCGCCACCCTTGCCACGGCGCAGGAGCGGGATATCACGGCCTTCGACGCTCTTGCCGGTGGCCAGCAATTGCGTGCCGGCGCGGTTCAGTGCCTGGTCGATCAACCAGGCGTGACGCTCGCGGCTGTAGGGTTCGAAGTAGGCGAACCAGGCGTGTTTTTGCTCGGTCTGGAATTCGATGTGCAAGGTTTCGCCGTCAAAGCGCGTTGGCACCCGGAACCAGTTGATGTGGTCGTAGGACGCCACGGCGTTGTAGCCGCTCCAGGCATGTTTGTAGGAGGACTGGCCGGCGTTGCTCAGGCGGAAGGTATGGGTATGGCCAATGTGCATCCCTTCGGCCTTGAAGTGGAACCATTGGAAGTGCTGGCTGCGGGTATCGGGTTTGATTGCGAGCAACAATTGATGGGCATCGCTGGTGTCGAGCACCTGGATATTGCCGCTGTCGAAATCGGTGCTGATCTTAATGGAGGTCAAGGCCACGGTCATAGTCTGGTTGCCTGAATATGAGGGGTGTGGCGGGTAGTTTACACAGGCGCGGGGTAAAGTCTGGACGCAAACTTTTGCGAAAAAGAAGGGGGCGTCGTCCATGACGCAGCCGCAGCTTAGAGTCTGTGAGATTGATTCTCAAGTGCTAATTTGGAAAGATCCGGGCCAGAGCGCTTTATCGACTTTCTTTTCGCGATAGTCTTTTGCTACCATGCGCGCCATCAAGCAACACACAGTCTTCATTAGCCTGAAGCCACGCCAGAATAACTGGCAAAAAAAGACCCGGCCAAAGAGCCGGGTCAAAAACCGTGATTAGCCTGATGAGGAGATATTCCAAGAGTCCGACCTAAGGTCTCTTGGTCTATCGACTGATCTCGCGACCAGCTGCTTGCAATAATAATCATTATCATTTGCAAGTCAAATGTTTTTATCAGCCAGATAGAAATATTTTTCCTTTTGTTCCTGCATGCCTACCTGGCTATGGGGTTTTCCCGCCTGCCAGTTGCAGTGGACGCTCCAGCATGGCCTTGGCCATATCAATCAGGTACACCACCGAAAACGCCAGGTCCCGGGTGCCTCCCAGCTTGTTGTCGGCCAGTTCATAGGCGATGGCGGCAGCGCTGCGCAGCAGGTCCGACGCGTGGATCAGGGCTTCTTCACTGCTGACAGCGGGGTTGGCCTCGAACCATGTCACATCGTCCGATGCCAGGCCTGGATCTTCTTTCAAGTAGTAGTCCAGCGCGCGCTGGGCAGCGGCGCTGTCCTGCAAGAGCTTTATTTCATCATCAGGTGTACCAGGCAGGTGATCCGGGGTTGTGTTCATGAGGTCGGTGCTCTGGGTGGGAAGGTGAACAGGTGGAGCTGATAATAATACGATCTGTATTTATGTCATTTGATTGATTACTACAAACTGTTTATTGTCGCGCTGAATACACCCGGTATCGTCTGCCCCATGGATAAATGGATAGCGTTGGTCAAAGCCAACATGAAAGACCGCAAGGTCACGCAAGAGCAATTGGCCACGCGGCTGGGCATGTCCCAGGGCGGCATCGGCCACTGGCTGGGCAAGCGCCGTGTCCCCAGCCTCGCCGACATGAACCGGGTGCTCGAAGAACTGGGCCTGGGTTATCTGGAAGCGGCGCTGGTGATCCGCGAGAAGGGCGACGCCCCGGCAGACGACGAAGCCGCGTCGGCCGTTCAATACAACCCGTATTTTCGCTATCCCGTGAAAGACTGGAAACAGCCCATCCAGGTGCACGAGCAGCGGCCAGCCTATGGCCAGGCGCGTTTTCAGGCGAGCGACTACGATGCCGACGGCGAAGCGTTCTGGCTCCAGGTCTACGGCGATGCAATGACCGCACCCAGCGGGCCGAGTATCGCCGATGGGATGATGATCCTGGTGGACCCGGCCCTCGACGCCGAGCCCGGCAAGTTGGTGGTGGCCCAATGGGCCGGCAGCAGCCAGGCGACCTTTCGCAAATTGATCGAGGAAAGCGGCCAGCGTTATCTGGTGCCGCTCAACCCGACCTATCCAAAGGCGCTGCTGACCGATGCCTGCCAGATCATCGGCGTGGTGGTACAGGCCACGGTGAAGTTCTAGGCCAAGGCCTCCAGCTCCACCAAGGCGCTGCCTTCGCCGACCATTTCGCCTTCCTGGCAATACAGCGCCTTGATCACACCGGCATGGGGTGCGCGAATGCTGTGCTCCATCTTCATCGCTTCGAGCACCACCAGTTGCGTGCCAGCCTCGACCGTCTGCCCGACGTCCACCAGCACCCGCACGATGCTGCCGTTCATCGGCGCAGTGAGGCCGCCCTGATGCGCCTGCCCGGCATCGACGGCGGCGATCGGATCAAACAGCGTCACACTGCGCATCTCACCTTGCCAGCGCAGGAACAGCGTCTGTCCATGGCGTACAGCCAGGTGCGAACGGCGTAGGCCGGCATCCTCGATCAGCAGGTGCTCGTTACGCAGTTGTGGCGCGGCGTTGGTTTGCAGGGTCACCAGGCGGTCCTGGCCGTCGCAGCTCAAATGCAGTGACGTCTCGGCGGGCAGGCCCGCGCGAAAGCCCAATGCCGCAGCCCACGGCGAGGCGAGGTCATCTTCGCGCAGCCGGGCTGGCTGGCTCTGCATGAAACCATGGCCAGCCGCCTGCCAGAACTCATCGCTCAACTCACTGGCGGCAGGCAGCAGTTGCTCCTGGTACCGCGGGATAAACCCGGTATCTAACTGCGCCGCAGCGAACGCAGGGTGGCCGATGATGCGTCGCAAAAAGCCCAGGTTAGTCTTCAAACCACCGACCGCAAACTCATCCAGCATGCTCAGCAGGCGCAGGCGCGCCTGTTCGCGATCCTCGCCCCAGGCAATCAGTTTGCCGAGCATCGGGTCGTAGAACGGGGAGACGTCGTCACCTTGCTCGACGCCGCTGTCCACCCGGCGTCCCGGGCCTGGCGCCGACTCGCGGTACAGCGCCAGGCGCCCGGTGGCCGGCAAGAAATCATTGGCAGGGTCTTCGGCATACAGCCGCACTTCGATGGCGTGACCGCGCAACGGCACCTGATCCTGGGTCATCGGCAGCGGTTCGCCCTGAGCGACACGGATTTGCCAGGCCACCAGATCCAGGCCGGTAATGGCCTCCGTCACCGGGTGTTCCACCTGCAAGCGGGTGTTCATCTCCATGAAGAAGAACTCACCACGCGCATCCAGCAGGAACTCCACCGTGCCAGCACCGACATAGCCAATCGCCTGGGCCGCACGCACTGCCGCCTCACCCATGGCCTGGCGCAGGGCAGGGCTGAGACCGGGTGCCGGCGCTTCTTCGACGACTTTCTGATGCCGACGCTGGATCGAGCAGTCGCGTTCATTGAGGTACAGGCAATGACCGTGTTGGTCGGCAAATACCTGGATCTCCACGTGGCGTGGCTGGATCAGGTATTTCTCCACCAGCATCTGCGCGTTGCCAAACGACGACTGTGCTTCACGCTGGGCCGAGGCCAGGGCTTCGGCCAATTGGCTTTCGTCCTCGACCACTTTCATGCCCTTGCCGCCACCGCCAGCAGTGGCCTTGAGCAGCACCGGGTAGCCAATGCGCGCAGCAGCCTGGCGGAAGGTTTCCAGATCCTGGGCGGCACCGTGATAACCCGGCACCAGCGGTACGCCAGCGGTTTCCATCAAGGCCTTGGCGGCGGACTTGCTGCCCATGGCATCAATGGCCGAGGCGGGCGGGCCGAGGAAAATCAGCCCGGCGTCAGCAATCGCCCGCGCAAAGCCCGGGTTTTCGGAAAGAAAGCCATACCCCGGATGAATCGCCTGGGCGCCGCTGGCCTTGGCGGCGGCGATCAACTTGTCGATCTGCAGGTAGCTGTCGGCAGCCTTGCTGCCGCCCAGGTCCACGCGGATATCGGCTTCGCGGCTATGGCGCGCATCGCGATCAGTAGCGCTGTGCACGGCGACGGTGGTCATCCCCAGTGCCTTGGCCGTGCGCATGACCCGGCAGGCGATTTCGCCACGGTTGGCCACCAGCACGCAGGTAATCAACGGTGAACTCATGAACGAGGCTCCTGGGACTGCCAACTGGGTGCACGTTTTTGCAAAAACGCGCGCAATCCTTCCTGGCCTTCGGCGCTGACGCGGATGCGCGAGATGGCGTTTTCGCAGTAACGGCGCAACGCTGGAGTGAGCGCGCCGTTGCCGACTTCGCGCAGCAAGTCTTTGCTGGCACGCATGGCCGCCGGGCTGTTGAGCAGCAGGTTGGCGGTCCATTGCTCGACCTGTTGATTCAGCTCGGCGAGGGGGTAGCTTTGCGCCAGGAGCCCGATGGCCTGGGCCTGGTGGCCGTCGAAGCGCTCTGCGGTCAAGGCATAACGCCGTGCCGCGCGTTCGCCAATCGCCTGCACCACAAATGGGCTGATCACCGCCGGGGCGAGGCCGATGCGCACTTCCGACAGGCAGAACTGCGCGTCATCGGCGCCAATGGCCATGTCGCAGCAACTGATCAGGCCCAGGGCGCCGCCATAGGCCGCACCCTGGACCACCGCGAGTGTCGGGATCTTCAGCTTGGCCAGGTTGTACATCAACTCCGCCAGCTCGCGGGCGTCGTCGAGGTTGGTGTGGTAGTCCAGCTCAGCCGACTGTTGCATCCAGGCCAGATCCGCGCCGGCGCTGAAATGCTTGCCGCGCCCGCGTACCAGCAAAAAACGTAGCGAGGCATCGGCCTGGACCTGGTCCAGGGCAATGATCAGCTCACGGATCATTTCGGCGTTGAAGGCGTTGTTCTTCTGTTCCCGGCTCAACCACAGCGTGGCAAAGCCACGGGGGTCGTTCACCAGTTCCACGGTGTTGAAATCGCTCATGGGTGCAGCTCCAATTACATGCGGAACACGCCGAAGCGGCTCGGCTCGATGGGGGCATTCAGCGCGGCGGACAGGGCTAGGGCCAGCACGTCACGGGTCTGCAAGGGGTCGATGACGCCGTCATCCCACAGGCGGGCGCTGGAGTAATAGGGGTGGCCCTGGGTTTCATACTGGTCGAGGATCGGTTGCTTGATCTGCGCCTCTTCCTCGGCGCTGAACCCCTGGCCACTACGTTCGGCCTGTTCGCGCTTGACTTGCACCAGCACACCGGCGGCCTGTTCGGCGCCCATCACGCCAATACGTGCGTTGGGCCACATCCACAAAAATCGCGGATCGTAGGCGCGCCCACACATCCCATAGTTACCGGCACCAAAGCTGCCGCCGATGATCACCGTGAATTTCGGCACCTTGGCGCAGGCTACCGCCGTGACCAGCTTGGCGCCGTGCTTGGCGATGCCGCCGGCCTCGTACTTCTGGCCGACCATGAAGCCGGTGATGTTCTGCAAGAACAGCAGGGGAATCCCGCGCTGGCAGGCCAGTTCGATAAAGTGCGCGCCTTTTTGCGCCGCTTCAGCGAAGAGGATCCCGTTGTTGGCGAGGATCGCGACAGGATAGCCATGCAAATGGGCAAAACCGCAGACCAGCGTGGTGCCGAACAGCGCCTTGAATTCATCGAATACCGAGCCGTCCACCAGCCGCGCAATCACTTCGCGCACATCGAACGGCTGCTTGGCATCGGCCGGGATCACGCCGTACAGCTCGTCGCTGGCATACAGCGGCGCGACGGGTGTGCGCTGTTGCAACTGCCCCTGTTTGCGCCAGTTGAGGTTGGCGATGCTGCGGCGGGCCAGGGCCAGGGCGTGTTCGTCGCTGTCGGCGTAATGGTCGGCTACCCCGGAGATCTTGCAGTGCACATCGGCACCGCCAAGGTCTTCGGCGCTGACCACTTCGCCCGTGGCGGCCTTCACCAGCGGCGGCCCGGCGAGGAAGATGGTCGCCTGCTGGCGCACCATGATCGCTTCGTCCGCCATCGCCGGCACATAGGCACCACCGGCAGTGCAGGAGCCCATGACCACGGCAATCTGCGGGATGCCCTGGGCGCTCATGTTGGCCTGGTTGAAGAAGATCCGCCCAAAGTGCTCGCGGTCGGGAAACACTTCGTCCTGGCGCGGCAGGTTAGCGCCGCCGGAATCCACCAGGTAGATGCACGGCAGGCGATTCTGTTCGGCGATGGTTTGCGCGCGCAGGTGTTTTTTCACGGTCAGCGGGTAATAGGAGCCACCTTTTACCGTGGCGTCGTTGGCGACGATCATGCACTCGACGCCTTCGACCCGACCGATTCCGGCGATCACGCCAGCGGCGGGTACGTCTTCACCGTAGACCTGATACGCCGCCAGTTGGCTGAGCTCAAGGAACGCCGAACCCGGGTCGAGCAGGCGGTTGATGCGTTCGCGCGGCAACAGCTTGCCACGGGAAGTGTGGCGCTCCTGGGCCTTGCTGCCGCCGCCTTGCTGGACCTGGGCAAGCAGGGTGTGCAGGGCATCGACTTGTTTGAGCATTGCCGCGCTGTTGGCGGCAAACTCTGCCGAGCGTGGATTGAGTTGGGTGTGCAGGGTGGCCATGGTGCACTCCCTCAGCGGGTTTCGTTGAACAGTTCGCGGCCAATCAACATGCGCCTGATTTCACTGGTACCTGCGCCGATTTCATACAGCTTGGCATCGCGCAGCAGGCGGCCGGCCGGGAATTCATTGATATAGCCATTGCCGCCGAGAATCTGGATCGCATCGAGGGCCATCTGCGTCGCGCGTTCGGCGCTGTACAAGATCACCCCGGCGGCGTCCTTGCGTGTGGTTTCGCCACGCTCGCAGGCCTGGGCCACCGCATAGAGGTAGGCGCGGCTGGCGTTGAGCTGGGTGTACATGTCGGCGACCTTGCCCTGGATCAGTTGGAACTCGCCGATGCTCTGGCCGAACTGCTTGCGGTCGTGGATGTACGGCACGATCAGGTCCATGCAGGCTTGCATGATCCCGGTCGGGCCACCGGAGAGCACCACGCGCTCGTAGTCCAGGCCACTCATCAGCACTTTGACGCCGCCATTGAGCGCGCCGAGGATGTTTTCTTCAGGCACCTCGACGTCGTCGAAAAACAGCTCGCAGGTGTTGGAGCCGCGCATGCCCAGCTTGTCGAACTTGTTGCTGCGGCTGAAGCCTTTCGAGTCGCGCTCGACGATAAACGCGGTAATGCCGTGGGCGCCTTTTTCCAGGTCGGTCTTGGCGTAGATCACGTAGGTGTGGGCATCGGGGCCGTTGGTGATCCAGGTCTTGCTGCCGTTGAGCACATACACGCTGCCGCGTTTGTCGGCGCGCAGCTTCATCGAGACCACGTCGGAGCCGGCATTCGGCTCGCTCATGGCCAGGGCGCCGATGTGCTCGCCGCTGATCAGCTTGGGCAGGTACTTGAGTTTTTGCGCGTGGCTACCGTTGCGGTTGATCTGGTTGACGCACAGGTTGGAGTGCGCACCGTAGGACAGCGCCACCGAGGCCGAGCCGCGGCTGATTTCTTCCATGGCCACCACGTGGGCCAGGTAACCCAGGCCGGCACCACCGTATTCTTCCGGCACGGTGATGCCCAACAGGCCCATGTCACCGAACTTGCGCCACATATCCACGGGGAACAGGTTGTCGATGTCGATCTGCGCCGCCCGTGGCGCCAGCTCCTTGGCCACGAAGGCCTGCACCTGGTCGCGCAGCATGTCGATGGTTTCACCGAGGGCGAAGTTCAGGGTCGGGTAACTCATGGGAGGGCACCTATAAACATTATTGTTGTGGGGCTGGCGATGCCATTGGGCGATCACCTTTACGTTAACGTAAACTTGCGTTGCATGACTGTCAATCGTAGCTTACGTTAACGTCAAGCTCGCGCCTGATCGGCGCACCGTCCACCTACAAAAAAGACAATAGGGGTCGTCATGGATCAACCGAATCAGAGCTACAGCCGTGGCCCACAGGACAAGGCCCTGCTGGCCATGACCATTGGCCAGGCATTTGACCGCACAGTGGCGCAGTACCCGCAGGGCGAGGCCCTGGTGGTGCGCCACCAGCACCTGCGCTACACCTGGCGACAACTGGCCGCAGCCGTGGACCTGCATGCACGCGCTCTGCTGGCCCTGGGTTTGCAAGCCGGGGATCGCCTCGGCATCTGGGCGCCGAATTGTGCCGAGTGGTGCATCAGCCAAGTGGCCAGCGCCAAGCTCGGGGTGATCCTGGTCAATATCAACCCGGCCTACCGCAGCAGCGAGCTGGAATACGTGCTCAAGCAGTCGGGTTGCCAGTGGTTGATCTGCGCCGGTTCGTTCAAGTCCTCCGACTATCACGGGATGTTGCAGGCGCTGGTGCCCAAGCTGACGGAGCAGGGCGCTGGCCAATTGCGCTGTGATCGGTTACCCGAACTGCGCGGGGTGATCAGCCTGGATGCACGACCGCCCTCGGGGCTCCTGCCCTGGTCGCACTTGTCGACCCTCGGTGCAGGAGTCCCCGTGCAGCAGTTACACCAGCGCGAGGCCAGCCTGCACTTCGACCAAGCCGTCAACATCCAGTACACCTCCGGCACCACGGGCTTTCCCAAGGGTGCCACCCTCAGCCATCACAACATCCTCAACAACGGCTACATGGTCGGCGAAAGCCTGGGCCTGACCGCCCAGGACCGCCTGGTGATCCCGGTGCCGCTCTATCATTGCTTCGGCATGGTCATGGGTAATCTGGGCTGCATTACCCATGGCACCACCATGATCTATCCCAATGACGGTTTCGACCCGCTGCTGACCCTGACGGCCGTGGCCGAAGAACGCGCCACTGGCCTGTACGGCGTGCCCACGATGTTCATCGCCATGCTCGATCATCCGCAGCGCGACGAGTTCGACCTGTCGACCCTGCGCACCGGGATCATGGCCGGCTCTACCTGCCCGATCGAGGTGATGCGCCGGGTGATCAGCGACCTGCATATGAGCGAAGTACAGATTGCCTACGGCATGACCGAGACCAGCCCGGTGTCGCTGCAGACCGGTGCGGATGACGACCTGGAGCGTCGCGTGACCACGGTCGGGCGCACCCAGCCACAATTGGAAAGCAAGATCATCGACGAGGCCGGCAACACCGTGCCACGCGGGCAGATCGGCGAGTTGTGTACCCGTGGCTACAGCGTGATGCTCGGCTACTGGAACAACCCCGAGGGCACCCGCGAAGCCATCGACGACGCCGGCTGGATGCACACCGGCGACCTGGCGAGCATGGATGAGCAGGGCTATGTGTGCATCGCCGGGCGCAACAAGGACATGATCATTCGCGGTGGCGAGAACGTGTACCCGCGGGAACTGGAGGAGTTCTTCTTCACCCACCCGGCGGTGGCCGATGTGCAGATCATCGGCATTCCCGATGAGCGCTACGGTGAAGAGATCGTGGCCTGGATCAAGTTCCATCCGGGGCATGTGGCCAACGAGCTGGAACTGCAAACCTGGTGCAAGGGGCGCATTGCGCACTTCAAGACGCCGAAGCACTTTCGGTTTGTCGAAGCGTTTCCGATGACCGTGACGGGCAAGATCCAGAAGTTTCGTATGCGTGAGATCACGATCGAGGAACTGGGGCGCGAACCCTGAGGCCTGGCCCAAACCTGATGTGGGGTTGGGCTTGTGTGGGAGCGGGCTTGCTCGCGATAGCGGAGTATCAGTCAAGTATTCATCAATTGACCCACCGCCTTCGCGAGCAAGCCCGCTCCCACAGGGGATTGAGGGGGCACAAAATGCATTTCACCCAGACAGCACAAAGGGGAGCCGAAGCTCCCCTTTAATTTGTTGTTACGTGCTCTTTTTTTATTATTGAGGGGCGGTCTATTGTTGTTTTTGGCAACCGTGGCCCTTTACCGCTGTTTTTGGCGACCCCCATCCGGGGTCAAGAGCAAACGTATTTTTTTGAGCGCTGATCTGCTTCTTCGCACGCGATCCAACCAGTGGGTAGCTACCTTGAGGTAGTTTTATTGTTCTCTGCCCGGTTGCGAGTGGCGGCTTGCGCCGTACCCTGCGAAGCACATCTTCTCCAAAAAAATCTGTTAGCTGCGTCTCTGCCGTGTTGTTTTTGTTATGTCAGAGTCGTTACGTCTTATTTTTATTAGGTTTGGTGCTTTTTATTCTTGTTATGCCATAGAGATAGCAGAAGCCGTGCCAACTTTTTAAAACCCTTTAAAATCAATGGTTTGATTTTTTCGTGGGAAATTTACTTCAGGAAATGCGACAAAATATGTTCCCGTGTTACCCGATGTGTAGCCGCGAGGTAACACATCGTCACGGGTGCGCTACTCAATGGGCACTGCGGGCCTTGGCCACGCGTGAGCCGGTGGGGCGACCCAGGACCGTACAGATCTGTTGGCCCGCCACGATCAACGTGTCCATGTCGATGCCGGTCTCGATGCCCAGGCCGTTGAGCAGGTACAGCACGTCCTCGGTCGCCACGTTGCCGCTGGCGCCCTTGGCATAGGGGCAGCCGCCGAGGCCGGCGATAGAGCTGTCGAACACCTCGATACCCTCCAGCAGGCTGGCGTAGACATTGGCGATGGCCTGGCCATAGGTGTCATGGAAGTGCCCGGCGAGTTTTGCCCGTGGCACGTCCTTGCCCACCACCTCGAACATCCGCCGAGTGGCGCCTGCGGTGCCGGTGCCGATGGTGTCGCCCAAAGACACCTCGTAGCAGCCCATGGCATACAACTCACGGGCCACTGCGGCCACTTGTTCTGGGGCGACCTGGCCTTCATACGGGCAGCCCAGCACGCAGGACACATACCCGCGCACACTGACGCCATGCTGCTGCGCTGCCGCCATGATGGGCGCAAAGCGCTCCAGGCTTTCGCTGATGGAGCAGTTGATATTGCGCTGGGAAAACGCCTCGGACGCCGCCGCAAACACCGCGACCTCCTTGACCCCGGCCGCCAGCGCGTCCTCGAACCCGCGCAGGTTCGGTGCCAGGGCGCCGTAGATCACCCCCGGCTTGCGCTGGATCTGCGCAAACACCTCGGCCGATCCGGCCATTTGCGGCACCCATTTAGGCGAGACAAAACTGCCGACTTCGATATAGCCCAGGCCCGCCGCACTGAGGGCGTCGACCAGACGTACCTTGTCGGCCACGCTGATCGGTTGCGCTTCGTTTTGCAGGCCGTCGCGCGGGCCGACTTCGACCAGGCGCACATGGGAGGGGAGAGACATGGGATCTACCTTTTTTATTGGGGTTGGCCGACCTGGCTCTGGATTGTCTGTTCCAGGGCCTGGGTGCAACGTTCTTCGGCGGTGTCCAGCTCCAGCTTCATCTGTTCGATGTCGAGCAACTGTTGTTCCAACTGCTCGCGACGTTCGCTGATTTTCGCCAGCATGCTGTGCAGCTGTTTTTGATTGCCGCTGGTGGGGTCGTAGAGCTCGATCAACTCGCGGCACTCGGCCAAGGAAAAACCGATGCGCTTGCCGCGCAGGATCAGCTTCAGGCTGACTTTGTCCCGTGGCGAATAGATACGCTCCTGGCCCCGGCGTTCGGGGCTCAAGAGACCTTGTTCTTCATAGAAGCGAATGGCCCGGGTGGTGATGTCCAACTCGCGGGCCAGGTCGGAGATGCTGTAGGTCGTGCTCATGGTGGCGCTCAAGGAGGGTCTTGGCGCTACGCTAATGGCTGCTTGACGTAAACGTCAAGCAAATCACCGCCTACGGGTTATCCAACTTCTTCTCGCGCGCCGTGACCTGCTGGCACAACTCGATCATCTGCTCACGCATCCAGCGGTTGGCCGGGTCCTGGTCGGTGCTTTCATGCCAGTACAAGTGGGTTTCCACCGGCGGCACATCATTGACCGGCAGGTTGAACGAGTGCAGGTCGTTACGCCTTGCAAAGCGCTCGGGTACGGTCATCACCATATCGGTCTGCTGCAATACCTGGGAAGCCATCAGGTAATGCTGCGAACGCAGGGCGATCTTGCGCTGGATGCCCATCTTGCCCAGTGCCAGGTCGACGTGGCCCAAGCCATTGCGGCGGCTGGAAATATGAATATGGGTCAGTCCCAGGTAGTCATCCAGGCTGAATTTTTCCTTGCCCGCCAGCGGATGCCCCTTGCGCATGGCGCACACGTAGCGGTCTTCCATCAGCTTGACGTGACGCACTTGCGGGTCGGTGTTCAGGGGCGCGTCCACCGCAAAATCCAGGCGCCCGGCGGCCAGTTCCTTGGTGGTTTCCCGGCGCTTGGACAAAAAGCTTTCGATGATCACCGTGGGCGCCAGGCGGCGCAGGCGCTGGAACAGCGGCGGCAGGATCACGGCCTCCGTGAGGTCGGTCATGCTGATGCGGTAGGTCTTGGCCGCTTGCAACGGGTTGAAGATCCGGCTTTCCTGCACCGATACCCGCAACAGCGACAAGGCGTTGCGCACCGGGCCAATGATGTTCTGGGCCATGGGCGTCGGCACCATGCCTTGGGCGGTGCGCACGAACAGCGGGTCGTTGAAGGTCTCGCGCAGGCGTGCCAGGGCGTTGGATACGGCCGGCTGGGTAATGCCGACGATCTGCCCGGCGCGGGTCAGGTTGGCTTCGGTGTAGATCGCGTCAAAGACGATGAAAAGATTGAGGTCGACCTTGCTCAGATTCATTTCGCTGCGCTCTTCTTGTTAGGTTTTCATGCGCCGATCATATATCGGTGATGAATGTTAATACACGCCGAGAATAGGCTAGGTAAATTATCAACGCTGTTCTAGCATCGATTGCATGACCTAAACAACCTCTCAAAGAAGGGAGCTGCTCATGGATTTTGCCTATTCGCCCAAGGTTCAGGAACTGCGTGAACGCGTCACCGCGTTTATGGATGCTTACGTTTACCCCGCCGAGCCGGTGTTTGAACGCCAGGTCAGCGAAGGTGACCGTTGGCAGCCCACCGCGATCATGGAAGAGCTCAAGGCCCGCGCCAAGGCTGAAGGCCTGTGGAACCTGTTCCTGCCGGAGTCCGAGCTGGGCGCTGGTCTGACTAACCTGGAATACGCGCCGCTCGCAGAAATCATGGGCCGTTCCTTGCTCGGGCCGGAGCCCTTCAACTGCTCGGCGCCCGACACCGGCAATATGGAAGTGCTGGTGCGCTACGCCAACGAAGAGCAGAAACAGCGCTGGCTGGAGCCGCTGCTGCGCGGGGAGATCCGCTCGGCGTTCGCCATGACCGAACCGGACGTGGCTTCTTCCGACGCCACCAACATGGCCGCCCGCGCTGAACGCCAGGGTGACGAATGGGTGATCAACGGTAAAAAGTGGTGGACCTCCGGCGCCTGTGACCCGCGCTGCAAGATCCTGATCTTCATGGGGTTGAGCAACCCGGATGCGCCGCGCCACCAGCAGCACTCGATGATTCTGGTACCGGTGGATGCGCCCGGTGTGAAAATCGTCCGCCCGCTGCCGGTGTTCGGCTACGACGACGCACCCCATGGGCATGCCGAGGTACTGTTCGACAACGTGCGGGTGCCGTACGAAAACGTCTTGCTGGGTGAAGGCCGAGGCTTTGAAATTGCCCAGGGTCGCCTTGGCCCCGGGCGTATCCATCACTGCATGCGCTCCATCGGCATGGCCGAGCGCGCCCTGGAATTGATGTGCAAACGCTCGATCAGTCGCACTGCCTTTGGCAAGCCGCTGGCGCGCCTGGGTGGCAACATCGACAAGATTGCCGACTCGCGGATGGAAATCGACATGGCACGCCTGCTGACCTTGAAGGCCGCTTATATGATGGACACGGTCGGCAACAAGGTGGCGAAAAGTGAAATCGCCCAGATCAAGGTCGTGGCACCGAACGTGGCCTTGAAGGTGATTGACCGGGCGATCCAGATCCACGGCGGTGCCGGGGTCTCCAATGACTTCCCGCTGGCCTATATGTATGCCATGCAGCGCACCCTGCGCCTGGCCGACGGCCCGGATGAAGTGCACCGGGCGGCGATTGGCAAGTTTGAAATTGGCAAATATGTGCCTAAAGAGCTGATGCGCAGCGGCCAGTAAGGCCGCGTCGCCTGTATCGCGAGCAAGCCCGCTTCCACACTGTGGGAACGGGCTTGTCCGCGATAGCGGGGGGCAATCAACCCCCGTCTTCAGGCTTCAATAAACCCAGACCTCCACCCGACGATTCTTGATCCGCCCCTCATCCACGCTATTGGTCGCCACCGGCATCTCGGCGCCAAAGCCGCGAATATCGCGCAACACCACACCACTCTTGAGCAGTTCCCGGCGTACCGCCATCGCGCGCAATTTCGAGAGCAATGCCGCGCGCTGCGGATCACTTTTGGCATCGCCAAACCCCACCAGCGTCACCCGTTTGTCGAGCTTGTCGTGGCTGCTGAGATAAGCCACCACCCGCGCCAGGTCCTGGCGTGCCTTGTTGTCCAGGCTGGCACTGCCTTCTTCGAAGCGGAAGTTCACAGTCAGGCGCTGCGCCTCGCGGGCGATGGCCTGATAGGTCGCGGGCATCGGCGCCCGTGGCTGCACGGTGATGGCCTGGACCTGTTGGGCAATAAACCCATTGGCGGCAACGATGGCCTGGCCTTGGGCGCCTTGGGCAAAGTCCACCAGCGCTGCGGCCCAGGGGTTCGTATTATTGGGTGGCAGGTAGAAGAACAAGCGGCGCGACAGTGGGTAATCCTCGGTGGCGATCAGGCTGTTCTGCGGCAACATGGCCTGGGAGTCGCCGTCACTGATGGCCGCCGCCTTGGCCTGGCGTACGTAGGGCAGGCCAATAAAACCAATGCCTTGTGGGTCGCGACTGACCGCGTCGGACAATTGCTCGCTCGATTCGAAGCGCTTTGCCGTGCTGTCGAGGGTTTTGCCGTGACGGTTGAGCACCAGTTCCTTGAAGGTGTCGTAGGTGCCGGATTGATCATCGCGGGCGTATAGCTGGATCTTGCCACCGCTGCCGCCCAAGGCTTCCCAGGTACTGATTTCACCGCTGAAAACCTGCGCCAGTTGCCCGCTGCTCAAGGTGTGCAGTGGGTTGCGTGGATGCAGGATGATTGCCAGGCCATCAATGGCGATCACCTGTTCGGCGCCGGGGCTTTTCAGGTCGCCCAGGGGTTCGAGCTCGACCAGTTCACGGTCCTTGATCGGGCGCGAAGCGGCGGCCAGGTCCGCCTCGGCATTTTTCAGCGCGACAAAGCCGGTGCTGGAACCATGGGCGGCGATTTCCACTGACACACGCTGGCCTTGGGCCGTACTGCCGACGATGCGTTGCTCATTGGGGCGGGGCGCCGGCTCGCGGTGTATGGCCTTGAGCCCCTGTTGTTCCATCAAGCCTTTGACCAGTGCCGGCCCCAGCGCCGCGCCAATGGTGTTGGAGCCCTGGATGCGCAGGGCCGGACCGTGTTCGGGAAAGTGAAGAGGGGTTGCAAGGACCACAAGAGGAAAAGTGCTGCAGAGTGCCAGCAGGTACAGAGCGCGCAGCATCATGCCGCCACCTTCTCAAGCCATAGGAAGTGCGGGCAGATTAAGTCAGTAAGGTTTCCATAATATGACTGGCGCCCAACAGAGCCAAATGTATTCACAGATCTAAATGTGGGAGCGGGCAAGCCCGCTCCCATATTTTTGACTGCGTTGTCGCAAGAATCAGCTCAGTTCAAGCCAGATCGGCGCGTGATCCGAGGGCTTTTCCAGGCCGCGCAGTTCATAGTCCACGCCGGCATCCTTGATTCGTGGCAACAGGCCATTGGAGGCCATGATCAGGTCGATGCGCAGGCCGCGCTTGGGTTCGTCTTCAAACCCACGGCTGCGGTAATCGAACCAACTGAAGCGATCTGCCACGTCCGGGTTCAAGTGCCGGAAGCTGTCGGTCAGGCCCCAGTTCTTCAGGCGGGCCATCCACTCGCGCTCTTCCGGCAAGAAGCTGCATTTGCCGGTCTTGAGCCAGCGCTTGGCGTTGTCGGCACCGATACCGATGTCGCAATCCTCGGGGGAAATGTTGACGTCGCCCATCACTACCAAGGCCTGGTCATTGCTGAACTGGCTTTCTAGCAACTGTTGCAGGTCTTCGTAGAAGCGCTGCTTGGCCGGGAACTTGGTCGGGTGATCGCGGCTTTCGCCCTGTGGGAAATAGCCGTTCATGATGGTGATCGGGTTGCCATGCTCATCGGCAAAGGTGCCCCAGATAAACCGGCGCTGGGCATCCTCTTCGTCGCTGGCAAAACCCTTGTGCAAGGCCAGCGGTTCCTGGCGCGAAAGCAGGGCGACACCGTAGTGGCCTTTCTGCCCGTGGTAGTACACGTGATAGCCCAGGGCCTGGACTTCGGCCAGCGGGAATTGGTCGTCGTGGACCTTGGTTTCCTGCAGGCCGATCACGTCCGGTTGATGTTTCTCGATCAGGGCCGCCAGCTGATGAGGCCGGGCGCGCAGCCCGTTGATGTTGAAGGAGACGATTTTCATGGTCGGCAGTCCAGTCTGGCAAAAGGGCGATGCTAGCCGACAAGTCGGACGGGGGCCAGCGTGGCGATAGGACAGATGCACTGCTAATGTCTCTCAGGGAGCCAATGGCAGGGAACGACTCAGTTGCCCCGGGCTCGTAACAATAAGAGCGCGACCTGTTGAGTTGCGTCCAGGGGAGAGACGACTGATGCCCGACACCTCGACCGCTATTGCCCAGGTCCACCTGCTCGACAGCGGCTATTCGCGCGAAGCGCGTTCGCTGCTGTATCACGCCTATCGCCATGAGCCGACCTTTGCCTACCTGTTCGAAGCCGAGCGTTCCGGCTACGAGCAGCGGGTACGCGCCACCGTGCGCGAGTTGGTCAAGCAGCACTTTCTCCAGGAATTACCGGCCATTGGCCTGCTGGTCAATGACCGCCTGATCGGCATTGCCCTGATTGCACCGCCGCAGCGGCGCCTGGGCATCACTGAAAGCTGGGCCTGGCAATTGCGCATGTGGCTGGGCACCGGTTTCAGATGCACCCGGCGCTACCTCGACTACCATCAGGCGGTGTTGGCCTGCCTGCCGTCCGCGTCAGTGCATGTCTTGCCGTTGCTGGGGATTCACCCGCAATTTCAGGGCAAACATTACGGTGAGCAACTGCTTGAGGCCGTGCATAACTGGTGTGCCGAAGACCCGCACTCCCAGGGCGTGGTGCTGGACACCGGCAACCCGCTGTACCTGGAATTCTACAAGCGACAGGGTTATGAAGAAGTGGGCGAGGTGGCCGTAGGACCGATCCTGGAGCATGTGTTTTTTCACCCGAATCCACAGGTGTTACAACCTGCAACGCCTTAACACAGAATTATTCAGATGATTCCCGGTTCTAAGGTGCTCCCTTGCTCGTGTAGCATCCGCGCCTATGAAGTTTCCCAATAGAGTTACCAGCGGCTTGATTCTGCTGTTCACAAGCTGCGGCGCATTGGCGCAAAGCGAGTTGGACGTGCGCATCAAACCTTCAAACGACGCGCTGAAAGCCAATATCGAAGGCTATATCGGCGGGGTTGGCGAGCGTGACGAGGAAGCCTTGCAGCGCTTCAGTCGTGGTGCCGAGGAGCAGGCCCGCAAGGCCGCCCAGGCACTGGGCTTTTACCAGCCGCAGATTGCCAGTGAGGTAAAGGGCGGCAAGAACCCGCGCCTGATCCTCAGCATCGACCCCGGCGAGCCCGTGCATCTGCGTAATGTCACGATTCGGGTCGACGGCCCGGCGGCCGAGCTCAAGTCCTTTCGTGTCCCCGACAGTAAAGACCTCAAGTCCGGCGCCGTTCTCAACCATGGCCATTACGAAGATGCCAAGCGCCTGATTCAGAATCAGGCCTCGCGGTTCGGTTTTTTCAGTGGTCGTTTCAGCAGCCAGAAGCTATCCGTCGATCCCCAGGCCGGTGTGGCCGATATCGAGTTGGTCTACGACAGCGGCCCGCGCTACACCCTTGGCAAGGTCAGTTTTGCCGGTGATACACCCTTTGACGAAGAACTGCTGCAACGCATGGTGCCGTTCAAAAGTGGCACGCCTTACGACTCCGAATTGATTGCCGAACTGAACCAGGCGCTGCAATCGAGCGGCTTTTTCGAGAGCTTGCGGGTGGATGCCGCCCCGGCTGCGGCAGCCAATGATGTGATCCCGGTGGCCGTCCAACTGCAAACCCGCAAACCACGGACCATGGGCCTCGGCCTGGGGTACTCGACCGACGTCGGCCCGCGCGGCAAGGCCAACTGGACCCGTCACTGGGTCAACCCCCAAGGCCACAGCTATGGCTGGGAGGCCGAGTTGTCGGCGCCGCGGCAGAACGTCGGCCTGTGGTATGACATCCCCCTCGATCCGCCGCTGACCGACAAGCTGCGCTTCGCCGGTGGTTACCAGAACGAAGAAATGGCCAATACCGACACCGTGAGCAAGCTGCTCACCCTCGGCCCGGAATGGCACAGCAAGTTGCCCAGCGGCTGGACACGGGTGATCTCGCTGAAATGGCAGCGCGAAGAATACCGCCTGGGCGATGACTCCGGCCTGAGCAATTTGCTGATGCCGGGCCTGAGCTATTCCTACCTGCGCAGTGATAACCGCATCGACCCGCATAACGGCTACCGCCTGCAATTCGACACCAAGGTGGCCAAGGAGGGGGTGGGCTCGGACACCAACCTGCTTTATGGCACCGCCATGATCAAGGGCTTGACCACCGTGTGGGACAAGCACCGTTTCCTCGGCCGTGCGCAGTTTGGCGGCAGTGCCACCAATGGCTACAAGTCCGTGCCGCCATCCCTGCGCTTTTTTGCCGGTGGCGACCAGAGCGTGCGCGGCTACGAGTACCAGACCCTGTCCCCGGAAAACAACAAGGGCGACCGCATCGGTGGCCGCTACATGGTGGCCTTGAGCGCCGAATATCAGTATTCCATCGCCGAAAAGTGGCGGATCGCGACGTTTGTCGACCAGGGCAACTCCTTTAACAACCTGGATTTGCCGAGCCTGAAAACCGGTGTCGGTGTGGGGGTGCGCTGGGTTTCGCCGGTCGGCCCGATTCGTCTCGACCTGGCCCATGCCCTGGAAGATCCGGGCGGTATTCGTTTGCACTTTTCCATGGGGCCTGAGTTGTGATGCGTGCTTTGAAAATAACGGGCTTGAGCGTGGTGGCGCTGATCGCCCTGGTGTTGCTGGCCGTGTGGACCGTATTGGGCACACAAGTCGGCAGCCGCTGGACCCTGGGCCAGGTGCCGGGGTTGGCCGTGGACAATTTCCAGGGCCGCCTCGGCGGGCAATGGAGCGCCGACCGCCTGCTGTGGCAACAAGACAGCAGCCGCGTGGAACTCAATGCGCCGAAGTTCGACTGGTCGCCGGCGTGCCTGCTGCGCATGACCTTGTGTATCCAGCAACTGGACGTCGAGCAGATCAGCCTGCAATTCCCGCCCAGCACCGAAGAAAGCAGTGGCCCGATTACCCTGCCGGACTTGAACCTGCCCGTAGCCATCGAGCTGGGCGACGTGCGCGTCGGTAGTCTGCTGTTCAATGGCAGCGAAGAGCTCAAAGGCCTGCAACTGGCGGCACACTGGACCGCCGAAGGGATAAAGATCGACACGGTACACCTGCAGCGCGACGGCCTGGTGTTGGACCTCAGTGGCTTGCTTAATCCAAGTGGCGATTGGCCGTTGACGGCGACCGGCAACTTGAGCCTGCCCTACGCCCCTGGCGGTGCGCCGTGGACGGTGGCACTGAACGTCGAGGGCAACTTGCTCAAGACCCTCAAGCTCGACGCCGACAGCAGCGGCTACCTGCCGGCCAAGCTCAGCGGCGAGCTGCAACCCCTGGTCGAGAACCTGCCGGCGCAGGTGCGCATTACCGCCGATGGTTTCAAGGCCAGCGCCGACCTGCCGGATACCTTGCAGCTCAATCAGCTGGACCTCACCGCCAAGGGCGACCTGGGCAAAGGCTATCAACTGCTGGGCAAAGCCGTGCTGCCCGCCGAGAAAGGCCCGGTCGACCTGCTGCTGCAAGGCCGGGTCGATGCCAAGGGCGCGCAGATCGCCGGCCTGGACCTGACGGCCGGTGACAAGCAAAGCCTCAAGCTCAGTGCTCAGTTGGATTGGCAGCAGGGTTTCAGTGCTGACGCAAAAATCGACTGGCTGGACTTTCCCTGGCATCGCCTCTACCCAGTGATTGATGAGCCGCAAGTAGCGCTGCGTACCTTCAATGGAGAAGTCTCTTATAAAGACGGCAACTACCTGGGCAATCTCAAGGCCGACCTCGATGGCCCGGCCGGCAAGTTCAGCCTGGTCACGCCCTTCAGTGGCGACCTGACCCAAGTGTTCCTGCCGGAGCTGAAGCTGGTTGCCGGCCAGGGCAAGGCCGAAGGCCACCTGAACCTGAAATTTGCCGATGGCATCGCCTGGGATACCGCGCTGGACCTGTCGGCGATCAACCCGGCGTACTGGGTCGCGGAACTGCCGGGCACGCTCGCCGGGCCGCTGCGCAGCCAGGGCGAAATGAAAAACGAGCAACTCAAGCTCAATGCCGACCTCGACCTCAAGGGCCGTCTGCGCGGCCAAACCGCCGTGCTGGCCGCCAAGGCCGAAGGTGCGGGTGAGCAGTGGACCCTGGCCAACCTGGATATCCGCCTGGGCGACAACCGTATCAACGGCAGTGGCAGCCTGCAACAACGCCTGGCTGGGCAGATTGATATCAAGCTCGCGCGCCTGGCCCAGTTGTGGCCGCAGTTGCGTGGGCAGGTCAATGGCCGGCTCGATGTGGCCGGTACCTTGAAGGCGCCGCAAGGCAAGCTCGACCTCAAGGGCCAGCAACTGGCATTTGAAGATAATCGCCTGCAAGCCCTCAGCCTGGACGCCACCCTGGATAATGCCCAGCGCGCGAAGATCGACCTCAAGGGCAGCGGCATCCAGGCCGGTGACACCCAGCTCGGCACCCTGACCGCCAGCGCCCAGGGCGATATCAAGAGCCAGAAAGTCCAACTGGACCTGATGGGGCCGCTGGTCAAGCTGGCCCTGGCCCTGGACGGCAACCTCGACCAAGGCAACTGGCGCGGGCGCCTGGCCAGCGGCGATGTACAAGCCGGCGGCCAGGACTGGAAGCTGCAAGCCCCGGCGAAAATCGAGCGCATGGCCGACGGCAAGCTGACCTTCGCCGCCCATTGCTGGGTCTCCGGGCCCGCCAGCCTGTGTGGTGAAGACCAGCGTCTGATGCCCGATCCCAAGCTGCGCTACCACCTCAAGCAATTCCCCATCGACAGCCTGGCGCAATGGCTGCCCAAGGATTTTGCCTGGCAGGGCAAGCTCAACGCCGATATCCAGCTCGACCTGCCGGCCAGCGGCCCCAAAGGTCTGGTCTCGGTGGATGCCAGCGGCGGTACCTTGCGTGTCAAGGACAAGGACCAGTGGCTGGATTTCCCCTACGACACCCTCAAGCTGGAAACCACGCTCAATCCCACGCGCATTGATACCCAGCTGAATTTCCGCGGCGGCAAGCTCGGTGAGTTGCTGTTGCAGGCGCAGATCAACCCACTGGCGAAGAACAAGCCGATCTCCGGCAATTTCAGCCTTACCGGCCTCGATCTTGCGGTAGCACGGCCGTTCGTGCCGATGGTGGAAACCCTCAACGGCAAGCTCAACGGCAGCGGGCGGATTTCCGGCGGGCTGCTGGCGCCGCAGGTCAACGGCAACGTCAACCTGATCGCCGGTGAGATTTCCGGACCTGAACTGCCCATCAGCCTCGAAGGCCTGAACCTGCAGGCGCTGATTGCCGGTGAAAGCGTGCAACTCAACGGCGGCTGGCGCAGTGGCAAGGCCGGGCAGGGCAGCCTCAAGGGCCAGATCGACTGGGGCCGCGCCCTGGCGGTCGATCTCAGCCTGCAAGGCTCGCAACTGCCGGTCACGGTCGAACCCTACGCGGAACTTGAAGTGGCGCCGGACCTGAAAATCACCCTCAAGGACGACAAGTTGGCGATTGCCGGCAAGGTCCACATCCCGCGCGGTGATATCACCGTGCGCGAACTGCCGCCGTCGACCGTCAAGGTCTCGGACGACACGGTGATCGTCGGCAGCCAGACCGAAGAGGGCAAGCCGCCGATGGCGATGGCCATGGATATCAACGTGGTGGTGGGCGAGGACCAGCTCAACTTTGCCGGCTTCGGCCTGACCGCCAAGGTTCAGGGCCAGGTGCATATCGGCGACAACATGGACACCCGTGGCGAGCTCTGGCTCAACGATGGTCGCTATCGTGCCTACGGCCAGAAACTCGATGTACGCCGTGCGCGCCTGATGTTTGCCGGGCCCCTCGACCAGCCGTATCTGGACATCGAAGCCATCCGCAAGACCGACGACGTGATCGCCGGGATCCGCCTGAGCGGTAGCGCCGAACAGCCCACCACACAGATCTTCTCGGAGCCGGCGATGAGCCAGGAGCAGGCGCTGTCGTACCTGGTGCTGGGGCGTCCGTTGAGCACTACGGGTGAAGACAACAACATGCTGGCGCAGGCAGCGCTGGGCCTGGGCTTGATGGGCAGTGCCGGGGTGACTTCGGACATCGCCAAGAACCTGGGGATCCAGGACTTCGAACTCGATACCCAGGGCAGTGGCAACAACACGGCAGTGGTGGCCAGCGGCAAGATCACCGAGAAACTCAGCCTGCGTTACGGGGTTGGGGTGTTTGAGCCGGCCAGCACCATTGCCTTGCGCTATCTGTTGAGCAAGAGGGTGTATCTGGAAGTGGCCAGCGGCGTGGCCAGCTCATTGGATATCTTCTACAAACGGGATTTCTGACGTGACGTGGTCAAAAAGTGTAGGAGCGAGCTTGCTCGCGAAAAACGTCAACGATAACGCGTGCTTACTGAATGAATGCGGCGCCTGTAAGTTTTTCGCGAGCAAGCTCGCTCCTACAAAAAAGCCTTAACTGACTGGCATTAGAGCAAGCTCCCACATGTTTTGCGTGATCCTCGGGCCTAGGGCTGGCACACCAGCGACACCCGCTCAAAGTTCAGCGCCTTGTCACGTTCTGCCAGCGCATAGGGCGCCTGGCATTGTTGCTCGCCCCACTTGATGACCAAGGTGCCTGAGTCCTGCTCCATCAGCGCCAGTGCCTTGCCGCTAGGGTCGGCAATCGCGATCTGTTTGCCTGCCATGTCCTCGATGGCCGCGCCAAATGGAATCGGCTGGCGCTGGGCATCAAACAACGCGAACTGCACGCGGCGCCCGGTCTTGCTGATGTACCGCGCCAACACGATTGCACCACGGCGTGGTACCACCTGTTGGGTGGCGTTATCGATCTCGATGTCTGCCCCCAGGTCGCGGGTGTCCAGGCTGATCCAGTTCACCCGATAGGGTTGGGCGTTGGACACCACGGCAAAGCCGTTGCGACCTGTCTCGGCGCCGCTGTAGCTGCCAATTTTCACCCCGGCCACGTCCGGCACTTCGGCCAGGGCAAAGGTCTCGCCCACGGTCTGCCCCAGGTTGATACCGCCTGCGTGGCCCACGATCGAGCCGGACAGGTTGAGGTTTTGCGAGTTGTAGCCGCTGCCCTGGCCATACCCTGCGCTGATATCCATGACAGAGGTGCGGGTGCTGAGGTTGGCCGAACCGGTACTGCCGCCGTTGCTGCTATTGCCGCCTTGCACCGAATAGTAGGTGTCGCTGTTTTCCGAGAGGTAACCGTTGATGCCCACTTGGGTGCTGTCGCTGTTCTTTTGCGTACTGGCAGAGACAAATGCCCGTGGCGCGCGAGGTGCCGAACCCAAGGGGAACGACAGCGACAGGTTGACCAGGGTGTCATTGTTCGCCGGCCCGTAATTGCCAACATCCTTGGAATAGGTGGCTGACAGGTTGTAGCTCATTTCGCCCCAGTAGTTGCTGTAGCCCGCCGACACGCTCTGGGAGCCGCCGCGTCCCCAATAACGCTGGTCGCTGGCGTTCATATAGACGTTGCCGTACTGCTGGTTGCGGCCCAGGCTCTGGTTGACGGTCAGGTCGGTACGGGTTTTCGAGTTGCCCGTGCGCTTGAGGCCATCGGCGCTCAGTTCCTCGACGTGGTCGGTCAGGGTCCGATAGCCTTCAGTGGAGTAGCGATAGGCGGCCAGGGTAAAACTGGTATCGGTGCCGGTGAACGTCTTGGCATACAACGCCCGCAGGCTATTACCCTGGACTTTCTGGCCTTCGGTGCGGCTGGAGGAGTGCGTCACGTCCACCGAAACCGCACCAATCGGCGTATTGCGACCGGCGCCCAGGGACAGGGCCTGGAAGTTCTCCGTTGCCTGTACCCCGACAATGCCCGACAGGTTGCTGCTGATGCCATAGGCCAGGGTGCTGCTGACAAACTGTGGCGTCGCTTGGTCGTCGTTATTGCTGTTGTACTTACCGGCCGAGACGCTGTATTTCACCTGGCCCTGGCGAACCATGATCGGCAGGCTGGAAAACGCTTGCATGGTGACCCGGCGCCGACCATCGGCTTCGATGACGGTCACTTCCAGGTCGCCGTTGGAACCGCTGGGGTAGATATCGCTGATTTCGAACGGGCCCGGCGGCACGTTGGCGGTGTACAGGATGTAGTTGTTCTGGCGGATCTCCACGGTCGCGCTGGTCTGCGCCACGCCACGGATGATCGGCGCATAGCCGCGCTCACTGTCGGCGCGCATGCCCTCGTCGGACGCCAGTTTCAGCCCGCGATAGCGCACGCTGTCGAACAGGTCGGCATCGGAGAAGATATCGCCGGCGCTGAATTGGCCCTTCAAGGCGGTCACGTCATGTTGCAGGTAACTGCGGTTGCTCTTGAAGGTGCTGGGTCGGCCGGTGCTGCTGTTGAAGTTCGACTCGTTGCGCAGCCGCCACGCGCCCAGGTTGATGCCGTTGCGCAGGCCCAGGTTATTGGACAGCGTGGTGTTGTAGTCGGTGTGGTTACGGTTGCTGCTCAACTGATAGTTGATAAACGCCGCCGACACGCCGTCGTCCCACAAGGCCGGGTCCACGTAGCCACGGCGGCCGCGCTCCATGGCCTGTTGCGGCACGCTGACCAGCAGGCGCAGGCGGGGGACGTCGTAGCGCACGCTGGCGTGCTCAATCAGGGCGGGCAGGTCATAACAGGCTTGTGGGTCATCGAGGGTGAGTTTTTCACTGGCTTGCAGTTTGGCGATGTCGATGCCCAGTTGTTGCAGCATTTCCAGGGTCAGGCAAGGATCAACCTTGCCGTTGGCGGGGTTGCGGCGAAAGTCGATATCGCGACGGCCCACCAGGGTGTCGTTGCTGTAGAGGTCAACCCGGTAGTTGCCAGGCAACACACTGTTGGCTGCCAGCAGCAGTTGCAGGTCGACGGAGGACGGTGCGCCTTGCAGAAACGTGGTGTTGAACTGTTCAGTGGAGTCCTGCTCGCTGCCTTCGGCCAGGCACGTGGTGCTGGAGGTGATGACAATAAGCAGTGGCGCCCACTGAGTCAGCCGCCCACAGCGGTTCCCGCCAAGATTTAATCTGCTGCGCATAAATAAAAACATGTAGGAAACCTATATCACCTCCGATACGAACTAACGGAGCGAAGAGAAATACGGTAGAAGTACGTGTGCCAACCAGGCAGGTACGTTAAGGCGACTCTTTGTCTGGTGTGGCCTGGGAGTCGGCAGTGTTGGACAGTTTCGCGGTATATCGATCTTGTGCGCCGTAATCGTTGATGCTGCTAAATAGCAATGTGGCTGTGTGGGTGCGATCTAGCTGTTTCAGTGCAAACTCTTTTTGTTCGCCGGGTGCAATCATCGTTGAATCAAAAGGCTTATCTTTTAGTTGCCCTGACTCAAGTGTTATATCCGCGATTGAAACGTGATAAAGCCCCGGATTATTGACACGCAGGACGGTTTTGCCAGCACGCTCTTCCAGGCGCCATAACAACGCTACTGGGGCCTGATAGGCGTTGGATTCCAGCCCGGCAGGGCGGAAGAACACCTTGATGCGCTGGCGCACTGCAAGCTGCAAGGTGTTTTGTGTTTTCGAGGCCTGGGGGATTTCCTGGACGTTGAGCCAGACCACCGACTCTTTGTCGGTTGGCATGCCTTTGCCTTCGTAGATCACCCGCAGTAACTGCTGCTCCTGGCCACTGACCCGGGCCAACGGCGGGGTGACTGCAAAAGGCACTGAGTTTGCATCAGCGCTGTCGGTATCGATCCAGGACTGGATCAGCACGGCGTCACCGCTGTTGCGCACGGTAATGCCGGCTTCCTTGTGCTGGCCGTCGAACACCAGGCGGGTGGCGCTCAGGGAAATGCTGGCATGGGCCTGGCTGATGGCGAACAGGCCAAGCAGGCCCAGGCACAATGACCGAGAGGAATGAGAAAACATGATGAGTACCGCTGGTTTGGAAGAAAGGGCGGGGCTGTAAAGCCCCGCACCAGGGTTCAGGCGTGTTGCAGGTTTATTCGTATTGCAGGGTGAACGGCAGGGTAGCGTCAGCACGACCGGCAACCACGGTGTCCAGTGCAGCAGTGGTGACGTAGGCTGCGGAGAACTTCAGCGTTGCGTTGCTATCTTGCAGATTGCTCTCGATCTTGGCCGCGGCTGGCGAGCTCAGGTCGATGATCGCGCCATTGGCGTCGAGCAGGGCAATACCGACGTTCTTGGCAGCGCCCAGACCACCAATCACGTTCAAGACCTTGGTGCCGGCCACGATGCCCGTGCCTGCGCCTCGGGTGGGTTCAAAGAGCATCGCCACTTTGGTACCCGCGTTGCAGTTGATCTTCATGTCGAAGTTTTCAGCGCTCAGTTTGCCGCTGCCAATCGGTGCAGCAGCAGTGCCCATGTCCTTGATGGACACTTCACCCATTTCCACGGAAATGTTTTTGTTGAGGCCAGCGCCTTCAACGGAACATGCGTCGTTGTTGATCACGCCGGTGAAGTTGATGGTGCCGCTGCCAGCCTTGACAGGAGCTACCGGATCACCTCCAGCTGCATAAGCGGCGCCAGTGGCGGCGAACATCGAAAGGGTCAGAAGTGCGAGGGAAAGCTTTTTCATGCTCAATTCCATTGTTTGGGTTAAGAGGTTCTATGAAGTGCCAGAACACGATATAGAACCCCCCCAAAGGGAGGAATCAGACGATCCTTAGAAGCGCGGATTTGAGCGCTGCCGCAGGGTTTTTTAGTTGTTATTGTTAGTTGAAAAGTTTGCGCTCGATACAGTAAGCAAGTAACGCCTGGTCGCTGGTAACTTCCAGTTTGCGCATGGCCGATACTTTTTGCGTACTGATGGTCTTGGCGCTTCTATTCAACCCCCGTGCAATCTCATTGACACTTTGCCCGCTGATGAACAGGCGCAATATTTCGTGTTCCTTGGGCGATAACAGGGTGAAGCGTTCGTCCAGGTCGACGGATTCAATGACCGAAGTCGATTGTGGCCCGGCACTGTGGAAAGGCGTGCCATTGGCGATGGACTTGAGCGCTACCTGGATTTCGTCGTGCAGTTGGTTCTTCTGGATCACCCCGACCACCCCGAGCTCCTGCAAGCGGGTCAGGATCAGCGGGTTGGAGATCATCGTCAGCACCAGGATATGCACCGCAGGAAAGTGCCGCGTCAGGTACTCCACCAGCTTGAGGCCGTCGCCGTAGGGGGAGTCGGCCGGCATATTGAAGTCGGTGATCACCACGTCGACCGACTGTTGCTCAAGCAGGTTGACCAGTTCGGTGGAGTCCAGGGCTTCGCCCACCACGTTGAAGCGCTTATCGCGCTCTACCAACTCGCGAACGCCCACCAGTACGATCGGATGATCGTCGGCAATGACTACGTTTAACTTTTCCATGACGCAATATCCATAAGGGCGAAAAGACGGTGAAGTTACCCAAGCGTATTGATTAAAGCCTCCAGGCGTTCGAGCTGCCCCCGAACCTCCTGTGCCAGGGCGGGGGTGACGCTCAAGCCCATCAACCGGCACTCAAGGTCAACAAAGGCCGTGGCCAGGTTTTCTGCCCGCACCGCGCCCAGGGCGCCGGCCATGCTGTGCAGTTGCTGGGCAACGGCATTGGCATCGGCACGCTCCAGTGCTGCGCGCACACCCTGTATATCGACCTGTAGGGTGCTGGCAAACAGCTCACGCATTTTCGGCGATAACTGCACCTGGTCCATCACGACGATGCCAGGCTCTGCCACGTTTGCCTTGCAATGCAGCAACAGTTGCTTGCGCAAGGTAGACAAGCTCAGTGGCTTGACCATCCAGGCGTTCATGCCGACCGCCGCGCAGTGCTCGCCTTCCTCGCGCAAGGCGTTGGCCGTGACGCCGATGATGGGTATATCGGCATCTTGTTGGCGCAGGGCCTGGGCCAGTTCATAGCCATTCATCAGCGGCATATTGACGTCGGTCAGCACCAGGTCGAACTGCCCAGGCCGCCACTGCACCAGAGCCTGCTCGCCGTTGACGGCGGTCACCACCGAGCAGCCGAGGGCTTCGAGTTGTTCCTTGATGATCGCCGAGTTGATCGGGTTGTCTTCGGCCACCAGGACCTTCAGGTTCAGGCGTTGCGTGTGTTCGGGCTGCGCTGGCCGGCTCGGTCCTGTGCTGCCAGCCTGCGCCAGGCACACGGCCCAGGCAATCGCGCGTACATCATAGGCATCGACCTGCCAGGCGCCGCCCGCGTAGGCCGGCGGGTTTGGCCCGTCGGCGCTGGCGATCACACGTGATCCAGGCCAGGGCGCATCTTTGGCGCTCGGCAATACATCCACCCACACGGCTGACGACAGGGCTGGTGGCAACTGAGGGCTGGCTTCCACGCCCAGGCGATTGAGCCAGGCGCACAGGTGCTGCGCCAACTCCGGCACTGGTGCGCGCACATAAATCGCAGGCGCCTGCGGCGCGAACTCGGGGCAGTCGGCCAGTGTGCCGGCTACCGGTTCAAGGTCCAGTTGCAGGGTAAAGCTGCTGCCCAGGCCAGGCTCGCTGACGACGGTCAGCGAGCCTGCCATCAACTCGCACAACCATTTGCAGATCGCCAGGCCCAGCCCCGCACCGGTTTGATGGCCGGTGCCGTGGACCTGATAGAACGGGTCGAACAACTGCACCTGCTGGGCCTGTGAAATGCCCACGCCCGAGTCGCTGACCTGCCATTGCAGGCGCGCCCGGTTGGCATCCAGTGAGCGTAGCCGCAGCACCACTCGCCCGTGGTCAGTGAACTTGATGGCATTGCTCAGCAGGTTGTTGAGAATCTGCCGGATCCGCAACGGATCGCCCCGCACCCGGTCCGGCACCGTCGCGTCGATGCAGGCATAGAGTTGCAAGCCTTTGGCCCGGGCAAAGGCGCTGTAGGTGCGCACGGTGTCCTCGGTCAATTCCAGGGGGCAGAAGTCCTGGGCTTCCAGGGTCATTTGCCCGGACTCGATCTTCGACACATCCAGCACATCGCTGATCAGTTGGAACAGTGTGGCGGAGGAGCGCTGGATGGTGTGCAGGTAATCCTGCTGGCGCGGTTGCAGCGGCGTTAGTCCGAGTAATTCCAGGGTGCCGAGTACGCCGTACAAAGGCGTGCGGATTTCATGGCTCATGGTCGCCAGGAAGCGGGTCTTGGCTTCATTGGCCGAGTCGGCGGCGAGGCGGGCGTCTTCCAGGGCAATCGCATCTTCGATATGCCGCGTCACATCATGGAAGGCACACAGCCAGGCGTCCTGGCCTTGATAGCGGGTATTGATGAAGGCCACTTGCAGATGGCGCCCGTCGATCTCCAGGTCGGCCTGGCCGGACTCGCTGAGGTTGCAGTGCTGGCACAGGGCATTGATCAGCTTTGGCGTGCCTTGCCACTGCCGCGCGCGCTGGTTTTCCAGCAGCACGTGATGGTCGCTGCGGCGTATCACGCACAGGCCGGCCGGTGCGGTATCGATCACGGCACGGCTGAAGGCTTCGCTTTCGGCAATGCTGGCGTGGGCCTGGTGGGCGGGCAGGATTACATGGTTTTTGTACCAGCGATTGAAGGCTCGGCCGCCGCCCAGGCCTGCCAGTATCAGCACGGCCAGGCACAGCAGCGGCCACAAGGCATAGCTCAAGAAACTCTTGAAACCGATGACATAGATCGCCGTCCAGGGTTGTGCATCGGGGCTGGTCAGCTTGAACACCAGCCCATCACGGGTGAAGTTCACCCCGTTTTCCAGGACTTTTCCTGCGTTCTGGGCCCCGGCCAGCACTTCGCCGGACGGTGCGATCAGGGTGAAGTGGTCGTAGATCGACCACTGCATGAGGCGCTCGATGTTATTGACCTGGGACGGTGCCAGCAGCGAGGCGACCAGTACATGGCTGCTGGCGCCCTGGATATGCAGGCTTGTCGGGGCCAGGTCAATGTGGATATAGGCGAGCAAGGTGGGGGTCACCGCGCTGCTGGAGGCGTCACCGAAGGCTTTCCAGTGGACTTGGTTGTCCGGCGGTTGGCGAGGGTTTTCGTGCAGGCTGGTTTCTACCCGGTGCACCACATTGGCAAAGGCCCCGCCCTGGATCTGCCCTGCATCACGCAGGGCACCGGCTGAAGGTACCGAAATATCAAAGTTGTCCGGCCCGTTGAACAGCAGAACCTGGGGTGACTGATAGTGCGAAGCCGACCAGAAGGCGCTGTAGAAAGCCGTCAGGTGGGCGGCCAGGTCAAACACCTTGGTGCGTTGGCTGGGGGCAATACGTGCCGGGTTGAGCTTCACGCTGTAAGGCAGGGAATAGCTGAACTCCCGGCCTTCATAAATATTCGGCCCCTGCTCGGGCAACGCCCTGGGTGTGGGCTGCGCAGAGGTCAACGGTGGCAACAGGTCGCCCTGGGCACTTTGCTGGGAAACCGTGGCAAGAAAGGCCTGTTGTTCCGCGATGTTTTCCATCAACCGGGCAAAGTGAAAACGCGTGGTGTCGCTCTGTTCGCCGATCATGCGTTGCACGCCCACGTAGCTGATCCCCGCCAGCACCAGCACCAGGGCGCCGAGCACCATCAAGCCTTTGTTCAGGCGCAGTGAACTGCTGGCCAGTTTCTCCAGGAAGGCATTGGGCTGATTCATTACGCGACCCGGCAGGCGGGAAGGGGAAAACGGTCGGACACAATGGCCTCTGAAATAAAGTCTCAATAGGTGCTTGCCGGACCATCCTGGTTCAGCAACTGCTGGAACTGGTCTGAAGAGACCGCGTGGGAAATCAGGAAGCCCTGGACCTGAGTGCAGTCGATCTTACGCAACAGCGCAAGTTCTTGCGCGGTTTCCACGCCTTCGGCCACTACGGTCAGGCCCAATTGTCGGCCGAGGGCGACAATGCTGGTCAGTGCCTGTGCCAGTTCTTCGTTGTCGTTGCAGCCCTGGACCAGTGCGCGGTCGATCTTCAGTTCGGTAAACGGCGTCGACACCAGGTTCATGTACGAACTGTAGCCCTTGCCGAAGTCATCCTGGGACAGGCCAAAACCCTTGATCCGCAAACGGCAGGCGCCGGCGTAGAAATTACTGATGTCCTGGGGCACCGAGCACTCCATCAACTCGAAACAAATGCGCCCGGGAATGCCCTGGTGTTCCAGGACGAAGGCGAGGATGCGGTCGGCCAGGTCATAGCTGTTGAGCAGGTGCGTGGGCAAGTTGATCGACACCGGGATGTCATAGCCCTGTACCCGCCAGCGGGCCTGGGCGGCGATGGCCTGTTCCAGTACCCGCCACAGCAGGCGCTCCTCCAGGCTGTAGGCCTTGAGTGCGGGCAGGAATGCACCGGGCAGTAACACGCCGTACTCGGGGTGGATCCAGCGCACCAGGGCTTCGGCGGCGACAATGCGCGCGTTGGCCAGGGCTTTCTTGGGTTGGAACCAGGCTTGCAACTCGCCGTTGTCCAGGGCTTCAAGAATGGCCTGGCGCTCGATGCCCGGCGCCGTTTCGGGCAGTACCACCTGGCGCAGGCCCAGCAATTGCTCGGTGAGGTTGCGCAAGGCTGCGATGTTCACCGGCTTGGATATCAGCCCGATCACATTCACTTGCAGGTTACTCGCCACCAGGCTTGCGCTCATCAGCATGCGTCGGGAGGCGGCGCTCATGATCGCCAGTGCCGGCTTGGCGCGCAGAGTGGCCAGGCCCTGGATAAATTGCACACCGTCCATGCCGGGCATCAGCAGGTCGGTCAGCACCAGGTCGAAAGTGCGCCGGCGCAGACAGGTCAATGCCTCTTCGCCATCGCGCGCCGATTCCACATGGAAATCCCCCAGCTCACTGAACAGATGCTGCAGGTACTGATGCTGGAAGGGGTGGTCTTCGACGATCAAAATGCTACAGCGATTCATGGAGGGCTCGTTCATAGGGAGCCAGTTCATTGAACAGGGCTCGCAGGGTGAAGGGTTTGACCAGGCAGTGATTCATCCCGGCCGCCAGGCATAAGGCTGCTTCGCCACGCATGGCGTTGGCGGTGGCGCCGATGATTGGCACGTTGCAGCCCAGGCGTCGTAGTTCCTGGGCCAGTGCGTAGCCGTTGAGCTTGGGCATGTTGACGTCGCTCAGCACGATGTCGAACGTTCCGGCGCGCCAGCGTGACAGGGCTTCTTCGCCGTCCGAGGTGAGTTCCACGGTGCAGCCCAGCTCTTCTAATTGATCGCGCAGGATCAGTTGATTGATGACGTTGTCCTCGGCCACCAGGATATGCAGGTGCAACTTGCGCAGATGGCGCTGCTCATGGCTCGCCTGGGGTGTCGCCACCGGTATGCCCTGGGCCTGGCTCACCGCGTGGTGAATGGCGTGCAGGTCATTGAGGTTGACTTTGCAGCCGCCCAGCATGATCTGCGGCACTGTGCAGCCGTCGCTGCTGGCCAGCACCAGTGGCCCGTTCCACTGCGGTGCCAGGCGTAGCTCGGCCTGGCCGGGGTGCAGCTCGATCAACAGGCCCGCGCCGGCCGGGTCCATGGCCGATGGCAAGCCGATCTGCGGGCGGGCGCCCCAGCGGCGCAACCAGCCGCTGACGGCCTCGGCCAGTTCGCGGACCGGCGACACCACGTAAATGACGTCTGGCAACAAGGCCGTCATGCTGGTGGGCAACACGTCTTTGGCGCACTCCACCAGCGGCAGGGTCAGGGAAAAACTGCTGCCCAGCCCGGTCTCGCTGACCATGCGCAGGCTGCCATTCATCAAGTGTGTGAGGCGCAGGCAGATCGGCAGGCCCAGGCCGGTTCCGGCCACTACATTGGTGTTGCCGGCGGTCTGGTAGAACGGGTCGAAAATAAACGGTTGATCGTCACCGGCGATGCCTTTGCCGGTGTCCGAGACCTGCCATTGCACGCTGGCGCGTTCGCCATCGCGGCTCAACAACGTGGCCCGCAAGACGATGCGCCCGGAGTCGGTGAACTTCACTGCATTGCTCAACAGATTGTTGAGGATCTGGCGGATCCGGCTGATGTCGCCGATGACCCGGTCCGGCATCTGTGGGTCGATGCAGGCATACAGGTGCAAGCCCTTGCTCTGGGCCGCCGCGGCATAGCCGTGGACCACTTCCTGGACCAGGGCCAGGGTGGAAAACTCGCTCAGTTCCAGGGCCAGTTGCCCGGCCTCGATCTTGGACACGTCGAGCACGTCACAGATCAATTGCAACAAGGTAGCGGAGGAGCCTTCTATGGCTTGCAGGTAGCTTTTCTGTTGCGGGTCCAGATGGGTGCGGGCCAGCAGTTCCAGGGTGCCCAATACGCCATACAGCGGGGTGCGGATTTCATGGCTCATGGTCGCCAGGAACAGGGTCTTGGCCTCATTGGCGGCGTCGGCCAGTTGCCGCGCCTGCTCCAGCGCCGCTTCGATCTCGGTGCGCGTACTGATGTCGCTGAAGGTGCACAGCAACACGTCCTCACCTTTGTAGCGGGTGGGCGCACAGCTAAGGTACAGGTGGCGGCCGTCGGCGGTTTCAAAGTAATCGGAAAGCGTCGGCGCCTGGGTATCGAAGGCTTGGCGGATCCAGCCAGGGCTCAGCTGTTCGCGTTCACCGCTCTGGCCCAGCCATTGCTGGCACAGGGTGTTTTCCAGCACCACTTGGCCGTCGGTGCGGCGCAATACACACAGGGCCACAGGGGCGGTCTGGATCACGTCACGGCTGAACAGCTCGCTTTCCACCAGGGCCTGGATACGGTGGATCGCGGGCGCAATGAAGCGGTGTTCAATGCGGCGGGTCAGCAGCCACACCAGGCTGATACCAAACACACAGAACGCCAGGGCGCCGAGCAGTTGTGGCCACAACGATAACAGCACCGCACGCAGGTCGATGGAGTAGGTCAGTTGCCAGTCCGAGGACTTCAGCTGTTTGCGCAGCACCAGTTGCTCGGGCAGCCATCCATTGCCGACAAAACCAAAGAAATCATGTTGCAGCAGGCGCGGCAAGGCCTGGCTGGCCTGGGGCCGGGCGCTGTTGCTGAACAACGGCAACCCTTGGGAGTTGAACATGGTGAACTCCCCGGCGCTGTGATCGCTCAGGGTGTTGGAGACTTCGCGGTCATCCATTTCCAGGCCCAGCCAGCCGGAGTCCGCATCGCGCTCGTCCAGGCGAATGAAAATGTACAACTGGGAGTGGCCTTGGGTGCTTTGGGTCAGCCACAGTTCTTGCAGGGCGGGAGGGTTTACCTGTTTCAGGTGGTCCAATTGCTTGAGCAGGTCCTTTGGCAAATCACTCGCTGGCGGGGTGGCGTTGTACAGGCGCAGCACCTTGGCCTCGGCGCCACTGGTGACGTAGATCAGGTTGAGTTGCTTGTCCTTGAGGTAATCGCGCATGCGCTGGGTCAGCCAGATACTCCATTGCTTGGCGGGGCGGGTGCCCAGCAGCAGGTGGATTTCTTCGGCGGACACGGCGCTGTCGGCATTTTTAACGCGCCGGGTGGCCGACAGGCTGAGGCTTTCGAGCAGGGATTCTCGGGTGGTGAAAAACGTATGAGCTTCGGCAATGGCGCTGCTCATATAGCTGCGCCGCTGGGAAATTTCATTGTTGAACGTGAACAGCAGGAAGCTGTACACCCCACCCAGGATGCCCACCAGCACCACCAACGCAAAAATGCGCAACAGGCGGCGGGCGGCGTCGGGGGTAGACAGAATCGGGCTGATCTGGTGCAGGTAGGTCTTCAATCGCATGCCGGCACTTTAGGTGTCGCCGGGTGTAGGGAAAATCAGACGATCCTTAGTTTGCTACAGGTAGTTCACGATAAACGTCACGCTGGTGTTGCCGTTGCCGGCCTTGAGTTCAGTGCTGCCCAGGCGGTAGTAGGCCGCCGACAGCGGGATGTTGAAGCTGGTGCCGCTCGTGGTGAAAGCGTTGAAGGGATAGGTGGTATCCAGTGCCAGGGGCTGTCCGGCCTGATTCATCAATTGCAGGGCGATGTCCTTGGCGTTGGTCTTGTCGTTGCTGAGCGCAACAATGCCTTTGGCTGCGTCGATGACCGGGGTGTTGGCCTTGATCGAGTAGGTCACCTTCTTGATGCCGGTCTGGCACTGTTTCAGGGCAATGTTGAAGGGTACTCGACGTTGGGTGGGACCAGTCCGGGGGAAGTCTTCGAGGGTGTAGTCGATCCCCATGTCCACCGGGACGGAAGGGGTCTGGCAGGAGGCGCTGTTCAAGACGATGGCATTGGTCAGGTTGAATCTTTTCAGGATCAGATCATCGTCTTGCAAAGTGCCCAGGAGGCCTGCACTGATCCTGACTTTATCCGTCAGTTCGCCAGTCTTGATGATTTCCAGGCGCACCGACCCTGCACTGATCCCGTAGTTGGCGTTTGAGGGGATTGGCTGCAAGGAGAGTTCGTAGCGGTTTAACGAATCCATCCAGATACGGTAGGAGAGCCCGCTTTTGCCCAGGGGGAAGATCGATTCCCTGCCAGTGATCGTCCCGTGCGACGGATTGAGGAGTACGCCGTACTGCGAGGTTGCCGTGCATCTCCAGAGGTGAGCGCTTGCGGACAGAGTGTCTTGGTAGACCACGGTGCCATTGGGAGTGTCGGCGGGTATCGTCAGGCCGGCGCTGGCCAGGCTGGCGCCGAAGTTGAGGGTTTGCGTGACGGAATCGGTGGCCGTGCAACTGCCCGCCATGGCGACTGAGGAGCAAGCCAGCGTCATCATGACGATGAAGGTGAGCAAGGGGCGCGGAAGTGTTGAACGCTGCATGAGGGGCTATACGTGCTGGCAAAGGAGGGCTACACGGTAATCACGCCATCCGCTGCTGCCTATCAGGTGATCCTTAGAACATACCGTTGAGTAGTCAATTGCCAAGCAAGCTAAGCATTTTGTTTGACATTCACTGCCTAGGCAGTAATATTTAGTCACATATTCGCTGCCTAGGCAGTAATAAGGTGACTTGCCGATGGATCACTTCACCCCGCAAAACTTCCATAACTGCCACCTCGGCCTGTTGCTGGGCCGCGCCGCGATCCTCAAGGACCGCATCATCGATACCCACATGGAACCCCACGGCATCACCGCCGCGCAGTTCAAGGTGTTGATCATCATGGCCCAGTTCGGCGTCGATACCCCGGCAGAACTGTGCCGCAACCTGTCCCTGGACAGTGGCTCGATGACCCGCATGCTCGACCGCCTGGAGCAAAAGGACCTACTGGCGCGCAAGCGTTCCGAACAGGATCGGCGCCAGGTGCAGCTTGTGCTCACTGCTGAAGGCCAGCGCCTGGCAGACCTGTTGCCGCAGATCGGCGCCCAGGCCCTGAACCAGTTGGCCGGCGTGCTGGAACCCGGTGAGTTGCAGACCCTGGAACGCATCCTCAAGAAAATCCTTATCGCGGCAGGTGATCCCATCACGCTGCAGCGCGTAGGGCGTACTGATTAACCCAAGGTACTTGTCATGGCGACTGCCCAAGCAAACAACACCGCTGAATCCCAACCCAACGACAGCAACCCGCGCAAACGCAAAATCATGCTGCTGGGCCTGACCCTGATCGTGGTTCTCGGCATCGTCGGTGTGTGGGGTTGGCACGAACTGTATGGCCGTTGGAGCGAAAGCACTGATGACGCCTACGTCAACGGCAATGTGGTGGAAATCACCCCGCTGGTCACCGGTACCGTGGTCAGCATTGGTGCCGATGATGGCGACCTGGTGCATGAAGGCCAGGTGCTGATCAACTTCGATCCCAACGATGCCGCCGTCGGCCTGCAAAGCGCCCAGGCCAACCTGGCGCGTACGGTGCGCCAGGTGCGTGGCTTGTACAGCAATGTCGATGGCATGAAGGCTCAGGTACTGGCGCAAAAAGCCCAGGTGCAAACCGCCCAGGACAACTTCAACCGCCGCAGAATCCTCGCCCAGGGTGGCGCGATTTCCCTGGAAGAACTGTCCCATGCCCGCGACGCCCTGAGTGCGGCGAGCAACTCCCTGGCCAACCTGCAACAGCAACTCAACACCTCCACCGCGCTGGTGGATGACACGGTGATTTCGTCCCACCCGGATGTGCAGGCCGCCGCTGCGCAATTGCGCCAGGCCTATCTGGCCAATGCGCGCAGTACCCTGATCGCACCGGTCACCGGCTACGTCGCCAAGCGCACCGTGCAACTGGGTCAGCGTGTCGAACCGGGCACCGCATTGATGGCGGTGATTCCCCTGGACCAACTGTGGATCGACGCCAATTTCAAGGAAACCCAGCTGCGCAATATGCGCATTGGCCAGCCGGTGGACATCGAGGCCGATCTCTACGGCAGTGATGTGAAGTACAGCGGCACCATCGACAGCCTCGGCGCCGGAACCGGCAGCGCATTTGCCTTGCTGCCGGCGCAGAACGCCACCGGTAACTGGATCAAGATTGTGCAGCGGGTGCCGGTGCGCATTCATATCAATGCCGAGGAACTGGCCAAACACCCATTGCGGGTGGGTTTGTCGACCCAGGTGGAGGTCAATCTGCACGACCAGAGCGGCCCGGTGCTGGCGCAACAGCCGCCGCAAAAAGCCTCGTTCAGCACCAATGTGTATGACCGCCAGTTGAGCGAAGCCGACGCGATGATCACCCAACTGATCCATGACAACAGCGTGGCCGTGCCCAAGGCAGCGCAACGCTAATGAGCGATAACGCCTCTTTCACACCGCCCAGCTTGCTGATGGCCACCATTGGCCTGTCCCTGGCGACCTTCATGCAGGTGCTCGACACCACCATCGCCAACGTGGCGTTGCCGACCATTTCCGGCAACCTGGGGGTGAGTTCGGAGCAGGGCACCTGGGTCATCACCTCGTTTGCGGTGAGCAATGCGATTGCCTTGCCGCTGACCGGCTGGTTGAGCCGGCGCTTTGGCGAAGTGAAGTTGTTTTTGTGGGCCACCCTCCTGTTTGTGCTGGCCTCGTTCCTGTGTGGTGTCTCCACCTCGATGCCCGAGCTCATCGGGTTTCGGGTGCTGCAAGGCCTGGTGGCGGGGCCGTTGTACCCGATGACCCAGACCCTGCTGATTGCGGTGTATCCGCCCGCCAGGCGCGGCATGGCCCTGGCGTTGCTGGCGATGGTCACGGTGGTGGCACCGATTGCAGGTCCCATTCTCGGTGGCTGGATCACCGACAGCTACAGCTGGCCGTGGATCTTCTTTATCAACGTGCCCATCGGGATTTTTGCGGTGATGGTGGTGCGCTCCCAGCTCAAGAAGCGCCCGGTGGTGACCAGCCATCAACCGATGGATTACGTCGGGTTGTTGAGCCTGATCGTCGGGGTCGGGGCCTTGCAGATCATCCTCGACAAGGGCAACGACCTGGACTGGTTCGAGTCCAACTTCATCATCATCGGCGCGGCCATCTCGGTGATCGCCCTGGCGGTGTTCGTGATCTGGGAAATGACCGATAAACACCCGGTGGTCAACCTGCGGCTGTTTGCCCACCGCAATTTTCGCATTGGCACTATTGTGCTGGTGCTGGGCTACGCCGGGTTTTTTGGCATCAACCTGATCCTGCCGCAGTGGTTGCAGACGCAGATGGGCTACACCGCGACCTGGGCCGGGTTGGCCGTGGCGCCGATCGGGATTCTGCCGGTGTTGATGTCACCGTTTGTCGGCAAATATGCGCACAAGTTCGACCTGCGCCTGCTGGCCGGCCTGGCATTCCTGGCGATTGGCCTGAGCTGCTTTATGCGCGCCGGGTTCACCAATGAAGTGGATTTCCAGCACATCGCCATGGTGCAACTGTTCATGGGCATCGGTGTGGCACTGTTCTTTATGCCGACCTTGAGCATCCTGATGTCTGACCTGCCACCCCACCAGATCGCCGACGGCGCAGGCCTGGCGACATTCCTGCGGACCCTGGGCGGCAGCTTTGCGGCATCGCTGACCACCTGGATCTGGATTCGCCGGGCCGATCAGCATCATGCCTACATGAGCGAGAGCATGAGCACCTATGATTCCGCCACGCGGGATGCGCTCAATGCCCTGGGCGGTGCTGGGCACAAGGCCTATGCGCAACTGGACCAGGTCCTCACCAGCCAGGCCTATATGATGTCCACCGTGGATTACTTCACGTTGCTGGGGTGGATGTTCATGGGCTTGATCCTGCTGGTGTGGCTGGCCAAACCGCCGTTTACCGCGAAGGCGGGGCCGGCGGCGTCAGGTCACTGATCTTGCGGTGCATGCGGTCAAACATGTGGGAGTGCCCCAACATTCACCGAGTCACTAAAGAACCACCACCGCGACCAACCCACACACCACCCCCATCAGCATGGTCAGCCCAGCCACCGTCACCAGCACCCGCGCATCGAAATCCTTGCGCAGCATCAACAGTGACGGCAGGCTCACGCTCGGCAGGGTCATCAACAGTGCCACCGCCGGTCCGGTCCCCAGCCCAAGGGCCATCATGGTTTGCACAATCGGGATTTCCGCCGCCGTCGGGATCACAAACAAGGTGCCGACAATCGCCAGCGGCACCAGCCACAGCAAGCTGTCGGCCATTGCGCCATCCACATGGGGAAACAGCCACACCCGCGCCGCGCCCAGCAGCAACACCGCCAGGATGTACACCGGGATGGTGCTCCAGAACAACTGCCACAGGGTGCGCAACCAGCGGCTGAGGAACGGCTGGGTCTCGGTGCCACTGGCGTCGGCCACGGCCTCCAGCGCCACCTGTGGCACTTGCTCAGGACGAGCGATACGTTGGGCGATCAACGCTACCCCGATCACCAGCACGATCCCGGCCACCAGCCGCAGCGCGGCAAAGTCCCAGCCCAGGACAAAGCCCATGAACACCAGCGTGGCCGGGTTGAGCACCGGGTTGGCCATCCAGAACGCCAGCGCGGCCCCCACCGAAACCTGTTGGCGGCGCATGCCGGCCGCCACTGGCGCGGCGCAGCAACTGCACATCATGCCCGGCAGGGCGAACAGCCCGCCGCGTACCGTGGAGCCAAGCCCGGCGCGGCCGAACAAGCGCAACAGCCAGTCCCGTGGAATCAAGACCTGCAGCAACGAGCCGAGAATCACCGCCAGCACGGCGGCTTTCCAGATCGCGAGGAAATACACCTGGGCATAGGCCAGGGCCGCCGCCAATGGCGAGCCTTGCTGGTCATTGAGAATCGAGTTACCGATGCTGTGGCTGTCGGCCGCGATGAAGGCCTTGAAGTAGTAGGGCGACCACTTCACGTAATACAGGCCGACGCAGGCCACCAACAGGAACAGCGCCGGTTTCCACCAGAAGGACCAGCCGCGTGCAGGGCTGGCAGAGGTGAGGTTAGACATGGTCAAGATCCGCAGATAAGTCGATAGCGACGCATCATACGCGGTCATGAACCTTGTAGGAGCCAGCTTGGTGGCGATAGCAGCCTGTCAGACGGGACGCAATCGCCGGCAAGGTCATGCATCGGCGTTGTTTACGTGCGTCGCATCCGGGCACGTGTGCAAGCCGTTATCCAGCCCTTGCTTGTAGTTGCGGCTGAGCAGGCTGGCCTTGCCGTTGTGCCAGGTCAGGGTCAGCACGTACAACGTGTCGAAGTCACCGCCGGACCAGTCTTCGGTGATAGTGTATTTCTCACCGACCGCTTCGCTCGCCACCTTATTGATCAACTCCGGCAGGTAGCCGTGGGACCAGGCCGTGTAGATGGTGGAGTTGTGGTATTTGTCTTCCATCAATTCGTCAGCCAGGTCGCTGGTATCGTTGGCCGAAAACTCGATGTTGACTGGTAGCCCAAGTTTGATCGCGCTGGGGCTGATGGTCATCAATGGACGAATATAGCTGTAGGAATTGTCGAACTCGCCTTCCTCGACATTGCGCGTCGGATTGGCGGCGAACACGAAATCGGCAGCGCCGAATTTTTCCGGCAGCACCGTGGCCAGGTTCATCGCGCGGTTGAGGCCCTGGCAATTGAGCTGGCCCAGGCCGCCGGCGGGTTTTTCGCCATGGCGCAGGAAGACCAGGGTCTGTACGCCGTTCTTCGGCTCGGCACTGCTTTCGCGAGCTTCGAAGGCCAGCATCAAGGCGCCGCCTACGAAGAACATCGGTAGCAGGTAGTAAGCATATCGTTTAAAGCGTTTACCAAGGCACAGAGGCTTGATTGTCATGAGGTTTCGAGTCTTCAGTGCTTCGGATCAAGACCGCAAGGCCCAGCCACAGCGACGCTCCAAGCATCGTGCGGTTTTCCATGAGTATGGCGGTATGCCTCCATTCAACCGTTCAAGCGCTTCTAAGAGTGCGCCATAGCGTTTTGGTTCGCTGAAACCCGAGATTAGCGCGCCGATGTTGCGGATTGAAGACCAATGCAGCCTGGCCGCTAGATGGCTATCATGGGTTTTTCTCAGCTTGGGGTATATCGATGATTTCACTCGCAGCGTTTCCGATTATTACCAAATGGCCAGCCCAGCATCCCGAGCGTTTGCAGTTGTACTCGCTGGCGACCCCCAATGGCGTCAAGGTATCGATCATGCTCGAAGAGGTGGGCCTGGCGTATGAGGCGCACAAGGTCAGCTTCGACACCCAGGACCAGCTTTCCCCGGAGTTCCTGTCCCTGAACCCCAACAACAAGATCCCGGCGATCATCGACCCCAATGGCCCGGGCGGCGAACCGCTGGCGTTGTTCGAGTCGGGTGCGATCCTGATCTACCTGGCTGAAAAAACTGGCCAACTGCTGCCCCAGGCCCCCGCTGCGCGCTATGAAACCCTGCAATGGCTGATGTTCCAGATGGCCGGGATCGGGCCGATGTTCGGCCAGGTCGGTTTCTTCAATAAGTTCGCCGGCAAGGCCTACGAAGACAAACGCCCCCGCGACCGCTACGCCGCTGAAGCCCGGCGCCTGCTCGGCGTGCTGGAAAAGCACCTGCTGGGCCGTACCTGGATCATGGGCGATGAGTACAGCATTGCCGACATCGCCACCTTCCCCTGGATCCGCAACCTGATTGGTTTCTATGAGTCGGGCGATCTGGTGGGCATTACCGACTTCCCCAATGTACTGCGGGCGTTGGATGGTTTTGTCGCCCGGCCAGCGGTGATCCGTGGCCTGAATATTCCGAGCTGACCTATGCCGACTTTCGATTTCAAGCAACTGGACGTGTTCAGCAGGGTCGCACTCAAGGGCAACCCACTGGCTGTAGTGCTGGGCGCCGATAGCCTCAGCGACCAGCAGATGGCCGACTTTGCCCAATGGACCAACCTCAGCGAAACCACCTTCCTGCTCCAGCCCCGGGACCCACGTGCCGATTACCGAGTGCGGATTTTTACCACTGTGCAGGAACTGCCCTTCGCCGGCCATCCGACCCTGGGCAGTTGCCAGGCATGGCTGCAAGCCGGTGGTGTGCCCCGGGGCCGAGAGATCATCCAGGAATGCGAGATCGGCCTGGTGCGCATCCGCCGCGAGGGTGACGAGTTGGCGTTTATCGCCCCGCCCTTGATCCGTTCGGGCCCGTTGGATGTTGAGTTGCTGGAGCGTGTACGCCTGGCCCTGAACCTTGAGCCCGAGGCGATCCTTCGCAGCCAATGGGTCGATAACGGCGCGGGCTGGCTGGCCCTGATGTTGACTGATCGGCAGGCGGTACTGGCCTTGCAGCCGGACTATTCAAAGTTGCTGGGGCTGGCGGTGGGCGTGATTGCCCCGTGTGATCCTGCCCGCGATGAGGTTGATGCGCAGTTTGAGGTGCGGGCGTTCATTGCTGGTGATGGGGCGCCGGAAGATCCGGCCACTGGCAGCCTGAATGCCGGCCTGGCGCAGTGGTTGCTGGGCGAAGGCTTGGCGCCCGATGCGTATGTGGTCAGCCAGGGCACTACCATGGGGCGTGTAGGGCGAATCCGTGTCGCCCGGCAAGGTGATGAAGTCTGGATCGGTGGTGCCGTGACGCTCTGCATAGAGGGCTGTCTACGGCTGTAGGTCAATGCAATTGTTACCGCCAGGGGAATAAACTGTTGTTCCCCAGCGTTTGTTCTGATGGGTGCGTAGGGCATAAGCTTTCGCCCCTAGGTTTTTTCGCCTGTTTTTTTCAGGAGCATTCATGTCCAGCCAGTTCCCCGAAACCCGTCCTCGCCGCCTACGTCGTTCCCCCGAGTTACGCAGCCTGTTCCAGGAAACCGAATTCACCCTCAATGACCTGGTGTTGCCGATTTTTGTCGAAGAAGAAATCGACGATTTCGTACCGATTACCAGCATGCCCGGTGTGATGCGCATCCCTGAATCGAAACTGGCCAGTGAAATCGAGCGCTTTGCCCGCGCCGGGATCAAGTCGGTGATGACGTTTGGCGTGTCTCATCACCTGGACGCCAGCGGCAGCGACACCTGGAACGAGCGTGGGCTGGTGTCGCGCATGTCGGCGATCTGCAAGGACGCGGTGCCGGAGATGATCGTGATGTCCGACACCTGCTTCTGCGAATACACCGATCACGGCCATTGCGGCGTGATGCACGGTAATGAAGTGGACAACGACCGCACCCTGGCCAACCTGGGCAAGCAAGCAGTGGCGGCCGCCCGCGCCGGTGCCGATGTGATCGCGCCGTCGGCGGCGATGGACGGCCAGGTCCAGGCTATTCGCCGGGCCCTGGATGCGGCCGGTTTCAACCATATCCCGATCATGGCCTATTCCACCAAATTCGCTTCGGCCCTGTATGGCCCGTTCCGCGAGGCGGGCGGCAGTGCGCTGAAGGGCGATCGCAAAAGCTACCAGATGAACCCGATGAACCGCCGCGAAGCCGTGCGCGAATCCCTGCTCGACGAGCAGGAAGGTGCCGACTGCCTGATGGTCAAGCCGGCCGGCGCCTACCTGGACATCATCCGCGATATCCGTGAAGCCTCGCGCTTGCCCGTGGCGGCCTACCAGGTCAGTGGCGAATACGCGATGATCAAGTTCGGTGCCCAGGCAGGGGCCATTGATGAAGCACGGGTGGTGCGTGAGACCCTGGGCTCGATCAAGCGTGCCGGTGCGGACTTGATCTTCACCTACTTTGCGATGGACCTGGCGCTTTCCGGGATCTGATCCTGACGCTACACCCCTGTAGGAGCCGGCTTGCCGGCGAAAAACTCACAAACAACGCGTTCATTCAGGTGGTACGCGTTACCGTTGACGTTCTTCGCCGGCAAGCCGGCTCCTACAGGGGCGGGTGTGGGTTTGTGAGATAGTGGGTGCTTTCATCGGCTTACAGGACACCCCCGCATGCTTTCATCCCGGCTGATTCCCTGCCTGGCCGCCTTGTTGGTCATGGCCGGCTGTTCAACTCAACGCAGCCAGCAACAGCCCGAGCGCAGTGAGGCCGAGGTCAAGGCGCAGATCGTGCGGCTGATGCCGGCCAAGGTGTCGGATCGCGCCGGTTGGGCCCAGGATATCTACACCGCCTTCGACAGCCAGGACATCTACCCCAGCACCGAGAATATCTGCGCGGTACTGGCCGTGACCGAGCAGGAGTCCACCTACCAGGTCGACCCGCCGGTGCCGAACATGGGCAAGATCGCCCAGGATGAAATCCTCCGTCGTGCAGGCAAAGTGCATGTGCCGGCCGTGCTGGTGCGTACCGCGTTGCAACTGCGTTCGCCCACGGGCAAGTCCTACGCCGAGCGCCTGAGCGCTGCGCGTACCGAAAAAGACCTGAGTGGTATCTTTGATGATTTCATTGGCACTGTGCCGTTGGGGCGCACTTTGTTTGGCAGTTTCAACCCCGTGCATACCGCAGGCCCGATGCAGGTGAGCATTGCCTTTGCCGAGAAACAGGCCAGGGGCTATCCCTACACCGTGGACGGCAGCATTCGCCGGGAAGTGTTTACCCGACGGGGTGGCATGTACTTCGGCATCGCCCATTTGCTCGGCTACCCGGTGAACTACAGCCAGCCGCTGTACCGTTTTGCGGATTTCAACGCCGGTTGGTACGCCAGTCGCAATGCGGCGTTCCAGGCTGCCGTCAGCCGCGCCTCGGGCACGCGTCTGGCGCTGGATGGGGATCTGATCCTGCATGGCTCCATCATGCCCGGCACCACGGAGCTGGCGGTGCGTTCATTGGGCAAGAAGCTGGACATGCGCAACCCGAGCATTCGCAGCCAGCTAGAGCAGGGCGATCGCCTGGATTTTGAAGAGACCACCCTGTACCAGCGGGTGTTTGCCCTGGCCGAGAAAGCCGAAGGCAAACCGCTGCCGCGGGCGATCCTGCCGGGTATTGTGCTCAAGAGCCCGAAGATCACCCGCAACCTCACCACGGCCTGGTTCGCCCAGCGCGTGGATGAGCGTTACCAGCGCTGCATCAAGCGCTGAGGTCAGGGGCGACGCTTGACCAGCTTGCGCCACAACCAGACCCACAGCCACAACACCGGGAACGCGAGGATCACAAACGGCAGCACATAGCTGGAGCGCTCCAGGGCATCGGCGGTGCCATCGACCAGGTTGTCGCCCAGGTTACCGAACATCCTGGCAAAGCGCGATTGCTGATGTTCGCCGTCTGAGGGTTGGAAGTTCAGGGTCACGCGGTTGGTGTCCAGGCGCCGCTGTTGGCCGGCGGCGATCTGTGCCAGTTCCTGCAGCTCGTTTTCGATGGCGGCCTGTTCCTTGCTGAGGGTGATCAGGTCGCCCACGGTGATGTCCTTGCGCGCAGCCAGTTCATCCAGGCGTTTTTGCTGGGCCTGCAAGCGTTCCTGGCGACGGCGCACATCGGCCACGGCGTCGGCCAGGTCCTCGGCGCTGGTGATACGCTGGCCCAGTTGACCGCCCTCGGCCGCCATGCTCACCAACGGCTCGACACCGTTTGGAACAATGCGTAGCACGATCATGCCGCCGTCGCTGTTCTCTTCGATACGCAGGATATTGCAGGCGCCGAACTGCGCCGACTCACAGGCTTGGCGAGTGGCCTGCATGCGCGGTGCCAGCAGGGCTACTGGCATCGCCAGGCTCAACTCATGCTCATAGGCCAGCAGCGCGCCGGCCCGGCCCTGTTCGCCACTGATGGCCGTGGCCTCGGAGTACTCCTTGGGCGAGCAGCCGCCGAGCAGCAGGCCAGTCAATAACAACAGTGCAGTGAATCTGCCTTCCAGATGGCGCATTACAGTTCCTTCAAGTGTGCGGGATAAAGTGCGCGGCGATTAAAGCGGGTTTGCCCGGCGAACGCAAAGCGGGCGTAGGCTTATCGCCACAGATTTGCCGCATTGATCTTGATGGCTGCAACGCGCGCCCAGGGTTAAACCTTGTGTCTGCACACAAGGACGATCCGACCATGACTGTTATTCCTGAAGGTTTTATCCCATTGCCCCGCAGCAGCCCGCTCCTGGATTTGCTTGGTCCGGTGTATTGCCGTGGCGAAGGCCTGCACCTGCAACTGGGGCTGCGCGCCGACAATCGCCATGCCAACGGACGCGGCACGGTCCACGGTGGCGTGCTGGCGACCCTGGCGGATGTTGGCATGGGTTACGCCATGGCGTTTTCCAGCGACCCGCCGTTGCCGTTGATTACCGCGAGCATGACCCTCGATTATCTGGGGGCGGTACAGGTAGGGGAGTGGATCGAGGTGCACTTGGAGCATCACAAGCGCGGGCGGCAGATGGCGTTTGCCACGGTCAGTTTGCAGGTGGGAGAAAAGGTCGTGGTGCGGGCCAATGCGGTCTTCGCCGTACCCCAACCTGGCTGACGATGGCGATCTATTGTAGGCGCTGGCTTGCCAGCTCCTACATTGAAGGACGTTCGCAAATCAGATAGGCAAAAAAAGGCCCGGTTTTCGTGGAACCGGGCCTCTTTCATGTTGCTCGTTGAATCAGTCGCGCTCAAGGGCCAGTGCCACGCCCTGACCGCCGCCGATGCACAAGGTGGCCAAGCCTTTCTTGGCATCGCGCTTGATCATTTCATGCAGCAGGGTCACCAGCACGCGGCAGCCTGAAGCGCCAATCGGGTGGCCGATGGCAATCGCGCCGCCGTTGACGTTGACCTTGCTCGCATCCCACTCCAGTTCCTTGCCCACCGCCAGTGCCTGTGCGGCAAACGCTTCGTTGGCTTCGATCAGGTCCAGGTCGGCCAGTTGCCAGCCGGCCTTGTCCAGGCAACGGCGGGTCGCAGACACCGGGCCAATGCCCATGATTGCCGGGTCGACACCTGCGTTGGCGTAGCTGGCAATACGCGCCAGGACCGGCAGGCCGAGGGCCTTGGCTTTGTCGGCGCTCATCAGCAGCACCGCAGCGGCGCCGTCATTGAGGCTCGACGCGTTGCCGGCGGTGACGCTGCCGTCTTTCTTGAAGGCTGGCTTGAGCTTGCCCAGGGATTCGGCGGTGGTGCCGGCACGGGGCTGCTCGTCCACGGCAAAGGCAATCGGGTCGCCTTTGCGCTGGGGAATCAGGATCGGCGTTATCTCGTCGGCAAAGCGCCCGGCTTCAATCGCGGCGACGGCTTTTTGCTGGGAGGCGGCGGCGAACGCGTCCTGGGCTTCACGGCTGATGTCGTACTTGTCCACCAGGTTTTCGGCGGTGATGCCCATGTGGTAGTCGTTGAACGCATCCCACAGGCCGTCGGTGATCATGCTGTCGATCATCTTCGCGTGGCCCATGCGCAGGCCGGTGCGGGCGGATGGCAGTACGTAGGGGGCCAGGCTCATGTTCTCCATGCCGCCAGCGATGATCACCTCGGCGTCACCGCAGCGGATGGCTTGCGCGCCCAGGTGCAGGGCCTTGAGGCCCGAGCCGCAGACCTTGTTCAAGGTCAGGCTCGGCACCGCATGCGGCAGGCCGGCGAGGATCGACGCCTGGCGCGCCGGGTTCTGGCCACTGCCTGCGGTCAGCACCTGGCCGAGGATCACTTCATCCACTTGCGCAGGATCGAGACCCGTCTGCTCCAGCAGGCGGCGGATCACCGCAGCGCCCAGTTCCGGTGCCGGGATGCTCGCCAGGGCACCTTGGAAGCTGCCCACGGCGGTGCGGGTGGCAGCAACAATCACGACGTCTTGCATGGAATCTGTCCTCACTGGAAATGCATTTCTGGAACGTGGTCCGGGACGATCAGTTTACCGGCGGTCTTGCTGACAATCTCTTCAACGCTGACGCCAGGTGCGCGTTCCTTGAGGACAAAAGCGCCATTTTCGATTTCCAGGTAGGCCAGGTCCGTCAGCACGCGCTTGATGCAGTTGGCACCGGTCAGCGGCAGGCTGCATTGGCTGAGCAACTTGGACTCACCGTCCTTGGAGGCGTGGGTCATGATCACGATGATGTTTTCTGCGCCGGCCACCAGGTCCATGGCGCCGCCCATGCCCTTGACCAGCTTGCCTGGGATCATCCAGGACGCGATGTTGCCATGTACATCCACCTCAAAGGCGCCGAGTACCGTGAGGTCGACATGCCCGCCACGAATCATGGCGAAGGATTCGGCGGAAGAGAAAATCGAGGCGCCGATGCGTGCGGTAACGGTCTGCTTGCCGGCGTTGATCATGTCGGCGTCGATGGTGTCTTCGGTAGGAAACGGACCCATGCCCAGCAGGCCGTTTTCCGACTGCAGCATCACTTCCATGCCGTCGGGGATGTAGTTGGCCACCAGGGTCGGGATGCCGATGCCGAGGTTGACGTAGAAGCCGTCCTGCATTTCGCGGGCGACGCGTTGAGCCATTTGTTCGCGGGTAAGAGCCATTTTATGTGTCCTTATTATTCGGGCTAGAGGATTACTTGCGGACGGTGCGCTGTTCGATGCGCTTCTCGAATGTGCCGCAGATGATCCGGTCGACGTAGATGCCAGGGGTGTGGATCTGCGCCGGGTCCAACTCGCCCGGTTCGACGATTTCCTCGACTTCAACCACGGTGATCTTGCCGGCGGTGGCCGCCAGCGGGTTGAAGTTTTGCGCCGTGTGGCGGTAGATCACGTTGCCGAAATGGTCGGCTTTCCAACCTTTGACGATGGCGAAGTCGCCGGTAATGGATTCTTCCATCAGGTACGGGCGACCGTTGAATTCACGGGTTTCCTTGCCTTCGGCGACCGGGGTACCGACGCCGGTGGCGGTAAAGAAGGCCGGGATGCCGGCGCCGCCTGCGCGCATTTTTTCCGCCAGGGTGCCTTGGGGCGTCAACACCACTTCGATTTCGCCGCTGAGCAGTTGCTTCTCGAACAGGGCGTTTTCACCGACGTAGGAGGCGATGACCTTACTGATCTGTTTTTCTTCCAGCAACACGCCCAGGCCGAAACCGTCGACGCCGCAATTGTTGGAAACCACCGTCAGGTCGCGGGTGCCTTTGCGCTTGATTTCGGCGATGAGGTTTTCCGGGATGCCACACAGGCCAAAACCACCGGAGAGTACGGTCATGCCATCTTCCAGGCCTGCCAGCGCTTCTTCATAGGACGCCACGCGTTTATCGAAACCTGCCATATGCACCTCTTTTATTGTTTGTGGTCCAGCCAGTGAACCGAGTGTTGCGCCGACGGATTGATTTGTTAAGTTGTTTTTTAAGGTTGATTGATTTAAAAAACAGCACAATTACCCATGCGTTGGAGCAGCGTCATGACAGTTAAACAGATGCGGGCCTTCCTTGCCGTGGCCCAAAGCCTGAGTTTTGCCGCCGCCTGTGAGCGCCTGCATTTGTCCCAGTCGGCCCTGAGCCTGACCATCAAGGGCCTGGAAGAGGGCTTGGGCGGGCGCCTTTTCAGCCGCAATACCCGTAACGTGGCACTGACCCCTGAAGGTGAATCCTTGTTGCCGCTTGCGCGTCGTCTGATTGCCGATTGGGACAATGCCGAAGATGAATTGCGCCAGCGTTTTACCCTGCAACGTGGGCGGGTAACGGTGGCGGCGATGCCGTCGTTTGCCGGCAACCTGCTGCCGCCGATCTTGAAGATCTTTCGCGCGTGCTTTCCTCAGGTCAACGTGACGGTGCATGACCTGATCAACGAACAAGTGCTGGAAATGGTCCGTGATCGCCAGGTGGAGTTGGGGGTAGCGTTCGAACCGGCGCCGGGGTCGTCGCTGGCATTCACCCCGCTGTACCTGGACCGCTTTATCGCCGTCGTGCCCGGCGATTCGCCATTGGCGCAAATGGCCGAGATCGATTGGAAAACCCTGCTGGTGCAACCTTTTATCACCCTGCAGCGGCCTTCCACTGTGCGGGTGATGCTGGAAGAACACCTCGGTGCCTTGCAAATGAAGTTACCCGTGGCCCTCGAAAGTCATCAACTGGCCACAGTGGGCAAGATGGTTGCCAATGGCTTGGGGGTCAGCGCGGTGCCGGCGTTATGCGCGCAGCAGATGGAGGAGGCGGGCGCTCATTGCATCACCTTGACCGGGCCGGTGATCGAGCGGCCGATTGGTGTGCTGACCAAGCCGGGGCATGAGCTGTCGGCGGCGGCGCAGGCACTGTTCGATATCTTTCTGGCTGAGGCGGGGAAGGGGCATTACCCCAACAGTTGAAGTTGCACATAAACAAATGTGGGAGCCGGCAAGCCAGCTCCCACAAAGGTAGCGTTATTCTTAGTAGTAGCGGTCGATTACTTTAACTTGCGAGTTGTCCTTGAAAGACTCCCAGGCATTGTTAAGTGTATCGAACACTTGCTCGATAAAGTTGCGATCGGCTGCCGCTTTCTTGCCGACATAACCCTGGCCGCGGCGGTACATCTTCAGGCGCGCCGCCAGTTCGCGGTTATTGCGGTCGAACTCGGCTTCTTCGGTATGGGGCGCCAGGCAGTCAATTTGCACTTCGCCCGATTTGCCAATCCACAGGATATGGTCGTCGAGTGTGTCTTTCTGCGCTGCGAACATCTCAGCCAATTCGTCGATAGTTGGTTGGTTGTTCAGATTCATGTGTAAGCCCCTTGACCAGTTGGCGATCTTCAGTTGATTCGTTAATACACTTTTAAGTTGTCTCCGGTTCCGAAAACCGGGCGTCAGTAACGGTCTGCCGAATACGGGCAGGGTCTTGAACCTGATGCATGTAGTGTTGCTGATGACCTGCTACGCAATGGTTTCATAACGAAGACAAGCAGCATTTGAGCTTCTTGTACCGATCCTTGCGGGCCGGTCAGCTTCATCAATCTGCCTTGTGGGCAGTGCACATCCGGAAAAACAGCTCGGCGGTCAGACGAGCCTGTTCAAAACGCTTGTTGCCAACGCTCCCGATCCGGGAGACGTCTGAATCATGCAAGGTCAAAATGGTTACGTCAACGGTTATGTAGTGATTATTTTTACTCACTACATAATTTTTTTTGTGCAGGGGAGGATGCGGGAAAGGTGACTTGTGCGTCACTTTTTGTGCCGGTGGGTCGCATGCAAGGCCGGGTTCAGCAGTGATCCATGTAGGAGCTGGCTTGCCTGCGATGCAGGCGCCTCGGTGCATCAGTTACACCGAGGTGATGCCATCGCAGGCAAGCCAGCTCCTACATAAGCCAGTTCTCACCGGGGGCGTGGTGGTGTCGAGAGTAGGGTCATTCGCCGCGGATGTACTGCTCCAGTTGCTGGATCAGGGCCGCCTGCTCAGCGATGGCTTCCTTGACCAGGTCACCGATGGACAGCAGGCCCAGCAGTTCTCCGTCTTCCACCACCGGCAGATGACGCAGGTGGCCGTCGGTCATGATGCCCATGCAGTCTTCGACGCTTTTGTGGGTGTCCACGGTGATCGCCGGTGAGCTCATCACTTGGTGTACCTGTGTGCTCGTCGAGGACAGTCCGTGGAGAATCAGTTTGCGCGCGTAGTCGCGCTCACTGATGATGCCGACGACTTTGTTGTCCTTGACCACCGGCAAAGCGCCGACGTTCTTCGCTGCCATCACCACCAGCGCTTCAAACACGGTGTGATTCCACTGGATGGTATGCACTTCCTGATTCTTCTGGTCCTTGGACTTGAGCAACTGTGCGACGGTTTTCATGGCGGCCACTCTGGTGTTGTTATTAGGGCTGTGCCTACAGAATCCTAGACCGCAGGCGCTGGAGCAAGACCCAAAGCGGCGTATATCCCGTCAAAAAGCGTCATTTTATGGATTTTTTCACCCAATTAGCCCTTGCTTGCCGGTTTTGCCGCCCGTTTCGGGCTGGTGCCAGTCTTGCGCTTGGCCGGCTTGCGTTTGTTTTTCCAGGGCGTGGCAGCACGACCTGCCGGGCTGGCCGGGCCGCTGATGGTCATTTGCAGGCCATTGCAGCGCGCCACTTGTTTACTCATCCAGGCTGCCTGTTTGGCGACGAATTCCTCCAGGCTCATCTCACCGCTTTGCACCATATCCAGGGCCTGTTCCCAAATGGCGGTGGTGCCAGGGTCGGCAATGGCCCTGGGCACCGCGTCGATCAGGCTGAAGGCCGCCGGTGTGGCTGACAATGCCTTGCCATTTTTTACCAGGTAACCGCGGTCCAGCAGGCCCTGGATAATCCCGGCCCGTGTCGCTTCGGTGCCGATACCGGTGGTGTCCTTGAGTTTCTGCTTGAGCAGCGGGTCGTCCACCAGCTTGGCGACGTTTTTCATGGCCTTGATCAAGTCGCCCTCAGTGAAGGGTTTGGGCGGCTGGGTCCACAAGTCTTTGAGGTTGACCTTGGCCACTGCGTAGTCCTGGCCTTGCACCAATGGTGGCAAGGGTTGTGGGGCCGGCGCCTCGCGACCCTTGCTTGGCGCCAGGGCTTCGGGCAAGGCCCGCTTCCAGCCTGGCTCCACCACCACTTTGCCCACGGCGCGCAAGGCTTCGCCGGCACAGTTGAAGTCCGCCTGGGTGCGGTCGTATTCGTGGTTGGGCAGGAACTGCGCCAGGTAACGGGCGCGGATCAAGGTGTAGACGGCGCGGTGCTTGCCGGCCAACTGTGCCAGGTCCTTGCCGGCCCCAGTGGGGATAATGCCGTGGTGGGCACTGACCTTGGCGTCGTTCCAGGCGCGGGAGCGGCGTTGCGCATCGATGTGCGGCATCAGCGCATTGACCGCCGGATCGGCCCGGCCCAATGCCGCGAGAATGCTTGGTGCGTCGCCATGCTGGCTGACGGGCAGATAGCCGCAGTCACTGCGTGGATAGGTGATGACCTTGTGGGTTTCGTAGAGGGACTGGGCGATATCCAGGGTTTCCTGGGCGCCGAGGCCGAGTTTTTTCGAGCAGATTTCCTGCAGGGTGCCCAGGTCGAAGGGCAGCGGCGCCACTTCGCGCATGCGCTCTGTGCGCAACTTCACCAGCCGGGCGCTGGCCGCGTTGCTCATCGCGCTGGCGGCCTGTTGCGCGCGTTGCGGGTTGAGGCAGCGGCCCTGGTCGTCGCAGATATCGTCGGCGGCGCGCCATTGTGCGATAAAGCTCATCGACTGATGGCGCAATTCGACATCAATGGCCCAGTACGCCACGGGGACAAAGTCGGCAATGCTACGGTCACGGTCCACCACCAGGCGCAGGGTCGGGGTTTGCACCCGACCCACCGGCAGCACGCCCTGGTAGCCGGACTGGCGGCCGAGCAGGGTAAACAGGCGGCTCATGTTCATGCCGATCAGCCAGTCGGCGCGGGAGCGACCCAGGGCCGAATGGTAGAGGTTGAAGGTCTCTGCGCCAGGCTTCAACGACGCCAGCGCCTTGCGGATCGAGGCATCGTCCAGTGCCGACAACCACAACCGCTGGATCGGCCCGCGATAGCGGCAATGTTCGACCAGTTCCCGGGCGATCATCTCGCCTTCGCGGTCGGCGTCGGTGGCAATCACCAGTTCCCGGGCCTCGCCCAGCAGGCGCTTGACGGCCTTGTACTGGCTGGCGGTCTTGGGCTTGACCGTCATCTTCCATTTTTCCGGGACAATGGGCAGGTCGGCCAGCACCCAGCGTTTGTACTTGGCGTCGTAGGCGTCGGGCGGGGCGGTTTCCAGCAGGTGGCCGATGCACCAGGTGACTGTGACGTCGGTTCCCAGCCAGCAGCCGTCGCCCCGGCGCCTGGCGCCGAGCACGGCCGCGATATCCTTGGCCTGGGAGGGTTTTTCACAGAGGTACAGCCGCATGCTCAGCCCATTCGTTACGCAGTTGAATGGGAAGCAGGATGGGCAAAAGAAGGGGATTGAGCAACCTTTATCTGGATGGATATACAGCAATTTGTGTGAGCGCCGGGAACCAATGTGGGAGCGGGCTTGCCCGCGATGATGCTGTGTCAGTCACTAGATGTATTGACTGATCCACCGCCATCGCGAGCAAGCCCGCTCCCACAAGGGATCTACAGTGTTTGCGGGATATTTAGTTGTTGTCGATATCCACGTTCTTGGTTTCCTTCAGGCACAGCAGCCCGACAATCAGGCTGACCCCGGTAATCACCACTGGGTACCACAGCCCGTAGAAGATATCGCCGGTGTACACCACCAGGGCAAACGACACGGTTGGCAGGAACCCGCCAAACCAGCCGTTGCCGATGTGGTAGGGCAGGGACATGGAGGTGTAGCGGATGCGCGTCGGGAACAGTTCCACCATCAGCGCGGCGAGTGGGCCGTAGCACATCGCAGCGATCAGGATCAGGGCGACGATCAGCACCACCACCATGGTTTTGTTGACCTGGGCCACGTCCGCCGATTTCGGGTAGCCGGCCAGGGTCACGGCGCCGCGCAGGGCGTCTTCGTCATAGCCGTCGATGCGCACATCGCCCACGCTGACCTGCACTGCGCTGCCGGCAGGTGCGGCTTCGCTGCTGTAGGGCAGGCCCTGTTTGACCAGGAAGGTCTTGACCTTGTCGCAGGGGCTGTCAAACCGCGCCTTGCCCACCGGGTCGAACTGGAAGGTGCAGGTAGCCGGGTCGGCCAGCACGGTGATCGGCGCCTGGCGGCTGGCCTGGTCCATCGCCGGGTTGGTGTAGTGGGCCAGGCCCTTGAAGATCGGGAAGTACAGCGCGGTGGCCAGCAGCAGGCCGACCATCAGCACCGGCTTGCGCCCCAGCTTGTCCGACAGCCAGCCGAAGAAGATAAAGAACGGCGCGCCAATCACCACGCTGATGATCAGCAGCATATTGGCCAGGGCCGGGTCCATCTTCAGGAACTGGGTGAGGAAGAACAGCACATAGAACTGTGCGGCGTAGAAGGTCACGGCCTGGCCGGCGTTGATGCTGAACAGCGCAATCAGCACCACCTTGAGGTTTTCCCAGTTGCCGAACGACTCGCGGATCGGCGCCTTGCTGGCCTTGCCTTCCTCTTTCATTTTCAGGAACGCGGGGGATTCGTGCAGGCTCATGCGGATCCAGGTGGAAATCCCCAGCAGCACGATCGACAGCAGGAACGGCAGGCGCCAGCCCCAGACTTCAAACTGATCGCCGGTGAAATACCGGCAGGCCAGTACCACCAGCAGTGACAGCAGCAGGCCGAGGGTTGCGGTGGACTGAATCCAACTGGTGTGGAACCCGCGTTTGCCTTGTGGCGCGTGTTCGGCCACATAGGTTGCGGCGCCGCCGTATTCACCGCCCAGGGCCAGGCCCTGGAGCATGCGCAACACCACCAGGATGATCGGTGCGGCGATGCCGATGCTGGCGTAGGTCGGTAGCAGGCCCACACAGAAGGTTGCCACGCCCATCAGGACGATGGTGGCCAGGAACGTATATTTACGTCCGATCATGTCCCCCAGGCGGCCGAACACCAGCGCGCCGAAGGGTCGCACCACAAAGCCGGCGGCAAAGGCCATCAAGGCGAAGATAAAAGCCGTGGTGTCGTTGACCCCGGCAAAGAACTGCTTGCTGATGACTGCCGCGAGGGCGCCATAGAGGAAAAAGTCATACCACTCGAACACCGTCCCCAGGGACGAGGCGAAGATGACCTTTTGCGACTCTTTGCTGGTGACAGTGGCGCCGACGGTGGCGTCCAGGGGTTGAGCACGTTCTGACATGGGGTAGCCCTCACAGTGATTATTTATTGTTGTTCCACTGTCGGCGCCAACTTCAGCGCCGCTTTTACCCTGTAGGAGCATGCTTGCTCGCGAAAAGCCTGAGAGCAACGCGTTTATCCAGGATGCCCGCGTTATCGTTGGCGATTTTCGCGAGCAAGCTCGCTCCTACAGGTCATGCCGGTGTTGTCTGTTCTCGTTGGGGGGTGAGGTTCCTCGTTGAAGGGGACAGGATCAGTTGCGCGGCTTTTTCCGCGATCATCAGTGTGGGTGAGCAGGTGTTGCCGGAGGTGATGCGCGGCATGATCGAGGCATCGGCGATGCGCAGGCCGGGAACTCCGTGCACGCGCAACTGGGCATCGACCACCGCGTCCTTATCGTGGCCCATGCGGCAGGTACCCACCGGATGGAAGATCGTGGTGCCGATCCGCGCTGCGGCTTCCTGCAATTGTTCGTCGCTCTGCAGGGCTTCACCGGGCAAGTATTCCACCGGGTTGAAGGGGCGCAGGGCCTGGGCGCCGACAATGCGCCGGGTCAGGCGGATGGCAGCGGCGGCCACGCGTAAATCCTCAGGATGGCTCAGGTAGTTGGGTTGGATCAGCGGCGGCACAGAAGGATCTGCCGAGCGGATATCAATGCGCCCACGACTCTGTGGGCGCAAGTCGCAGACCGACGCGGTAAACGCCGGGAACGCGTGCAGCGGCTCGCCAAAGCGTTCCAGTGACAGTGGTTGCACATGGTATTCGAGGTTGGCCGTGGCCTGTTCCGGCCCCGAGCGGGCAAAGGCGCCGAGTTGGCTGGGGGCCATGGACAACGGGCCGCTGCGGTCATACAGGTATTGCAGGCCCATGCCCAGCTTGCCCCATACGGAGCCGGCGATCTGGTTCAGGGTGCGGGCGTTTTCCAGTTTGTAGATCAGGCGCAGTTGCAGGTGGTCCTGCAGGTTGCCGCCGACTCCGGGCAACTCGTGCAGCACCTCGATGCCCAAGGGCTTGAGGACGCTGGAAGGGCCGATGCCGGAGCGTTGCAGGATGCCGGGCGAACCCACGGCACCGGCGCACAGGATGATTTCCTCGCGTGTTTTCCAGGTGATGGCTTGCCCATGCTGGCGGCCAACCACGGCACTGGCGCGGCCGTCGTTCAATAACACACGATCGACCTCGACTTCGGTCAGCACCGTCAGGTTGGGGCGCTGGCGAATTGGCTTGAGAAACGCCTTGGCCGCGTTCCAGCGCACGCCGCTTTTCTGGTTGACCTGGAAGTAACCACAGCCTTCGTTATCGCCCTGGTTGAAGTCGTCGATATTGGCGATGCCACTTTGCTTGGCCGCTTCGCGGAACGCGTCGAGGATTGGCCAGTGCAGGCGCTGTTGCTCCACGCGCCACTCGCCGCTGTCGCCATGCAGGGGCGAGGCACCGGCAAAATGGTTTTCGCTTTGCTTGAACAGCGGCAGTACATCGTCCCAGGCCCATCCCGGGTTGCCTTCGGCGGCCCAGCCGTCGTAGTCGTTGGCCTGGCCACGCATGTAGATCATGCCGTTGATCGACGAGCAGCCGCCCAGCACCTTGCCCCGTGGATAGCTCAAGGCGCGGCCTTGCAGGCCTTCCTGGGCTTCGGTCTTGAAGCACCAGTCGGTGCGCGGGTTGCCGATGCAGAACAGGTAGCCGACGGGGATATGGATCCAGGGGTAATTGTCGCGGCCACCGGCTTCGAGCAGCAGCACGCGATGGGCGGGGTTGGCAGACAGTCGATTGGCCAGCAGGCAGCCCGCAGGGCCGGCACCTACTACCACGTAATCGTATTGCTCAGTTGCAATAGTCATCTGGGTCTCGCTTGTTTTTCTTATTGGCTCCATCCTAGTTGTTAGTTTTCGTCTTAAAAATGTTAGTTTTTACCCAGCTGCTGTGCGTTTTTAAACAGCGCTGTTCTCATGGCCGGGAAGGGAGGCGACATGTTCGACTGGAATGACCTGCGGTATTTTCTTGAGTTACAGCGCAGCGGGCGCCTGCTGACCGCTGCCCAGCGCCTGAAAACCACGCATGCGACCGTGGCCCGGCATATCGAGGCCATTGAGAAAAGCCTCGGCACTGCGCTGTTTGTGCAGCATGCCCAGGGTTATGAACTGACGCCGTCGGGTGAGGCGCTGCTCAAGCATGCCGAGGCCATGGAAAACGTCGCGCTGATGGCTGAGGAGGAACTGACCCATTCCGCCGCGCCCCTGGGTAAGATTCGCCTGGGAGTGGCCGAAGGGCTGGGGGTGATGTTCCTGGCCGGGCGCATGGGTGGCCTGTTCGAGCGTTATCCAGGGTTGGAAGTGGAGTTGGTGGCGGTGCCGCGGTTTGTCAGCATCCTTAACCGCGAGGCCGAGATCAGCATCCACCTGGAGCGGCCCAGCGTCGACCAACTGGTTACGCGCAAACTCACCGACTACCGCCTGGCGCTCTATGCCAGCCGCAGCTACCTGGCCCGCACGCCGCCTATCGAGAAGCGCGAAGACCTGGTCGCCCATGCCTGGATCGATTACGTCGACGACCTGTTGTTCAGTCAGGAGCTCAAGCTCCTCAGCAGTTTTTGCCGCAACCCCAGGGTGGTGTTCCACAGCACCAGCGTGATCGCCCAGCACCAGGCGGCGCGTTCGGGCCTGGGGATTGCCGTGCTGCCGTGCTTTATGGCCGCAGGCGACCCGGACCTGGTGCCGTTGTTGCCGCAGGAGGGCATCCAGCGCAGTTACTGGATCAGTTCCCGGCGCGAACTGCACAAGTCGGTGCGGTTGCGGGTGTTGTGGGATTACGTGGTGGAGTTGTGTGCCAAGGAGCAGGGGCTGCTGTTGGGCGGACTGTAGGGCGGCTTGCCGGCGATGGCGTCCAATAGGTTTGCGCGGGACTCAAGGACCTCATCGCCGGCAAGCCGGCTCCTACAGTTTCACGGTCTGATGCACCTGTTCACCACACGCACGGGCATCGTTGATCATCTTTTCAAACGGCGCACTGACGATTTCATCATGGCTCAACCAGCGCACTTTCTGGGTCAGCCGATAGTGATAGCGCAAGCCGTCCTTGAGCGGTTCGCCATCGAGTTCCAGGTCATACCAGGGCGAGCTGATCTTGCAGCCCTGCACCGGTTTGTCCATCTTCCCGCCGGTCAAGGTAAAGGTGTAGTCGACAGTGTCCGGATTGCCCAGGTACAGGTCGCCCTGTTGCCCGTTGCGGCGGTAGTTGAACAGGTCATCCCACTTCTCTTTCAGCGATTGGTCGGTATAGACGTAGCCGTTGTCGAGTTTCTCCAGGGCGCGCAGGTCGGTCATGCTGGCGTTGACGGTGTAGGTGTCGGGCACCACGAAACCGGTGGGCGGGCGGGTGACCTGGCAATCGCTGATTTCCCGGCCGAAGTTGTCGCAGATGTTCTGGTCGGTGGCGGTAGCGCCTTGCTCGCGGTCAGCGACGCTCAATTGCATCAGTGTCAGGCGGCTGAAGGTGACGCTGGCGCGGGTCGCACCGTTGCCCTGTTTGTCGTAATGCACTTGTTTGTCCAGGCGGATGCTGGTTTCAGGGCGCGCCAGGGGGATATGTTCCTCGCGTACCTGGCCCTGGGTGTCGTTGACGAGTACCCAGCGATCCTGGATGTCGGGCATGGCCTGGCCCGGGGCGAACACCGGGTTGGTTGGGTCCAGCCACCACACCTGGCCGGCTACTTCGGCACGCACGATGGCGTGGTTGGGCGCGCCGGTGCCCGGAATCAGCAGTGAATCCACCACATCCCCACGGCTGACCCAGGCGGTCTCGGCCTTGATCCCGCTGGCCTTGAGCATGGCGGTCAGGAGGATCGCGAGGTCCTTGCAGTCGCCATAACCGTGCTGTTCGATCTCTGCCAGGTTAAACGGCACATAGCCGCGATCCGTGGCGCGCCAGTCACCCAGGTAACGGTAGTGATCGTTGATGTACTGCATCAGGCCGGCCACTTGTTGCGCCGGGGCCAAGTCTTTCACCGTAGCCACGGCGGCGGCACTGCCTGCCGGTAGCTTGGCCGCGAGGATCTGGTTGTAGCGCTGGGCAAAACCACCGAAATGCTTTTGCACATCAAGGCTGCTGCCCACTTCGATACGTGGGATCAACCGCAGGTAGGCGTGACTCGATTCGTTGATGTAATTGAGATAGGTCGGCGCCTTCAGTTCGATATCCAGGGTCTTGCGATTGACCGAGGGGGTGATGGTGAAACCGTCCATCAACTCCGCGCGCCACTCGATTGGCCGTTCAGCCGTGAACCGTGCCTTGAGGCGGTCGCGACGGGCAGTGCTGGTGCCGAACTGCAGGGCGTAGTGGAACTCGGTCATCAGCGGCTTGGCGGCGTGATGTTCGCGCACGGTGTAGCGGATTTGCGTGCCGACCCGCAGGTTGGGAAAGGCCAGGGACGTTTGCTTGAGCCGGGAAAACCCCTGGTCAGGGTTGGGCGCGGTGCGCGTATCGATCTGCGCTTCGTCGAGGGGCTGCGGCTTGCCGCCGGGCTGGGTGGACTCGGCGTGCAGTACTTCAAAACCATCGCCCTCGGCATAGTTGAAGTCGATTCGCGACAATATTTCCCGGCCACTGGGCTTGAGGATGGTGTAGCGGTAGGTGGTGGTGCAATCGGTGCTGGCGTCACGGTTGAAGTGGCAGTGCAGCTCGGATTCGTTGGCAAGTGCAGCTTCGGCCATGGGTTGCGGCGCGGCGTAAGCGTGGTGCGAAACAAGCCCCAGACTTGCGCAAATCAAAGGGCGGTAAAACGAAAAACAGTGCATGGGCGCCTCAGGTGGAACGTTGACACAGATACCCTCGCGGGTACCAAGAAGGCGGCAGATGATAATGGATCGCAACACCAAAGACCAGCATTGTAGGACAATAAATATCGCTGAAAGGCCCGAGATAGAGCCTTTTGTTTGGTGGGAAGGGTCAGTCGATCAGCTCAAATTCACTGCTTGCCAGGCGTTCACCGTTCACAAGTACATGCACGGTGTGCTGGCCGGGGTAGTGCTTGCGCGTGGTCATGTCGCGGATGTGTTGGCGACGTAAAACTGTATGCCGCTCATCCGCGCCGAGGGTAAAGGTCTTGAGCTTGAACACCTTGGCGGCGCTATGGCCGGCGCTTTTTACATAGTCGATGGCGTAGTCCACCACCAGTTTTTGTGAGGTGCTGGCCATGGATTGCAGGGTAAACGACAGGTTGATGCGCTCACCCAGGCGAATCACCGCGGGCTCGACCTTCAAGTGCTGGATCTTCACTTCGGCACGCGCGCCTGCGCCCATGATCGTCAATGCACGGGTATTGCCTTGCTTGATCAGGCTGCGCAGGGCGTGGCGAGCGATCCAGGCGGTGTGAGGGTTGTCCAGTGACCAACTCTCGATAACATCCAGCACCCAGTCCGGATGGTCCTTGGTGATGTCGTTGAGGTGGTTGGCCACGGACTTGCGTACATACAGGCTGTTGTCGGCCTTGAGGTTATCCAGGATCGACGCGCACAGGCGCGGATCGGCCTGCACCCGGGCCAGGCGAAACGACCACGGCAGCCTCGGCCGCGAGCCCTCACTGGCGAGGCGGCGCACGTGCTCATTGTCGTCCAGCGACCACTGCTGCATCACCGCCAGCGTGGGTTCCAAACCCTTGAGCAGAAAAGGCCGCACGGCAAACTCGGCAGAACCAAAGGTGGTGAAGTACTTGAGCGCTGCCATCGAGCGCTTGAAGTCATCCTGGCCGTAGCAGGCCACAAAGTGCGGCAGGAACAGGCTGACAAAGCTGCTGTTCAGGCGCGGAGCCAAGGCATACAGATGCTTGAGGGTATGCGCATAGTCCAGGGGGATGACCGCGTGCAGGCTTTCGCTGACACGGGCCATGCGCTGCATCACCGACAACTGGGCCAAACCCTGCGTGGCGTGCTTGAGAAACCCCTTGGCGTCAAACGCCGGGTACACCGCACGCATTTCATCGGCGATGTGTTGCAGGCGTTCGAGGTTGAAGATTTCCTTGAGGGCAGGGGGGCTTTGGTCGGTCATGGGCAGTCCGCAGGAGAGGGCGATCATAAGACCTTTGCAAGGTAACACCTTGCTCAAGGCCGCGAAGATCAAAATGTAGGCGCTGGCTTGCCAGCTCCTACAGGGGGCGGTCGCTACAGATACCAGCGATATTCCCGTGCATTGATCTCCTGCTGGAAGGCCAGGTGATCCTGGCGTTTGTTCTCGCAATACACGTCGACAAACTCCGCGCCCAGGCCCTTGCGCAGGGCCGGTTGTGCCTGCATGGCGCGCACGGCCTCAAGCATTTCCAGGGGGAAGTCGTGGCCGCTGTCACGGTCCTCGTTCAACGGTGCGATGGGTTCGCGTGCAGCCTCCAGGCCATGTTCGAGCCCGACCAGGATGGCCGCCAGCACCAGGTAGGGATTGGCGTCGGCACTGGCCAGGCGATGCTCGATCCGCAGGTTGCGCGGATCAGACTCGGGGATACGCACGCAGGCGTCACGGTCTTCATAGCCCCAGCAGGCCTTGGTCGCTGCGTTGACCGTACCGCCCAGGCGCCTGAAGGCGTTGTGGTTGGGCGAGAAAATCGGCATGCAATGGGGCAGCAGTTCCAGGCAACCTGCCACCGCGTGGCGCAACGGTTGCTGCTGATGCGCCGCCAGCAGGTTATTACCGGCGCCATCGTACAGGCTGACATGCACATGCATGCCGCTGCCCGGATGTTGCAGGTAGGGCTTGGCCATGAAACTGGCGCGATAGCCATGCTTGAGGGCCACGCCACGGGTACTGCGGCAGAACAGGGCGGCCCAGTCGGCGGCGCGCAGGCCATCGTCGAGGTGGCCGAAATTGATTTCGAACTGGCCGGGGCCCAACTCGGCAGTGATCACCGTAATATCGATGCCCTGTGCCTGGGCGGTCTGCACCATGTCATCGAGCACCGGGGCAAACCGTGACAGCCGCTCGATATGCAGGGTGGGCTGGTCGTCCGGGTCATCGCTCAACGGGTCGCGGGCAAATTGCGGCAGGCCGTCGGCGAGTTTTCTGTCGAAAAGGTAGAACTCCAGTTCAAACGCCACCACCGGGTGAATACCCTTGCCGTGCAGGCGTTCGAGGACCTTGGCCAGCACTTCGCGGGGTTCGAATTCGATGGGCGCCTCGGTACCGTCGGAGGTGATCAGCATCTGTCCCAGGGGCTGCGCCTCCCAGCTCACCGGTTTGAGCGTGCCGGGCACCAGGCGGCGGTTGGCGTCCGGGTCGCCGTCATGGAAGCAGTAGTCGCCGATCTTGAACAAACCGCCCTGGGCGCCTAGCAGCACGGCGTTCTGTGGCAGTTTCAGAGGGCTGCCGGCGGCGACTTTTTCCAACATTTCAACCGGGTAGCGCTTGCCGTAGAACCGCCCGGGAATGTCCAGGGAAATCAGGTCGACGTAACGTACATCCGGATGGTTCTGGCGAAAGGTCCGCACTTCGGCCAGTAACGTGGAGGAATGGCTTTTCACGGGTGACGCTCCTTGGTGTGCCTCAGTTGTAGACCCACAGCACGCGGGCCGGCAGGTCAGTCAGGTTGCCGTAGCGGCAGTGGGCGAAACTGGCCAGGTGAAAGCTGTCGCCGGGGCCCAGGGTGACCGCGTCGGCCTCGCCTTCGACCCATAGCGTCAGGTGGCCTTCAAGCACAAACCCGGCCTGTTCGGCGCGGTCGCTCATGGTCTGTTCACCGCTGTTGGCGCCAGGGGCCAACCAGCTGTCGAGCATCGAGAACGCCCCGTTCATGCTCGGTGAGACGAGGATGTCGGTAATGCCATTGGCGTAGTACACCGTGCGCCGCTCGTTGGGCCGCGTGACCCAATCCACGGCCTTGGGCTTGGGTACGCTGTAGAAATAAGTGGTGGGCACATCGAGGGCGTGGCTGATAGCAGTCAGGTCTGCCACGGTGGGGCGCGACAAACCGCGTTCGACCTGGGACAGGAAACCCACCGAGCGTTCGATCTTTTGCGCCAGCTGGGTCAGGGTGAGTTTCTTGTACTTGCGCAGGTCGTGGATCAGGGTCGCCAGGGCGTCCAGTTCTTCTTGTTTGTCCATGGGAGTATTTTCGTGAAATTCTTATCTTTAAATTTCATGAAAAAATACATGATTAATTTCATGGGCGCAACGGACAAGCGCCCTGTCTGGCTTGATTGAACGGTTTGAACCTTACTCGCGCTCAAAACTGCTTGTCTGGTTACCGTCAGCATCGAACACATTGACCCGGTTCGGCACCTGCGCATCCCAAATGCTGTAGGTCGCATCGTTGCTGTTGGACGGGTAGCTGTAGCTGGTATAGGAGCCCAGTTTCTTCGCCACGCGGTTGTTCTTGTCGATCAGCACCAAGCCCTCAAACCCATCCATTTCTGCAGCGGCCAGGTTCTTCTGGAAGGGGGTGAGCTTGGTGTAGGTCACGGGCACGCGAAGTTTGCCGTTCATATCAATGGCGCCGTAACGGCTGCCTTTTTGCACCACCGCCATGCCGTTGGAGAACGTATTCACGTCATCGAATGGCAGGCTGAACGGCAGCGCCTTGCCCTGTTCATTGATGAAGCTGTATTTGTTGCTTTTACGGTCCTGGATCAATAACGGCTGGCCCTGCACAAACTGTCCGAAGACCGTTGCGCCGGCCGGATTGAGTTTTTTCATGCCCAGGTCGTAGACGTCGGTTTGATGCTTGTCGGCAGAGGTGGCGTAGATAAAGGCTCCCGCGCCGTTAACGCTGGAGTAGCGTGGCGCCAGCAGCTCCTTGCCGCTCAGGTTCCAGGCACCGTATAGCGAGTCCGAGCCATAGGTTTTCTGGCCCGGACGGGCGATGAACACCTCGCCGACGACACTGGGGTTGACGTACTTCATCGGCACCACGACCTGCAACTTCTTGACGTCGTAGATACCGTAGGGGCCATTGGTCTCGCGCTGGACCACCATCAACCGGTCGTTGATCTGCTGTTCGATGCTTTCGAAGGGCAGTTCATTGAGCGTGTGCGTGCCAGGCACAAAGGCAAAGTACTTGAACAGCAACTGGCTCCAGCCCTCGCCAGAGGACTTCTCGCCGACCATCATCTGGTAGACATCAGGCATTTGGGTGTACTCGATACGCTCGAAGCGTGGCTTGACCACCCATTGTCCCTGGTTATCGATAAACCCCTTTTTTTCGCTGGCGCTGTCGAAGGCAATGTAGCGATCACGGGGCGCCAGGTTGTTGCTCATTTCCAGATCAATCGTTTGTGGTTGCGCCGGTTCCAGCAGGTAGATGACCACACTGGCAGGCGTGTCTTCGAACTGGTAAGTCACCTGGACATTGCTCAGGTCGCTGTCTGAGCTGGGCAGGCTGCTGGCGAATTTTTCCAGGTGATCCTGCACGGCTGCGGCATTTTTGAAATCGTCGAAATGGTCTTCCATGCGCAGCAGTTCGTTGTAGTACGCCTTCAGGTTGGCCTTTTGTGCGGCCGTGGGCGAGGTGTTGGAGCTGCTGCCGCCGCTGTACAGGGTCTTGCCGTCGGCGGTCAGGCCCTGGATCACATAGGACTTGTGCTTGGGCGTGGCCAGTTGCAGGGCCGCGCGTGAGTCGCCGAGGGCGGTCAGTTGGTAAGTCTCGCCGTTTTCACCGGTGACTTTCGGGTTGGCCTGGTCCAGCAGGATTTTCTTGAAGCCAGGGTAAGCCTGGTAGTGCAGGGCAACACTGATGCGCTCAACCGGCTTGTTGACCTTCAGCTCGGTGCTGGTGTGGTTTGGTTCTTCTTCGCTATTGGCGTCCTCAAGGACCACCTCGGCAAACGGCTGTTGGGTGCCATCGCGAAAATGCACGGTCTGGATCTGGTAGCTGCCTGTGCTTTCCTGATCCGGCAGCGCGCCAAGCTTGAGGGTGTCGCGGATCGTTTCGACATCCAGATTGAGCCCGGAGCCATTGTCGAAAAACACCTGTTGGAAGTGCAGCGGTGTTTGCTTGAGGGTGGTTAACGCAGCCTTCAATTGCTGATCGGGGAAGGGCACGAACGGCTTGTCGTAGCTCAGTTCTTTGTGCGCCTGGGGCTCGCCGGGCGTGGGGGTGGCCGGGCCGATTTCCAGGCGCATACTTTCGATCACCGCAATGCGGTTGAGGCTGTCGCGCATATCGAGGATCAGGTAATTCAGGCGCTTTTTCGCTTCCGCCAAGGGCAGGTCCCGAATGCCATCCACACCGCCTTCATTGAGCTGTGCCTCGCTGTACTCGGCGTCTTCAAGCAACTCGGTGTCAGCATTGCGGCCCAGCAGGTAATACGTTGCGCCGCCGATCACCGCGATCACAATCAAGGCGCTAGCCAATAGTTTGGTTCGGGACAGAGCTGTTTTCATCGTGCTTGGACTCGTCAGTAGGCTGGCGCAAGGAGAGTAGTACCGTATACACGTTATTCAGAATTGTGGATTTAATTTTTGCATAAATGCATAAAGCAGCATTTTTTGCCGCTCATCCTGCGTTAAGGTAGCGACTGGCCCCATTGCAACGAATGCCTTCAGAGAAAGAGAGCAGGATGCTGACCACAATAAAAAGTTACCCCCGCACCGTGAACCTGCTGCTGTCAGCCACGCTGATTCTGACGCTGGCCAAGGCGATTACCTTTCCGTACATGGTGATCTACCTTACGAGTCACTTTGCCCTGGGCATCAGCCAGGTAGGCCTGGTGATTGGCAGTTCGCTGATCGTCGGCTCCCTGCTGAGTGTGTACGGCGGCTTCCTGGTGGACCGGGTCAACAGTTATCGCTTGTTGCTGGGCCTGAGCCTGCTGTTTGTCCTGGGGTTTGTCGGCACGCTGCTGGCGCGTGACCTGTGGTTGTTCTATGCCTGCCTGATCCTGATCAACCTGGCCTATGCGGTGATCGATATTGCGGTCAAGGCCGGGTTTGCCAGCCTGTTGCCCGAGGATGCGCGCAGCGAAGTGTTTTCCATCAAATACACCCTGACCAATATCGGTTACGCGGTAGGGCCGTTTTTTGGTGCGATGATCGCCAAGGCCGATATCAGCCTGCCGTTTGTATTGTCGGCGGTACTGGGGGCTGGGTTTTTCCTACTCTACTGGCGTTGGGGCGACCGCACCCTGGCGACGGTTGACACGGCGCAAAAACCGGTGTCGTTCCTTGCCGTTGGCCGGGTGTTGCTGCGTGATCATCGGCTGGTGTGCTTTACCGTGGGCGGCTTGCTCAGCGCAGTAGTCTTTGGACAGTTCACTGCGTACCTGTCGCAGTACCTGGTGACGACCTCAAGTGCGGAGTACACCTACAAGGTCATCAGCGCGATTCTGACCACCAACGCACTATTGGTGATCGCCCTGCAATACGTGATTGGCCGGCAGATCAGCCACCGTCACCTGAGCCGCTGGCTGATTCTCGGGCTGGGCATGTTCATGCTGGGGGTGATTGGCTTTGCGCTGTCCACCAGCGTGTGGTGGTGGGTGGTGTCGATGGCGATCTTTACCGTGGGGGAAATCATCGTATTCCCCGCTGAATACATGTTTATCGACCGCATTGCCCCGGATCACCTGCGGGGCATGTACTACGGCGCGCAAAACCTCTCCAACCTCGGTGCCGCCCTGGGGCCGGTGTTGTGCGGGCTGGTGCTGGCCAGCCTGCCGGCGCACTACATGTTCTACATGCTGGCGGGGTTTATCGTGGCCGGCGGGCTGTTCTATTTTATCGGCGCGTCGTTGAAACCGCGTCCTGACACCGCACACCCCCTGTAGGAGCCGGCTTGCCGGTGAAGGGGGTGAGCGATGATGAGCACAACCAGGCAAAACGCGGTGCCCTGGCGTTTTTCGCTGGCAAGCCAGCTCCTACAGAGGTGGGGTGTCAGATGGACACTGTCTCGCCCACGGTGTTGCTGTGCAACTCATAGCGCAATTCCTCGACCATCGTCGCGACGTCCTGCGGGGTCTTGAGCTTATTCACGCTGATCCCGGTGACGACCAGGTCCACCCGGCCGCTCTCGGCGTCAAACACCTTCAAGGTCAGTGACGAGTCGCGACACAGGGTGAACTCGCAGGTCAGCGGCAACAAGGCTTCCTCGATGCAATTGCGCAGTTGGGCCAAGGTAAACATGCCAGCCCCCATTAACGACGACGCAGCAACAGACCCAGGAGCAGACCCACGCCCGCCACGATTGCCACAGTGGCCAGGGGTTTGCGTTGGGCAAAGTCACCGACATTGTCCAGCACATCGCCATAGGTCTGTTGCAGTTGGCCGGCCGCCTGGCGCGCTACGCCCTTGGCCTGGAGCTGTTCGTCGTCGGTCATGTCGCCGAGAAAGTCCTGAGCTTTGCCCGCTGCTTTTGCGATGCGGCCTTTGACCTGTTCACTGTTCATGATGCCTCCTTGAAGGGCAAAAAAATCGCCATGGCACAGGGCGTCAAACCCAGTGCCTACCCTTCAAGGTTAAGCAGCGCAGCGGTGTGCAATAAGGCGAATTTGCACTGGTAGTCCTAGTGCATTTGCACCTTATTTCGGGTTTTTTGCCCGCCGCTCCCCGGCAAACAACCCTCGTTCGCGGGCCCAGACGATGGCGGCACTGCGGCTGTGTACGTTGAGTTTGGAATAGACCGTAGCCACATGATTGCGCACGGTGTTGGGCGCCAGCTTCAGGCGCGAGGCGATTTCCTTGTCGGCCAGGCCTTCACAGATCAGCCCCAGTACATCCCGCTCACGGGCGGTCAAGTCGGTGAACGCGATGTTCGGCAGGTTGGGGCTGTTGACGCTCTTGGCGTTGGCCAGTTTTTCAATCAGGGTCTGACTGAACCAGGACGCGTCCTTCATCACTTCTTCGATGGCCGATACCAACTCCAGCTCCGAGCGTTTGCGTTCGGTGATGTTCATCATCACCAGCAGGTAACAGGTGGTGTCCTGAATGCTCACGGTGTCGGCCGACACCACGCAATCAATCACTTCGTTGCCTTTCTTGCGGATCTTCAGATCCTGGCCATCGAGGTTGCCGGCCTTTTCCAGGGTGGCGAACAACTGCGTGCAGGCCTCGCTGCTGTCGATAAAGTTGATCTCGGTGATGGACTTGCCGATCAGTTCTTCACTGGTGTAGCCGGTGATGCTCATGAACGCGTCGTTGACGTCCACCACTTGCTGATTGCCCGCATCGCACACCAGGGTCGGCACCGGTGTCAGGCGGAAAGACTTGGCAAACCGCTCCTCGCTCTGGCGCAGGGCGGTTTCGGCCTTGCGCCGGGGCTCAAGGTCAGTGAAGGAAAACAACATGCATTCCTCATCGTTCATATCCAGCGGCTGGCCGGCGACAATCACCAGCTTGCTGCCGCCTTCAGGCAGCTTGAGCTCGGCTTGCATCTGCGGGATGGTCGCCCCTTCGCCCAGGCGCTGGATCGCCAGCTCCTTGCGTTCGGCCTGTTCCAGCACATCCAGTTCGTATACCGAGCGGCCGATCACCTGATCGCGGTTGTGACCGGTCATTTCGAGGAAACCCTGGTTGACCTTGATATAGCGCAAATCGCTCAAGCGGCAGATCACCGCCGGTGCCGGGTTGGCGTTGAAGGTCTTTTCAAAGCGCTGCTCGGCGCTGGCCCATTCGGTGGCGTCGCTGAGGATCAGCACCAGCAGTTCCGGCTTGCCGGCGCTGTCGGTGAGCGCCAGGCTGCGCAAGCGATGAACCCAGGTGCGGTCGGCGTCGGCGGTGGGGGTGACTTCGACTATCACGTCACTGAACGCTTCGCCGTTGGCCACCCGGCTCAGCGGATAGGCCTCCAGGGCCAGCGGGTGATTGTTGCGATAGCGCAGGGCAAAGCGCTCGGCGTATTCGGCGGTGTTGGCACCGAGCCCGGCAATGTCATCCAGGCCATGCATGGCCAGCGCGGCTTCGTTGGCCCAGAGAATGCTCTGGTCGACCTCGGCGAGAATCACCCCATCGGACAGCCCGGAGATGATCTGCTGCAATTGGCGGCGATTGGTTTCTTGGGCGAGGACGGCCTGGCTCATGGTTTCTCCAAAATGGGTAGGTAAGGACAACCGTGTCTCCTGTAGGCGCGAGCTTGCTCGCGAAGGTCTCCAACGGTAACGCGCGCGCCCTGGAAGAACGCGGCGCCCTCAGGTTCTTCGCGAGCAAGCTCGCGCCTACAAAACAGGGCGTGTCTGGCACATGTGGAGTACGACAACAGAGCCTGAGCATAGTGCAGAGCCAATCACCCTGGCAGGGTGCGAATGCACCAGTGTACCTAGTGCAATTGTGCCGAGACCGCAGCCACCGACCTGGACACACTGAAGGCCTACTCATTTGTCCAAGGATCGATCATGACCACCCTCTATGAAACCAACCGTTCGCCGTTTCGCGTGTCTTGGGGCTCGGTACTGGCCGGTAGTGCAATTGCCCTGGTGACCTCTCTGGTACTGAGCGTACTGGGCACCGCCATCGGCGCCAGCGCGGTCGACGCGATGCAGGCCGGTAACCCGTTGAGTGGCTTTGGTACCGGCGCTGGTATCTGGCTGTTTGTCTCCACGCTGCTGGCGATTGGCGTGGGTGCCTTCGTTGCCGGGCGCACGGCCCCGGATCGCGGTGGCCTGCATGGCATCCTGAGCTGGACCATCACCACCTTGCTGACCACCTGGCTGCTGGCGGCGTTGGCCACCAGCGTTGTCGGCGCAGCGGGCAATGTCGTAGGCAAAGGCCTGTCGGCGGCGGGCAGCGGGATTGCCGCCGTGGCGCCGGGTATCAGCGACAGCGTCAAGCAGCAGTTGAACGAACAGGGCATCAGCCTGGATTGGGACAGCTTGCAGGGCGAACTCGACACCTTGCTCAAGCAAAGCGGCAAGGCTGAGCTGGATCCGGCCACGGTCGAGCAGAAAGCCGAGCAGATTGGTGCTGATGGCAAGCAATCGGCCACCGATGCAGCAACCGACCCGGCCCAGGCTGCGACCGAACTCAAGCAATGGTTCGAGCGCGTCAAGGCTTCCGGTGAGCCTGCGTTGAATGCGGCGGACAAAGAAGCGCTGGTCAACATTGTCGCGGCCCGCACCGGCAAGAGCCAGGCCGAGGCCAGCCAGATTGTCGAGAACTATGCCCAGGCATATCAGCAGGCCGTGCAGAAAGTCGAAGAGCTCAAGGCCCAGGCTGAACAAAAGGCCCGCGAAGCCGGTGAAATCGCGGCCCAGCAACTGTCCCGCGCGGCCTGGAGCACATTGCTGATGTTGCTGTTGGGGGCTGCATTGAGCTTTGGTATGGGGCGCCTGGCCATTTCGACTCGTAAAGTGCCAATGGCTTGATCAAGGCCAATTGATGTCTTAGCGGCATCACCTTGCGTGAGCGCGTAAACTGTCGACCTTTTACGCGCATCACGCAAAGGTATGCTTTTGACCCTGCTAAAAACCACAACCCTGCTGTTACTCACCCTCCTGCTGGCAGCGTGCGGCACTTCACCGCCACGCACGCCCAATGACATCTGTGGCATCTTCCGCGAAAAGGATGACTGGTACGACGCGGCCAAAGTCACCCAGAAGCGCTGGGGTGTGCCGATCCAGGTGCCGTTTGCCATCATGTATCAGGAGTCGGGCTTCCGGCAGAACGCCAAGACCCCGCGCAAATACCTGTTGTGGATCATTCCCTGGGGCCGTGTCAGCACCGCCGCCGGCTACGCCCAGGCCAAGGATGAAGTGTGGGGCGACTACCAGAAAAGCACCGGCCGCAACTGGGCCAGCCGCCAGGACTTCGACGATGCCATCGACTTTGTCGGTTGGTACATGGACAAGACCGCCACCATCAACGGCGTGTACAAATATGACGCCTATGGCCAATACCTGAACTACCACGAAGGCTGGGGCGGTTACCGTAACCGCACCTATGCCAGCAAGGCGTGGCTGTTGCCGGTTGCCGGCAAGGTCAAGGCCCGCTCCGATATGTATGCACGCCAATATGCGGGGTGCAAGGCGGACCTGGAGCGGGGGTTCTGGAGCCGGTTTTGGCGGTGGCTGTGAGTGAGCGCGGGTAAGACTCATGGGCCTTACCCGCGTGTTTACGCGACCAATCTTCCAACCAAAGGCACAATCAACAAGGTGCTCAGCGCCATCGAAATCACATTGCCGATGTAAGGATGAAAGTGCGCCGGCATCCGTCCTGCAATTGCGCAGGCCAATGGCGGCGCAACCAGCGCCCCGAGCAATGCACTTGAGCCGATCACCATCCAACTGCCGCCATGGGTCAGCACTGCCGCTGGCACGACCGACACCAACGGCACATAGGTGGGATACCAACCGCGCTTGATCCACTGGCTGCGCCAGATCACCACGCCCAGTGCCGAAGTCAGCGCCTGGGCGCCGACCAGTTGCAGCACCAATCCCGAGCCATAGGCGGCGCTCACGGGGTTCAAGGCATACGCCAGCATGACCCCGGCCAGCAGGCCGAGGCTGGCCCACTCATTACCGAAAAACGGCGCTTCGGAAAAATCAGCCAACACCCTGCGCAGGCTCCAGGCCACGCCATAAGACGGTGGCTTGGCCGGGGCCGGCCTGGGCGGGGCGATATAGCCGGAACGCACCAGCACCGGTACGCGTCGGCACACTACAAAGGCAATCACGCTGCCCACCGCCATGCCCAGTACGTTGCCAATCACGACAGGCAAACCCAGCGGGACACAGACAAAATTGACGATCAGCAAGCACGTTGGCGTGACCAGTAGCGCACCCAGCAACGCGCCGTTGAGCGTGACCTTCCAGCCGCCGCCAAACATCAGCACCATTGCCGCCGGCAATGACACAAACGCCGCAAAGGTCGGCTGCCAGGTAGCGGCGGTGACCGTCCACCCCCACAGCAGGTTACTCAGCAGCAGGCCCAGCAGGGAACTGGTTACCAGCCACGGCCATAACCCACTGCCGTAGCAAATCGCAAAACCCTGCCAGCGCTTGCCGGTTCGGCTGGCCCACCAGGCCAGGTATGCACCCGCCAACAAACCGAGGGAGGCCAGTTCATGTTTGTAGAAGGCCACCTCGCTGATATCCCCCACTACCCAGCGTAGCCAGGCGATGGGCTCCGGAAAGCCCTCCACCATATCGTTGTAGCCGGGCCAGGAGCCTGGGTGTGTGAATGCAATCCAGAGGATCAGCAAGGCGCTGATGAGCCCTAGTGTGATTACCGCCTTATCGACCGATGATCGTTCGGTGCCGGGTTTCAGGAACAGGTTTTCCATGATCCACCGTCCTTTTAGCGTGGCAGGGCGGGGTGTTGGGAATACCCGAGCATCTGATCGTAAAGATCATTGCGCCGGTCACGTTGCAGGTCATTGAGGCTGTTCCAGATCGGCGCACTGCGGGCACTGGTCAGGTCGATATCGGCGAACAGAATTTCCTGGCGATCGGCTGACGCCACTTTGCCGATGGGCCAGCCATTGGTCCCGGCAATCAACGAGCAGCCCAGGTAGCGCGCGTCGCGCTCTTCACCGATACGACTGGCAGCGGCGATGAACACGTTGTTGACGTGTGCCGCAGTCATGGTCAGATAGGACGCCATGCATTTGCCGGCCTCATCGAACAGCGGCGGCGGTGTCCAGACCCAGTTGTTGAGGCTGCAAATAATGTCGGCGCCTTGTTGGCTGAGGATGCGTGGTACTTCCGGGAACCAGATATCCCAGCAGATCAACAGGCCAATCCGCCCGATAGGTGTTTCAAACACCGGAAACCCCAGGTTGCCGGGGGTGAACCAGAGTTTTTCCAGGTTCCACAGATGAGCCTTGCGGTATTTGCCGATCAACCCATCCGGCCCCAGCAATACCGCGGTATTAAACAGTTGCCGGCCATCGATCTCATTCAGGCCCGCCACCAGATACACCTGGTGCGTGGCGGCAAACGCCATCCAGGCCTGCACACTGGCGCCGCCTGGAATGACCTCGGCATGCTCGAATGCATCCTGGCGACTGCTGAAGAAATAGCCGCAGTTCGACAACTCGGGCAGTACGATCAGGTTAGCCCCACCGTTGACGGCCTCGGCGGCCAACGCCAGGCTGCGGCGTAGATTGCTTTCGCGGTTATCCAGGCCGACCTGGGGGGCGAACTGCACGACAGCGACGCGGACAGGGCTTGTTGGTTCGCTCATTGCGGGTGACCTCTTATTGTTATGCAACCGGGGTGGTTGGTTTTTCATAAGAGGGGAAAAAATGGGTGAGGTTAAGTCAGATGCTTCTGGCTGAGCTGTAGCCTGGATCCTTTAGAGGGCGCTTGCCAAAGGCGCTTGATTCTGGGAAAAAGCCAGCCTGTATGAACCCAACGAGACCCCCATGAGCAACGAAGAACTGCAAATCACCGACCTGCGCCAAGGCGACGGAAAAACCGTGGTCAAGGGGGCGCTGATCACCACCCAATACACCGGCACCCTGGAAGACGGTACGGTGTTTGATTCCTCCTGGGAGCGGGGCAAGCCGTTCCAATGTGTGATCGGTACCGGTCGAGTGATTAAGGGTTGGGACCAGGGCTTGATGGGCATGCAGGTCGGTGGTGTGCGCAAGCTGTTTGTGCCGGCGCATCTGGCCTATGGCGAGCGGACGATGGGTGCGCATATAAAGCCCCATAGCAATCTGCATTTTGAGATCGAGTTGCTGGAAGTGCTGACGCGCGATGATTGAAGGTCCAAGACCCGACTCCTACAGTGATTTGTCCTACCGTTCGCCTGTCTCCCCTTGAATGGCGGGTGCTGCTGCTGATACTGTATAAAAATACAGTATTCGGTATCCCGCCATGCAGTTGATCGAAAAACTCAGCATCCTCGCCGATGCCGCCAAGTACGACGCGTCATGCGCCAGCAGCGGTGCGCCCAAGCGCAGTTCCGAGGGCAAGGCGGGGCTGGGCTCGACCGACGGCATGGGCATCTGTCACAGCTACACCCCGGACGGGCGCTGTGTGTCGTTGCTCAAGGTATTGCTGACCAATTTCTGCCTCTACGACTGCCAATACTGCGTCAACCGCCGCTCCAGCGACGTGCCCCGTGCGCGGTTCAGCCCGGAGGAGGTGGTGACGCTGACCCTGGACTTCTATCGGCGTAATTGTGTCAGCGGGTTGTTTCTCAGTTCGGGGATCATCCGTTCGGCGGACTACACCATGGAGCAACTGGTACGGGTCGCCAAGTTGCTGCGCGAGGTGCATGACTTTCGCGGTTATATCCACCTCAAGACCATTCCCGAAGCGGATCCTGCATTGATTGCCGAGGCCGGGCGTTACGCCGATCGCTTGAGCGTGAACATTGAACTGCCCACCGATAAAAGCCTGCAGATCCTGGCGCCGGAAAAGCAGATCGGCTCGATAAAGCAGGCGATGCAGACGATTTTCACCGGCGAGCAAACCGTGCTCAACGAACCCCGTGCACCGCGTTTTGCGCCAGCGGGGCAAAGCACGCAGATGATTGTCGGTGCCGATGACACGGACGACAGCACCATCCTCCACGGCGCCGAGGCGTTGTATGGCAACTTCAAGTTGCGCCGGGTCTATTACTCGGCGTTCAGCCCGATTCCCAATAGCCCGAAAAGCGTGCCTCTGGCGGCGCCGCCGTTGATGCGTGAGCACCGCTTGTATCAAGCGGATTTCCTGCTGCGCAGTTATGGTTTTCGCGCCAATGAACTGTTCGCGGGGCCGGGGGATCTGGCGCTGGATATCGACCCCAAGCTGGCCTGGGCCCTGGAGCATCGCGAGGTGTTCCCGCTGGACCTGAACCGTGCCGAGGCGACCTTGATCGCGCGTATCCCGGGGATTGGCCTGCGCACCACCGAGCGTCTGGTGGAACTGCGCCGGCAACGCAAGATCCGCTTTGAGGACCTGGCGCGCATGCGCTGCGTGCTGACCAAGGCCAAGCCGTTTTTCATCACCAGTGACTACCATCCCCAGCAGGCCGAAAGCACCAGCGTGCTGTTGCGCGAGCAACTGCGTGATCGTCCGCAACCGCAACAGATGGGGTTATGGGGATGATCAGCCTGGAGTGCGACAACCTGTTCAGCACCTGGCGCGAGCAGGCGCGCTGGTTGCTCAGCCATCAGATCGACCCCAGCCATGTGAGTTGGGGCGAAGTGGAAGTGGCCGACCTGTTCGCCACCGATGAGCACTATCCGACCCACAATGGCCCGTTCCAGGCGCGTATTCCCAAGGCCCTGCTGGAGCTGCTGGAAAGTGCCGCCTGTTACCACGGCGAACAACGCTGGAGCCTGCTGTACGAAGTGCTGTGGCGTGTCAGCCATGGCGACCGCACGGCGATGATGGCGGGGGATCAACTGGGCAGCGAACTGCAACGACGGATCAAGCAGGTACGACGCGAAGCCCACCACCTGCATGCGTTTGTGCGCTTTATCGCCCTGCCGGCGGCAGTGGGCCCGCAGATGCCGGAGTACGTGGCGTGGCATGAGCCGGCCCACGATATCCTGCACAGCGCCAGCCAGCACTTTGTCGGGCGCATGGGCCGTCATCGCTGGATGATCGCCACGCCACTGGATGGGGTGTATTACGACGGTGAGCAGTTGATTCATCAACGCCAGTGCCCGGAGCAATGGCAGCAATTGGCACGGAATGTCGAGGATCCACACAGTGCCATGTGGCTGACCTACTACAGCCATATCTTCAACCCGGCGCGGTTGAATCCCAAGGTCATGGAAGGGCACTTGCCGAGCCGGTTCTGGAAGAATCTGCCGGAGGGCAAGTTGATACCGGGGTTGATCAGCGAGGCGCGGACGGGGAAGCAGCGGGATGGACAGGCGAGCCTCGTGGCGGCTCGGCGAGGTAAGAAAATATCAAGCGGGCACAGTTAAATGTGGGAGCGGGCTTGTGTGGGAGCTGGCTTGC
>NZ_CVTS01000050.1:0-78997 GCF_900004755.1 Pseudomonas sp. 25 R 14 | reverse complement strand
GCTGCCTACGTCAAGGCCGGTTTCCTGTCTGCCCTGGCCAAGGGCGAAGTCTCTTCTCCCCTGATCGACAAAAAACGCGCTGTTGAACTGCTCGGCACCATGCAAGGCGGCTACAACATCGTGACCCTGGTCGAGCTGTTGGACGACGCCGAACTGGCCGCCGTTGCAGCTGCCCAGCTCAAGCACACCCTGCTGATGTTCGATGCTTTCCACGACGTCGCGGAAAAAGCCAAGAATGGCAACCAGCACGCCAAGGAAGTGATCCAGTCCTGGGCCGACGGCGAGTGGTTCAAGAACCGCCCGACCCTGGCCGACAAGATCAGCCTGCGCGTGTTCAAGGTCACCGGCGAAACCAACACCGACGACCTGTCCCCTGCTCCCGATGCCTGGTCCCGTCCGGACATCCCGCTGCACGCCCTGGCCATGCTGAAAATGGCCCGTGAAGGCATCGTGCCGGACGAGCAAGGCAAGACCGGCCCGATGAAGCAGATCGAAGAAATGCGCGGCCAGGGCTTCCCGATCGCCTACGTCGGTGACGTGGTCGGTACCGGTTCGTCCCGTAAGTCGGCGACCAACTCGGTACTGTGGTTCTTCGGCGACGACGTTCCTTACGTGCCGAACAAGCGCGCTGGCGGCTTCTGCTTCGGCAGCAAGATCGCTCCAATCTTCTACAACACCATGGAAGATGCTGGCGCACTGCCAATCGAATTCGACGTCACCAACATGCACATGGGCGACGTGATCGACCTGTACCCGCATGCTGGCAAAGTCTGCAAGCACGGCACCGATGAAGTCCTGACCACCTTCGAAATGAAGACCCCGGTCCTGTTGGACGAAGTCCGTGCCGGCGGTCGTATCCCGCTGATCATCGGCCGTGGCCTGACCGAGAAGGCGCGCACCGAACTGGGCCTGGGCCCTACCGACCTGTTCAAGCTGCCTGAAGCACCTGTCGACACTGGCAAGGGTTTCACCCTGGCGCAGAAAATGGTCGGCAAGGCCTGCGGCCTGCCAGAAGGCAAAGGCGTTCGCCCAGGTACTTACTGCGAACCGAAGATGACCACCGTCGGCTCCCAGGACACCACAGGTCCCATGACCCGTGACGAACTAAAAGACCTGGCGTGCCTGGGCTTCTCGACCGATCTGGTGATGCAGTCCTTCTGCCACACCGCGGCTTACCCTAAGCCGATCGACGTGACCACCCACCACACCCTGCCTGACTTCATCATGACCCGTGGCGGTGTATCGCTGCGTCCAGGCGACGGCATCATCCACAGCTGGCTGAACCGCATGCTGCTGCCGGACACCGTGGGTACCGGTGGTGACTCCCACACCCGTTTCCCGATGGGCATCTCGTTCCCGGCCGGTTCTGGCCTGGTCGCGTTCGCCGCAGCCACTGGCGTGATGCCACTGGACATGCCGGAATCGATCCTGGTGCGCTTCAAAGGCAAAATGAAACCTGGCATCACCCTGCGTGACCTGGTTCATGCCATTCCTTACTACGCGATCCAGTCCGGCCTGCTGACCGTTGAGAAGAAAGGCAAGAAAAACGCCTTCTCCGGCCGCATCCTGGAAATCGAAGGCCTGAACGACCTGACGCTGGAACAGGCTTTCGAACTGTCCGACGCCTCGGCCGAACGTTCGGCTGCCGGTTGCACCATCAAGCTGTCGAAAGACTCCGTGACCGAGTACCTGAACTCCAACATCACCCTGCTGCGCTGGATGATCGGTGAAGGCTACGGCGATGCGCGTACCCTGGAACGTCGTGCCCAAGCGATGGAAGCCTGGGTTGCCAACCCAGAACTGATGGAAGCCGATGCCGACGCCGAATACGCCGAAGTCATCGAGATCGACCTGGCACACATCAACGAGCCAATCCTCTGCGCACCAAACGACCCGGATGACGCCCGTCTGCTGTCCAGCGTGGCTGGCGAGAAGATCGACGAAGTGTTCATCGGTTCGTGCATGACCAACATCGGTCACTTCCGCGCTGCCGGCAAGTTGCTGGAACAGGTCAAGGGTCAGCTGCCAACCCGTCTGTGGCTGTCGCCGCCGACCAAGATGGACGCTCACCAACTGACCGAAGAAGGCTACTACGGCATCTACGGCAAGGCTGGCGCGCGCATGGAAATGCCGGGCTGCTCGCTGTGCATGGGTAACCAGGCACGTGTTGAGCCGAATTCGACCGTAGTGTCGACGTCGACCCGTAACTTCCCGAACCGTCTGGGTGATGGCGCCAACGTCTACCTGGCCTCGGCCGAGCTGGCGGCAGTCGCCTCCACGCTGGGTCGCCTGCCGACCGTCGAAGAGTACATGGGCTACGCGGCCAAACTGGACACCATGGCCAGTGACGTCTACCGCTACCTGAACTTCGACCAGATCGCAGAGTTCCGCAAAATCGCTGCAAGCGCCAACATTCCGGTGGTTCAAGCCTAAGGTCTGTTGATGTAAAAACGCCGCGTATCGCAAGGTACGCGGCGTTTTTTTATGCCTGGAGAAATGTGGGGCCTGTTGTGGCCTCATCGCGGGCAAGCCCGATCCCACAGGGGATCTCGGCGAGGTAGGGAGTTTTGGACACACCACAAAACAAATGTGGGAGCTGGCTTGCCTGCGATAGCGGTGGGTCAGTCGACATCTTAATTGACTGACCCACCGCTATCGCGAGCAATCCCGCTTAGCGCTGTACAGCCTTGAGGCTTAGGCCAACAGGGAGTACACCACCGCGGTGATCGCCACCAAGCCTACCGCCGTGACAAAGATATTGGACGCCTGCCCACGGTACTTGGCCATGGCTGGCACCTTGCGAATCGCATACATCGGCATCAGGAACAGGATCGAAGCGATGATCGGCCCACCCAGTGCCTCGATCATTCCCAGGATGCTCGGGTTCAGCGTGGCGACGATCCAGCACACCACCAGCATGAAGCCTGCGGTCATGCGGTCCAGGGCCTTGGCACCCGGGCGGCGGCCACTCTTGACGATCAGGCCCTTGAGGCCTTCACTGGCGCCGATGTAGTGGCCCAGGAACGACTTGGCAATTGCGACGAACGCAATCAATGGCGCAGCAAAGGCGATGGTCGGGTTATCGAAGTGGTTGGCCAGGTAAGACAGGATCGACAGGTTCTGCGCCTTGGCCTCGGCCAGTTGGCCTGGCGACAACGTCAGTACGCAGCTGAATACGAAGAACATCACCATCGCCACCATCAACAGGTGGGCACGGGACAGAATCTGCGAGCTACGCTCCTCGGCGTGGGCGCCGTACTGGCGTTTCTGGTCAACGGCGAAGGCCGAGATGATCGGCGAGTGGTTGAACGAGAACACCATCACCGGAATCGCCAGCCACAGCGTATGCAGCAGCGCCGACGGCGCCGGCACGGTGCTGGCAGTGCTCAGGATCCCGCCATTCCAGTGCGGGACCAGATACACCGCCAGGAACAGCAAGGCGACAATAAACGGATACACCATCAGGCTCATGGCCTTGACGATCACCTGTTCGCCGCAACGCACCACGGCCAGCAGGCCAAGGATCAGCACAAACGACAGCAGCGCCCGAGGTGGCGGTTCAATGTGCAATTGGTGCGACATGAAGCTGCCCACCGTATTGGTCAGCGCCACACTGTAGATCAGCAGAATCGGGAAAATCGCGAAGAAGTACAGCAAGGTGATCAATGCACCGGCCTTGATGCCGAAGTGCTCCTCAACCACCTCGGTGATGTCCGAGCCCGCACGGCCCGACAAGACAAAACGCGTCAGGCCACGGTGTGCGTAGTAGGTCATCGGGAACGCCAGCAGCGCCAGGATCAGCAACGGCCAGAAGCCGCCCAGGCCAGCATTGATGGGCAGAAACAAAGTACCGGCGCCAATCGCCGTGCCGAACAGGCCAAGCATCCAGGTTGTGTCCTGGCGGCTCCAGCCCGTGAGGGTTACAGGTGTCGTTGCGTAGCGTTCATCGACGCTATTGGCCTGATCATTCATCCGCTCGGATCTCCGCTTTCATACGATCGCGACGAGTCAGAAAAACCTGACAGGCAGCGCCACGACCGTAACAGGGGCGCGATTGTCCGGGATTCGCCTGAATAAGCAAAGACTTAGCTGAGGAATGGTTGTGCGGAGCAGATAAATCCGATTGACGACAATATGTGTGAGTCAGGAACGCTTTTTACGATGCAGCCCACTCAGTTGAAGCTCTACCCCTGACTGGAGACTCATTATGACAACCTCATTATCGAGCATAGACAACGCCGGCCACATCATCGATAGCGTGTCATCCCACATTGCAGACCAAATGGCTGCGCAAGGCAAACCCAAACAACAACAGACTAATACCTTCACGTTCGGCGGTGTGGAATACACCGCCCCGCCCAAGCCTCGCAATACCTTGATACCCACGCCTCGAATTGGCTAAACCTCGCCACACCCTGTGGGCACCGAATCTATTACGCAATAGATTCGTTGCCCTATCACTACGGGTGCAGGCGCTCACGCCGCCATCACATAAAATATCGCATACTCTCTCTTCCATCCGCCCCCTCAGGAAGAGCCGCCCCATGCCTGCAACCGTTCTGGTCCTGGTTGAAACCATCAATGATTACCTGCCGATCATCGAGAGCAACGGCTTTCACGTGATCCTCGCCCCCACACCTGCTGAGCGCAGCCAGGCAATCAAGACCCATGGCGGACAGATCCAGGCCGTATTGACCCGTGGTCCGCTGGGCTTGTATGCCGAGGAAATCGCTGCCCTGCCCTTGTTGGAGATCATCTGTGTGATCGGTGCCGGCTATGAGCATGTCGACCTGCAAGCCGCCAGCAATCGGGGAATAGTGGTGACCAACGGCGCGGGCGTGAATGCGCCGTCGGTGGCAGACCACGCCATGGCACTGCTGCTGTCGATGGTGCGAGACATTCCCCGGGCAGACGCTGCCGTAAGGCGCAGCGAATGGCCCAAGGTCATGCGCCCGTCCCTGGCCGGCAAGCACCTGGGCATCCTGGGCCTTGGCGCGGTGGGCCTGGCGATCGCCAAGCGCGCAGCCCTGGGGTTTGACATGCAGATCAGCTATCACAGCCGCCAGCCCCGTAGCGATGTGGACTACACCTACTGCGCCACGCCGGTTGAACTGGCCCGTACCGCGGACTTCCTGGTCATCGCCACCCCCGGCGGCCCCGGCACCCGCCACCTGATCGACCGCCAAGCCCTGGACGCCCTTGGCCCCCATGGCTTTTTGGTGAACATCGCCCGTGGCAGCGTGATTGCCACCGCCGACCTGATCAGCGCCCTCGAACAACGGCGCATTGGCGGTGCGGCGCTGGATGTGTTCGACGATGAGCCCAGCGTACCCGACGCCCTCAAGCGCCTCTGCAACACCGTCCTCACCCCGCACGTAGCCGGTCTGTCGCCGGAAGCGGCCCATGACACCGTGCAACGGGTGGCGGACAACCTGCTGGAGTACTTCGCCGGGCGCCCGGTCCTCACGCCGGTGGCCTTGCCTACGCCCGAAAAGTGACCGATCAGGCACGCTGATTATCATCCAACACGCTAACCTATTAAGCCGTGCCAGCCTTGTGGCGGGTCGGCTGTGCGCATTAGATTAGCCAATAGTCCAAGGCCTCAAGAATAAGCAGAAGGGATAAGCATGGCGCTCAATGACCAATCCACCCAGATCCGCCCCGGCGAAGAACTGGATGCCAGCCTCATCGACCCGTACCTCAAGGCCCATATCCCTGGCTTGAGTGGTAGCGCCAAAATCAGCCAGTTTCCTGGCGGCGCCTCCAACCTGACCTACCTGCTGGAGTACCCCGACCAGGAATTCGTCCTGCGGCGCCCGCCCTTTGGCCACAAGGCCAAGTCCGCCCATGACATGGGCCGTGAGTTTCGCATCCTCAATCAGCTCAAGGATGGTTTCCCCTACTGCCCCAAGGCCTACGTGCACTGCACCGACGAATCGGTGATCGGCGCCGAGTTCTATGTGATGGAGCGGGTCAAGGGCATCATCCTGCGCTCGGACCTGCCGCCGGAGCTGGGCCTGGACGCGGCGCGCACCGAGGCCTTGTGCAAGAGCTTTATCGACAAGTTCGTCGAACTGCACCAGGTCGACTACAACGCCTGCGGCCTGGCAGACCTGGGCAAGCCCGAGGGTTACGTGCAGCGCCAGATCCGTGGCTGGAGCGAGCGCTATGAAAAAGCCCTGACCCCCGACGCGCCGAAATGGGAGGCCGTGCGTGCCTGGCTCAATGACAAGATGCCGGCCGATCATCCGACCTCCAGCATCGTGCACAACGACTATCGCTTCGACAACGTAATCCTAGACCCGCACAACCCGATGCAAATCATCGGTGTGCTGGATTGGGAACTGACCACCCTGGGCGATCCCCTGATGGACCTGGGCAACAGCCTCGCCTACTGGATCGAAGCCGCAGACCCTGCGCCCGTGCAACTGATGCGCCGCCAACCGAGCAACGCCCCCGGCATGCTCACCCGCCGCCAGTTTGTCGATTATTACGCCGAGCGCTCAGGCATCCAGATCGACAATTTCGACTTCTACTACACCTACGGCCTGTTCCGCCTGGCCGGCATCGTGCAGCAGATCTACTACCGCTTCTTCCATGGCCAGACCCAGGACAAACGTTTTGCGCAGTTCATTCACATGAACAAATTACTGGAGCAGATGAGCCTGAATGTCATCGGCAAATCCGCCCTCTGATAGCCCTCACAAGGAACCACCATGTCCAAGACCAACCTGTTTGACCTCGACGGCAAGATCGCTTTTGTCTCCGGCGCCAGCCGTGGCATCGGTGAAGCCATTGCCAAACTGCTGGCCCAACAAGGCGCTCATGTGATTGTCTCAAGCCGCAAGATCGATGGCTGCCAGCACGTGGCCGACGCCATCGTCGCCGCCGGCGGCAAGGCCACGGCCATTGCCTGCCATATCGGCGAGATGGAGCAGATCACCGAGGTCTTCGCCGGCATCCGCCAGCAGTTCGGGCGCCTGGACATCCTGGTCAATAACGCCGCCACCAATCCGCAGTTCTGCAACGTGCTGGACACCGACTTGGGCGCGTTCCAGAAAACCGTTGACGTGAACATCCGTGGCTACTTCTTCATGTCGGTGGAAGCCGGCAAGCTGATGCGTGAAAACGGCGGCGGCAGCATCATCAACGTGGCCTCGATCAACGGTATTTCCCCAGGGCACTTCCAGGGCATCTACTCGGTGACCAAGGCCGCCGTGATCAACATGACCAAGATCTTCGCCAAGGAGTGCGCGCCATTCGGCATCCGTTGCAACGCCCTGCTGCCGGGCCTGACCGACACCAAGTTCGCCTCGGCGCTGGTCAAGAACGAATCGATCCTCAACATGGCCCTGGCGCAGATCCCGCTCAAGCGTGTGGCCGATCCGAGCGAGATGGCCGGCGCCGTGTTGTACCTGGCCAGCGATGCATCGACCTACACCACCGGCGTATCGCTGAATGTGGACGGTGGTTTCCTCTCCTGACCCACATTTTTGATTAGGGGTTTGGCGGTTGCTTGCGAAAGCTCACCGCCAAGCGATTCCAGCCGCTGATGGCAGACACCGCCATGGTCAGGTCCACCAGCTCCTGCTCACTGAGCACCTCGCGCATCGACGCATACAGCTCATCCGGCACATTGGAGCTGGACAGCAAGGCAATCGACTCACTCCAGGCCAGCGCGGCCTTTTCCCGCAGTGTAAAAAACGGTGAATCCTGCCACACGCACAGGGCAAACAACCTGCGCTCACTTTCCCCATGTTGACGCGCAGCCGTCGAGTGCATGTCCGTGCAAAACCCACAGCGATTGAGCTGTGACACACGGATCTTGATCAGTTCCAGCAACGGCTTTTCGATGGACAGATCAAAGATCGACGCCTCCAGCATCAGCATGCCCTTGAGCGCTTGAGGCGAGGCGGTGTAATAATTGAGGCGTTCCATTGGGCAATCTCGGGTGGCGAATGCGGTGACCGTCCAGCCTAACGGCACCCTGCCACAAGCCCAATAGCCAATCTGCAGGTTTAGCGGGAGGCCATCTTGACGATACCGGCACGCAGCACTTGCGAGTAACCTTGGCAGGATCGACCGCTTCGGGATCAAACATGGAACTGCACGTTGTCATCAACGGCCGCAAGGATCTGGCCGAACAGCTTTACCAACAATTGCGCGGGGCCATTGAGTCGGGTCGCCTGGCAGCCGGCGCGCAATTGCCCCCCAGCCGCTTGCTGGCCGAGCAACTGGGGGTGTCGCGCAAGACCGTGTCCGACACCTACACCACGCTGACCTACGAAGGTTTGCTGATCGGCAAGACCGGGCGCGGGACCTTCGTCAACGCCCACGCGTTGCGTGCCAAACAGCTGCAAAGTGCCACGGACCTGGCCTGTGCCGCCAACCTCGCCAAGTGGCAGGCACTGCCCTCCCCCATGCGCCATCCAACCCGCGATAGCACCCTGCGCTACGAATTCATCGGCGGGGCCACCACCCGCAGCCTGTTCCCCCAGGACGAGTGGCGACGCTGCACCCAGGACGCATTGCGCCGCGCCGCCCAGAACAGTGGCTTCTACAGCCAGCCCGAAGGCCTGCCCGCCTTGCGCAGTGCGATTGCCGGGCACGTTGCCTTTTCCCGAGGTGTGAACTGCCGGGACGACGACATTGTGGTGTGCAACGGCGCCCAACAGGCGCTGGACCTGATCGCCCGCGTGGTGCTGGAGCCGGGAACTATCGTCGCCATGGAAGACCCCGGCTACACCCCGGCGCGCCTACTGTTCGAAGCCATGGGCGCATCGGTTGCCTGCGTGCCGGTGGACGAACAAGGAATTGAAGTGGCGTTGATTCCCGACGGCACGCGGCTGATCTACGTCACGCCATCGCACCAGTTCCCCCTCGGCATGCCAATGAGCCTGCCACGGCGTGAAGCCCTTCTGGCCCGAGCCCTGGAGCTGGGTGCCATTGTGATCGAGGACGACTATGACAGTGACTTTCGCTACGAAGGCCGCCCCACCCACTCCCTGCAAAGCATGGACCAGTGGGGCATGGTCGCCTATGTCGGGACCTTCTCCAAAAGCCTGCTGCCGGAACTGCGCCTGGGCTATGCCGTACTGCCGCCGGTGATCCACGGCGCCGTCCTCAAGGCCAAGCAACTGACAGACCAGCACACCTCGACACTGGCGCAATGGGCACTGGCCAAGTTCATCAACGAAGGCTATTTACTCAAGCACATCCGGCGCTGTCACACCGTGTACGCTTCTCGCCGCGAGCGCATCCTCAGCCGCCTGGCCGGCGACTTGTCACCCTGGTTCGACGTCGTGCCCAGCGTGGCAGGCTTCCATTTGGCGGCGCTGTGCAAGGTACCCGTCAACATTGCGCTGCTGATCGAGCTGGCGCGCCAGGTCGAAGTCGGGCTGTATCCGCTGGATGTATTTTTTCATCAGACACCGGTGCGCAGTGGCCTGATCATTGGTTTTGGCGCCATCGAGACCCTGGATATCGACCCTTCGCTGGACAAGGTCCGCACGATCTTGCAGCAGATTGGCTGAGGGTTTTTCCGGCCGATTGGCTATAGGTACGCCACGCTGCCGGGCGTAGGGTTAAGGGGTCTGGAATTACTGGAAACCTCACCATGAAAACCCTGCTCGGCACCACCCTTCTATTGGCTTCGTTAAACGTCTTCGCCCACGAACCGGTCTACAACCAGGAATCGATCAAGGTGCTGCAAGAGCACGCCCTGAGCAACGTGCCAGGCAAGAAAACCATCATGCTGACCGTGGACTATGCGCCGGGCCAGGCCACCGTCCCTCACAGCCACACCGGCACCGCCGTGGCCTACGTGCTCGAAGGTGAAATCACCTCGCGGGTCAACGATGAGAAAGCCATTACCTACAAGGTCGGGCAGTCGTTCTACGAACCGGCCGGCTCGCGCCACTTCGAATCCAGTAATGCCAGCCAGACCCAGCCGGCCAAGTTGCTGGTGGTGATGGTTCTGGATGATAAGGCTGAGGTACTGACGCCCCTGCCAGCGCAGAACTAAAGTTCAGGGCGCCTGAACTGGCGCCGCAGATCTTCGATCGGCTGCCGACAGGCGCAGCCCTCCAAGTGGTCATTGACCATGCCCATCGCCTGCATGAACGCATACATCGTCGTCGGTCCCACGAATGTCCAGCCACGCTTTTTCAAGGCCTTGGACAAACGCACCGACGCCGGCGACGTCGGATTGCCCGTCCAATAAGCCAGGTCCACCAACGCCGGACGCTCCTCGGTGCCCGGCTCGAACGCCCATAGCCAGGCGGCCAGCGACCCGCTTTCATCCACCAGCTCACAGGCCCTGCGCGCGTTATTGATGGTCGAGACAATTTTCGCCCGATTGCGCACGATGCCAGGATCAGCCATCAAGCGCTCAACATCCCGCTCGGTGTACAGCGCCACGCGACGAAAATCAAAGCCCTCGAACGCCCGGCGAAAGTGCTCGCGCTTACGCAGGATGGTGATCCACGCCATACCGGCCTGGAAGCCTTCCAGGCAGATCTTCTCGTACAACGCAATGTCATCGGCAACCGGCACGCCCCACTCGTGATCGTGATAATCAGGGTATTGGGCGGCGGCCATGCGCCATGTACAACGGGTCAGTCCCGTTTCATCCGTCGTCAGTCCGGGCTTATCCATTTATCACCTCAACGGCCAAGCGAGAGATGATAAGCGAAAAAAATTCCAGGCGACCAACCGCTCAAGCATCACGCTTACCGAGCAACTGGTCAGACCGGAGACTCTAAACACCCCACTCCCCCCTTGTAGTTTGCAAAAAACCCAGCGTAGACTGGCCACGCACTGGACTTACCGGTCAGACCACAACAATTAAGCCCTGGACCCACCAGGGCACCGAATAGAGATCCTTCCCATGCTCAGATGGTGCTCGCGTTCGATTTTCCTGCAAGTCGTCATAGGCCTGATGCTCGGCATCGCTTGCGGCTTGGCCCTTCCCGAATTTTCCGCACAACTCAAACCCCTGGGTGACGGCTTTATCAAGCTGATCAAGATGCTGATTGGCCTGATCGTCTTCTGCGTGGTGGTCAGCGGTATTTCCGGTGCCGGCGACCTGAAAAAGGTCGGGCGCATTGGCCTCAAGTCGGTGATCTACTTTGAGGTGCTGACCACCATCGCGCTGGTGCTGGGCTTGATCCTGGCCTTCAGCACCGGGATCGGCAGTGGCGCCAACATCCACCTGGAACAGCTGTCTTCAGCAGGTCTCAATGAACTGGCGGATCGCGGCCAGCACATCAAGGGCACCAGCCAGTTCCTGATGGACCTGATCCCCAACTCGGTGATCGGGGCCTTTGCTGACAACAACGTATTGCAGGTGCTGTTGTTCTCGGTGCTATTTGGCAGCGCCCTGAACCTGGTGGGTGAAGCGGCCTCGGGCATTTCACGTCTGATCAACGAATTGAGCCATGTGATCTTCCGCATCATGGGCATGATCGTGCGCCTGGCGCCGATTGGTGTATTCGGCGCCATCGCCTTTACCACCAGCACTTACGGCCTGGACTCGCTGCAACACCTGGGCAGCCTGGTGGGTTTGTTCTACCTGACGTGCATGGCGTTCGTCGCCATAATCCTCGGCGCCGTGATGCGCTTCTCGGGCCTGCGCATGCTGCCACTGCTCAAGTACCTGCGCGAAGAACTGCTGATCGTGATGGGCACCGCCTCCTCCGACGCGGTGCTGCCACAGATCATGCGTAAACTGGAGCATTTGGGCATTGGCAGCTCCACGGTCGGCCTGGTGATCCCAACCGGTTACTCGTTCAACCTCGACGGTTTCTCGATCTACCTGACCCTGGCCATTGTGTTTATTGCCAACGCCACCGGTACACCGCTGTCGATGACCGACCTGCTGACAATCTTGCTGGTATCGCTGATCACCTCCAAGGGCGCCCACGGCATCCCGGGCTCGGCCCTGGTGATTCTGGCCGCGACCCTGACCGCCATTCCCGCGATCCCGGTGGTAGGCCTGGTGCTGGTGCTGGCGGTGGACTGGTTCATGGGGATTGGCCGGGCGCTGACCAACCTGATCGGCAACTGCGTGGCCACCGTGGCTATTGCACGCTGGGAAAAAGACATTGATATCCAACGGGCCAACAAGGTGCTCGATGGGCAACAAGGGTATGCGTTCCAGGCCAAGAGGCCGGTGTTGCCGGCCCATCAGGAGTTCTGAACCTTCCCCATACACTGTAGGAGCGAGCTTGCTCGCGAAAAACTTCAAGGCACCGCGCGCACACAGCCTGCCCGCGTTATCGTTGACGACCTTCGCGAGCAAGCTCGCGCCTACAGTTGAAGGGTTATTTAAATTCAAGGAGCCCACGACGTGATCAGCACCTCAACCGTCGTCAATTCAGTCGTAGAAAAACTGCGCGCCGCCCTGGCCCGAGGCCAATGGCGGCGTGGCGAAATGCTGCCCGGCCAGCGCGAACTGGCCGAACAAATGGGCATCAGCCGCCCCAGCCTGCGTGAAGCAGTGATCGTGCTGGAAACCCTCGGCCTGGTACGTTCGATGCCCGGCAAAGGCGTGGTCGTGCTGGAAACCAGCGTCAACGACCCCCAGTCCCATGACGCTGTGGCCGACGCCAGCCTCGCCGACATCCTGCAACTGCGCTACACCCTGGAGCCGTTTATCGTCGGCTTGGTGGCCCAGTCCATCACCAGCAAGGAAATCGGCCAACTGCGCCTGACCCTGATGGACATGCGCGAAGCCCTCGACGCCAACGACAGCGAGGCGGGAATGAACGCCTACATCGCGTTCCACGAAGAACTGTTCGCCCTGACCTCCAACCCGATCTTCCAGAATGTGGTGCAGCAGACCAGCAACGCCCTCAAGCAAAGCGCCCAGGTGCTGCGCAACTCCCCCGAGCACCTGGCCGAACGCCTGCAGGAAAACGATGCGGTCGTGCGCGCCATCCGCAATAAAAACAGTGCCCTGGCCAGTGCCGAAATGCGCCGCCATATCCTCAACGAAGGCCAGCGCATGGGCGTTGCCCTGAACATTCCTGACGATCATCTCGGCAACTGACTCCGGAGACTGGCCATGAACGCTCACGCCCTGCTACGCAACATCGCTGTCACCGCCCCGCCCAGCATGTGCCTGGTGGCCGGTAAAAAGCGCTCGGCGCAGGACATCTACCCACAACTGTTCGATGCCATTCTGGAGCAACGCATCGTGCCGACCAGTCGCTTTACCGAAGAAAGCCTGGCACACAGTTTTGGCGTCAGCCGCAGCGCAATTCGTCGAGTCCTGGCACGCCTGGCCGATCAGCAAGTAATCATCCTTCGCCCCAATTTGCGCGCCCAAGTGGCGGCACCGGATACCCACCACATGCAGCAAGTCCTGCAAGCACGGCGGTTAATGGAGGTGACGGTGGTCCACCTGGCTTGCGCCCAGGCAAAACCCGCTCAGATATCCCAATTGCGCGAGCTGATCGCACAGCAGGACGAATGCACCGAGCGGCGCCAGTATGGGTCGGCGATTCGACTGTCGGGGGAGTTTCACCTGCATCTGGCAACAATTGCAGGAAATCGACCGTTGGCACATTTCCTCAATAGCCTGGTGCCGCTGACATCGTTGTTCGTTGCCCGACACGACGCACAGGCCTACAGCGATAGTGCAGGCCAGGCACAGATGGCCATTGTTGAAGCACTAGGGAGCGCTGATGCGACAATCGCCGCTGCACGGATGACCCAACACCTGGAACATCTCCAGCACCGTTTGGGCCAGCCCGATCGAGGCTAATCGCCCGCAGACCCTTGCAGTAACTATCTAGCCACTCCTACCAGCAAATTCTCCATAGCCTGTATCTCGCACAACTTGAGTGCTTTATTACAGGTATCGAATATGTCTATTGATTCACCCGCGCTGTCGTCGCTGTTCACTCTGCTCACACAGCTGAACACCCAGGCCGAAACAACTCCAGCAGTCCTGGGCCTTTCCTTGGGCCAATTGAATGAGGCGGCCAAAAAAACCGGACTTGCACTGTTCAAACTGGAGAACTATGAAAAAGCCAGGTACCACCTGACCATTGCCGCCGCCGCTGGAGACGCAGAGTCGCAATACGCCATGGCGACCTGTGAAACACGCCTGGACGGAGGATTTCGCTCTGCGAGTGAGAACACCAAAAAATGGCTGAGACTGGCTGCAGCCCAGGATCACATTCCGGCACTGATGCGACTGGGCGACCGCGACTCGCTGGCAAAGGCCAAGGACTTGGCAACAAGTGCTGCAGCCGACGGCAGTGCTCGCGCCATGCTGTACCTGTATACACTGACCCAGGATGCCGAGTGGCTGGTCAAGGCCACAGCAACGGGCAACCCCGAAGCTCAGTACACACTTGCCGAGGCTTACCGCGAACGACCAGAGCTGATTACCAACACGGTAGAACGTGCAGCACTGATTGCAGAGCTGCATCAAAAGTCTGCCGACAGCGGATATCCAGAAGCGGTCTACACCCGGGCTTTTACGTCGGATAAAACGGTCAGTGTCGAGGAAAAACAAACACGGATTACTCAACTGGCACTGATGGGGCAGTTGGACGGAATCCTGGAATATGGCTATGCACTGGCCGGTCTGTCGCAGGACAGGACCAGGGCACCACACACTTATGGGCTTGAGAGAAACCTGCCCAAGGCCTATGCAATGCTGCAGTTCGTACTGATGAAAACAGACGGTGCACTGCTTCTACAGACCGTCGAGCAAGACGCCTGGGCACTGCGGCACCAGTTGTCCCCACAAGACAGCCACACGGCACAGACCATTCTCAACGAGCTCCAGGACACCCTGCCGGTCGTGTTCAAAACCCTCAACCCCATGGTCATTCTGGGCAGAGCCTACTGACGCCCAGCCTTTGCGCAAACCATGAAAAAGCCCCGTATCGTACGATACGGGGCTTTTTTTTTCAGCGCTTGAGCGAGACGGTTACAGCACCGATTGACCACTCAACGCCAGGTCCAGCAACTCACGGTTAGCAACTGCATACATGGCGTAATCCGTACCGACTGCAGCACGAATTTCCACCATCATTGCGCGCCAGCGCTCGACCATGCCCAGGTTCTGCTCAAGCCACAGAGCCACGCGGGTCTCCATGTCTTCTGGCGCATCGGCCATCTGCAGCACCTTGATCGTGATCGCCCGTTGCTGCCAATCCACATCATCGCGGAAGGCTTCGCGGGCCTGGGCCTGCCAGTTGTTGCCTACCGGCAGATCGCTGATCTGCTGCAGGTACCACGGCAAGTCCAGGGCGCTGCCCACAGCGAAGTAAGCCTTGGCCACATCCGCGGCGCTCTGGCCGGTGACGTCGGCCGCTTCGATGATCGGCAACAGGGTGTACAGGTGGGTCGTGCCAGCAACCATGCGCGCCAGCAACTCCGGTACGCCAGCCTCGACGTACTTCTGATAACGGTTCTGCCAGCCTTCGCGGGTCGGCCCTTCCAGCAACTCGTCGAGCTTGAGGCCCAACGCCGCCAGATGCGGACCGAAGTGCGCCACATCTCGCGCTGCGTCCTGCTCATTACGACGGCTGCGCAGGAACCAACGCGTGGCACGGCGACCCAGGCGCATCAGCTCATCCATCAGCGCCAGTTGCACTTCAGCGGAGACCTGGTGGTCCAGGGCTTCGATCTGACGGAACCAATGTGGGAGGTGAAAGATGTCACGCACGATCACATAGGCGCCGGCCACGTTCGCCGGGCTCATGCCGGTCGACTCTTTGAGTCGTTGCACGAAAGTGATGCCCATGTGGTTGACCAGGTCGTTGGCGATCTGGGTGCTGACAATCTCGCGCTTGAGGCGGTGACGACGCATGGCCTCGGAGAACTTGGCCACCAGGCTCGGCGGGAACGCGGTCTCCATATCACGGGTCAGGTAGTCGTCATCCGGTACCAGGGACTTGAGCAGGGCTTCCTTGAGGTCGATCTTGCTGTACGAGATCAACACCGACAGCTCCGGACGGGTCAAGCCCTTGCCGGTGGCAGCGCGCTCGGTGAGCTGCTCCTCGGTCGGCAGGTACTCGATGGCGCGGTCCAGTTTGCCACGGCCTTCCAGGTCGCTCATCAGGCGCTTGTACTCGGCAGCACGCTCGTAGGCTTTGCGCGCGGCCAGGGACAGGGCCTGGGTCTGCTTGTAGTTGTTGCCCAACACCAGGTTGCCGACTTCGTCGGTCATGCTCGCCAGCAACTGGTTGCGTTGCTTGTCGGTCATGTCGCCGGCCTGCACCACTTCGTTGAGCAGGATCTTGATGTTCACTTCGTGGTCGGAGCAGTCCACGCCACCGGCGTTATCGATGAAGTCGGTGTTGGAACCGCCGCCATTGAGGCCGAATTCCACACGACCCAGTTGGGTCATGCCGAGGTTACCGCCCTCGCCCACCACCTTGCAGCGCAGTTCGTTGCCGTTGACCCGCAGTGCGTCGTTGGCCTTGTCGCCCACGTCTGCATGGCTTTCAGTGCTGGCCTTGACGTAAGTACCGATACCACCGTTCCACAACAGATCCACCGGTGCCTTGAGCAAGGCGTTCAGCAGTTCGGTCGGGGTCAGCTTGTCGGCCTGGATGTCGAAGCGTTCTTTCATCTGTGGCGAGATGGCGATGCTTTTGGCACTGCGCGAGAAGATCCCGCCGCCTTCGGACATGATGCTGGTGTCGTAGTCGCTCCAGGCCGAACGCGGCAGCTCGAACATGCGCTGGCGCTCGACGAAGCTGGTCGCCGGGTTCGGGTTCGGATCGACAAAGATATGCAGGTGGTTGAAGGCCGCGACCAGTTGCAGCTTGTCAGACATGAGCAAGCCGTTACCGAACACGTCACCGGCCATATCGCCGACGCCGACCACGGTGATGCTGTCTTCCTGCACGTTGATGCCGCGCTCGCGGAAGTGACGCTGCACACCGACCCACGCGCCTTTAGCGGTGATGCCCATCTTCTTGTGGTCGTAACCGGCCGAACCACCGGAAGCAAACGCATCGCCCAGCCAGAAGCCGTAATCGATGGCGATGCCGTTGGCGATATCGGAGAAGGTCGCGGTGCCTTTGTCGGCCGCCACGACCAGATACGGGTCATCGTTGTCGTGGCGCACCACGTTCAACGGTGGCACCAAGGCGCCGTCTTTCAGGTTGTCGGTAATGTCCAACAGGCCGGAAATGAAGATGCGGTAGCAGGCGATGCCCTCGGCTGCGATCTCGTCCCGGCTGCCGCCCAGTGGCAGGCGACGCGGCAGGAAGCCGCCCTTGGCGCCCACCGGCACGATCACCGAGTTCTTCACTTGCTGGGCTTTTACCAGGCCGAGCACTTCGGTACGGAAGTCTTCTTCGCGGTCGGACCAACGCAGGCCGCCGCGAGCGACGTTGCCAAAACGCAGGTGTACGCCTTCGACGCGTGGCGAGTAGACGAAGATTTCAAACTTCGGCACTGGCTTGGGCAATTCAGGAATGGCGTGCGGGTTGAACTTGAAGCTGAAGTACGACTTGTTCTGACCGTTGGCATCCGCCTGGTAGAAGTTGGTGCGCAACGTGGCCTTGATCAGGTCCAGGTAGCGCCGCAGGATGCGGTCTTCGTTGAGCACCTGCACATCGTCCAGGGCAGTGAGGATCGCTTGTTCCAGGCGTTGCTGCTTGTCTTCCAGGTCGTCGCTGGTCAGTTTGCGCGCCAGGTAGAAGCGGGTCTTGAACAACCGGGTCAACTCGCGGGCGATGTCGGTGTGGTTGTTCAGGGTGCTGGCGATATAGCCCAGGTCAAAGCCCAGGCGGATCTGCTTCAGGTAACGGGCATAGGCACGCAGCAGCGCCACGTCACGCCATGGCAAACCTGCGGTCAGCACCAGGCGGTTGAACGCATCGTTCTCGGCATCGCCATTGACGATGTGTACGAACGCGTCCTGCAGGGTGTCGTTGAGCTGCTGGATATCGAGGTTCAGGCCTTCGGCGGCGGTGAACGCAAAGTCGTGGATCCAGAACTCGCGGCCATTGGCGTGGCGCAGGCGGTACGGGAACTCACCCAGCACGCGCAGGCCGAGGTTTTCCAGGATCGGCAGCACGTCGGACAACGCCAGCGGGGTGTCGGCGTGGTACAGCTTGCAGTGCAACTCCTGCTGGCCGGTCACATGGCCCAGCGGCTGATAGAAACTCATCACCAGCGGCTTGGCTTCGGTCAGGTTCAACAGGTGCTGCATGTCGACCACGGCCGAGTGTGCGGCGAAGCGCTCCCGGTAGCCTGCGGGGAAGCCTTTCGGGAAGTCCGCCAGCACGTTGGTGCCGTGGGCTTCGCCGAAGCTCTCGACCACCAGGCTGGCGTAGTCGTCCTGCCAGCTGCGGCAGGCCTGCACCACTTCTTTTTCCAGCAGCAGCGGGTCGATATCCAGGCGGTTCTTCGGGTCAACCCGCAGAATCAGCTGCACACGGGCCAGCACGGACTCGGAGAAGAATGTCCAGAACTCGCAATCCGAGGCCTTCAGGCGATCCATCAGCACTTGCTGGATCTTCTGGCGCACTTCGGTGGAGTAGATATCACGCGGCACGTAGGCCAGGCAGTAGCAGAAGCGACCGTACGGGTCTTTGCGCAGGAACACGCGGATCTTGTTGCGTTCCTGGATCTGCACGATGGACATCACGGTGCTGAACAGCTCATCCACCGGGGTCTGGAACAGGTCGTCGCGGGGCAGTACTTCAACCACCTGGGCCAGTTCCTTGCCCAGGTGCGCCTTGGCCTGGAAGCCCGAGCGGCGCTCGATTTCCGCGACCTTGCGCCGGATATAAGGAATCACTCGCACGCTTTCGCCGTACACCGAAGAGGTGTAGAGGCCCATGAAGCGGCATTCCTTGATGACCTTGCCGTCAGCATCGATCTGGCGGATCGACACGTAGTCGGGGTAAGCCGGGCGGTGCACACGGCTTGGGTGCGCGGCCTTGGCGAACGACAATACAGTCGGCTCGCGCAGGTAGGCCACGGCGTAGTCTTCGATGCGCAGGTCTTCAGCGGTGAGGCCGGCGCGCAGCAGCTTGGTCAGGCCGAGGAAGGAATTGGCGTCATATTCCAGATGACCGCCGTCCTGCTCGTCGCGCACCACAAACTCTTCATAGCCCAGGAAGGTGAAGTGGTTACCCACCAGCCATTCGAGGAAGCTCTTGATCTCGGCCTTTTCTTCGCCTTCGATGGCGAACTGGCTGTTGTCGATCCCGGCCAGCAGCTCCTGGACCTTGGCCTTCATCGGCTCGAAATCAGCCACGGCCACGCGCACTTCGCCCAGCACTTGCTCAAGTTCCTTGCTCAGGACGTTGAGTTCGGCGGCATTGGCGCAACGGTCGATTTCCAGGTACATCAGCGATTCTTGCTGAACGTCATCGCCCTGGGTGCCCTTTGGCAGGATTTCCAGCAACTCGCCCTTCTTGCCACGACGCACGCTGAGTACGGTGGTTTGCAGGGTATGGATGCTGTAGCCGCGACGGTTCAGCTCGGTACGCACCGAATCCACGAGGAACGGCAGGTCGTGGTGCAGCACTTCGACCGCCGTGTGGGTCGATTGCCAGCCGTGGCGTTCGTAGTCGGGGTTGTAGACCCGCACTTGCGGTTGGGTGTGGTCAAAGCGCTCAAGCAGGCGCCAGGCAGACAGGGTACAACCGGCCAGGTCGGACATGCGACGCTGGGTCAGTTCGTCCAGGGAAATGATGCCGAAGAATTGCTCAGCGAACAGCGCCACTTGTGGCAGTGCCTGTTCACTGATGTGCTGCGCCAGTGCCGCTTGCAGTTGATGCTGGAAGTCGGCTTTGCTGGCTGCGGTGAAGAACGCCATCTGTGGTACTCCGCTTGGGCTTGTTATTGATGGAAGCGTCGCGTGTTATCCCCTTGCGGGGAGACCGTCATTTCTGTTCGCAGGCAATGATGATAAACACCATAAACGAATCAGGGTGACAGGTGGGTGAAGCTGGACAAGTCAATGAGGTCACATTCGACGTCCACTGGATGTGCCACCTGCGGACGACGGCACGACGGGCAGGTCAGGGTCACGCAGAAGGCACATCCGTTACGCAGCTTAACGAGTGCAGCAAGCAGGCTGCTTGCTGCACTGCGACATATTCGGTCAACACCCGGCAATGCACGGTTGCACCAAGAGCAACCGCCCCCGCCACTCAAGTGTTGACTGCCGATTAAAAGCGAGGCGGGTCATGCATGAATGACCCGTTAGCTGACAGGTAAAATCTCATACATTCGTACAATCTAATTCCTAGCTCCATACAGGAACCGCACTTCAAAATTCAGTCACTTAGTTTGAGCAGGTATTTCCTTCAGCAAAGGCCCTACTACCACTCAACGAGGCTCAATTGAACATACATTCACCCGCCATTAGCACCCCATCCGGTGGGAACCAGGTCCCTTCCGTACGGCCCGCTACGCAATCAAGCCCGGACAAGGCAGCCATTGCCCCCAGGCAGGACCTTTCGGCGGCCTATTTCAAAGCGCCAGTATCCGCTAATAAGGCAGTGGAACAACTCATCACCGACTATACGTACCCCAAGACACCGGACGAAGTCACTTCGCTTGAGGTTAGGCGCCAGATCAAGGAAAAGTTTGGTAAAGATATTGACCCCGATAAAACTTACTTAGTGAGTATTCAGTATGATCACCGTACTAACACCCCACCTTATAGTGGAGTCATTGTTCAAAAAATATCACTGACCCAGGCGGCAAGGCTCAACCAGCAGGACGAACCTGATTTCCACGGGGCGAAACGCTCAAAAGAAGACGGCCCCTTTGAAATAAGAAAAAGTTCAAGGCATACAGAAAAGCCTGATGCCTTTGGTATGTTCCCCCGCCCAAATGAGACCGGGTTCAGCAGCCACTTTCAAGGCATTTACACTGAACCGCAGCAGGCGTCTGCGAATGTCTATGATGCAAGCAATAGAATCGACATCTCAGCAACTGACTTCAAACAGATGGTCTGGGACAACAGCTACAAGTCCCCCTATGACCAGTATCTGAACAGTTACTGGACCAGCAATTCCCGACATGCCTATACCGAAGCGTCCAGAGGCGCCTTTTTGAAGGCATCGCACACACAACACCAGGACAGGTCCCTTACCGAAAATGATCGACAGACTGCCATGGGCGTCGCAGGCATACCGGCCGACAAAAATTACCTGTCCCTCAATCACAATGACCTGATACAGCCCTACAAGGCTGATCCAAATCTGGAAACCAAATTCCTCACGTTCAAAGGTTTTAACATGCGCGCTTTTTACACACAGGATAAGTCCACAGGAAGGATCTTGTTGTATCTACCTGGCCAGGCATCCATGTTGAAAGGCTTCGATTCCAAGAAAGAAATGAATAAGTGGCTGGCCGAGCAATTGAAAGATCCGGAACAAGCCGAAAATTTCAAACTTTACTTCCGTCCTCAGGACCGCCCCAATGAATTCCTGTCCAAAGGCATCGATGCACTCATAGACAATACCCGCGATGTGCTTAACAGTGACCTTCCTGTCTCCACGCAAGAAAAGCTCGGCTACTTTGACGAGGGCGGCCTATTCGGCGGCCAGGTTGTCCAAGGGAACCCGTTCGAGGAACTCCAGCAACGCACCGAGGAGGACCTGAAAAGCGCCACTCGTTTTCAATTCGTACTCAATCGCGACGTCACGGCAAAGACGGTGTTCAAGTACCTCGACTGGGCAAAATATGGGCTGCTCCTTCTAGCCCCGCTAGGCATCGCTTACCCACCGCTGGGGATTGCACTGACTGTGGCAAGCGTCTCACTGGGTGCAGCCGAGTTCGGCGTTGGCATAGACAGCTATATCAACAAGCGCCCAGAGGCAGACAAGCTCATCAGCGAAGGTGCCTCGAAAACCCTTACACCAATCTTTACCAGTGGTTTGGGGAATGCCTTAAAACCGATAGGCAGCACAATCAGTGCTTGGGCCCTCAAACCCTGATGCCCGCTTGATACAAAAGCCGACACAAAGTTCGAGGTAGTGGCAGAATTAAAGCCTGCCGGCCTGAAGCCGCCTTTCCAGACAGGATTTTACATGCAACTGACCACCCTCCACCTGCTCGCCACCCCCTGCGACGACGAAGAAGACAACATGGCCATGCTCTGCTGCCACGGCGCCCATGGCGAGATGTTCATGCTGTCCCGTTATCCGGATGAGGACGAGGTGGAGCTCACCTGGGATTACGAGCCTTCGACCCTGGACGGCCTGAAGATCACCCTCGGTGCAACCACCTTGCTGGTGGAGATTGGTGCGGCGGACAAGGACGCATTGGGCGGCAGCGATCACCTGCAAATCACACACAGCACGCCTGATTCGGACATGGCCGAGGTGGAGCAAACCCTGCAGAACATTCTCAAGGGCACCGGCACCTACATCCGCACGCCTTGATTGGCGGCTGAAAAATCGCCATCGCGGGTAAGCCCGCTCCCACATTTGGATTGGTGTAGGAGCGGTCTTGCCCGCGATGAGGCCCTCAGCGACGCCAAAAACCCCAGACCTTTCCCACAAACCCCAAAAAATACCCCCCGGTTCGTTAGTCGCCAGCCCCTCCAATGCATTAAAGTAAGCGCCCCAGGCCCTGGCATTTTTCACACTCCCCAGGCTCATCTTTCCAGGAACCGTCATCGATGGAACATCGTGAAGCGCTGCTCGCGCTGCGAACCTTTCTTTCTACGCAGATTCTCGGCCAGGAAAAACTCATCGAGCGCCTGCTCATTGCCCTGCTCGCCGACGGCCACATGCTGGTAGAAGGCGCTCCCGGCCTGGCCAAGACCAAGGCCATCAAGGAGCTTGCCGAAGGGATCGAAGCACAGTTCCATCGCATCCAGTTCACCCCCGACCTGTTGCCCGCCGATATCACCGGCACCGAGATCTATCGCCCGGAAACCGGCAGCTTCGTGTTCCAGCAAGGGCCGATCTTCCACAACCTGGTGCTGGCGGACGAAATCAACCGTGCCCCGGCCAAGGTGCAGTCGGCCTTGCTGGAGGCCATGGCCGAGCGCCAGGTCAGTGTCGGGCGCAGTACTTATGAGCTGTCGCCGCTGTTTTTGGTGATGGCCACGCAAAACCCCATCGAGCAGGAAGGCACCTACCCCCTGCCCGAAGCCCAGCTCGACCGCTTCCTGATGCACGTCAAGATCGGCTTCCCTGACGCCGCCGTGGAGCGGCGCATCCTGCAACAGGCCCGTGGCGAAGCCCTGAATGGCGAGACCAAGCCCGAGCGGCGGGTCAGCCAGCAGGCGATTTTCGCTGCACGCAAGGAAATCCTCGGCCTGTACATGGCCGATGCGGTGGAGGAATACCTGGTGCAACTGGTCATGGCCACCCGTACCCCGGCCAAGTTCGACCCGGAAATGGCCGAGTGGATTGCCTACGGCGCCAGCCCCCGGGGCTCGATCGCCCTCGACCGCTGCGCCCGGGCCCACGCCTGGCTGGCCGGTCGCGACTTTGTCAGCCCGGAAGATATCCAGGCGGTGCTGTTCGATGTACTGCGCCATCGGATCATTCTGTCGTTCGAGGCCGAAGCGGCCGGTATCGACCAGGACCGCGTGGTGCAGCGTATTCTCGACGTCGTAGCCGTCGCTTGATCCCCATGAATGCCGGCGACGGGATCCGTGTCACCCTCAGCGAATTGATCGAGATGCGTCATCGCGTGCGAGAGGTGCAACTGTTTTCCACGCCGAGCCAACGCAGCCCGTTGATCGGCCTGCATCACTCCAAATTGCGCGGGCGCGGCGTCGACTTCGACCAGGTGCGGGTGTACCAGGCCGGCGACGACGTACGCACCATCGACTGGCGCGTCACCGCGCGCACCCAGGAGCCCCACACCAAGCTGTTCCATGAAGAACGCGAACGCCCGATCTTTATCATGGTGGAGCAAAGTTGCCGGCTGTTTTTCGGCTCCGGGCTGATGTTCAAGTCGGTTCTCGCCGCCCAGGCCGCGAGCCTGATCGGCTGGGCCGCGCTGGGCCACAACGACCGAGTCGGCGGCCTGGTGTTCGGTGACAACGAACACTATGAAATCAAGCCGCGACGCAGCAAACAAAGCCTGCTGCAACTGCTCAACCGCCTGGTGCGGGTCAACCAGAGCCTCAACACCGAGAGCCGTCCCGAGGCCGATGCCCTGGGCATGGCCCTGCGCCGTGGCCGCGAAGTACTGCGCCCCGGCAGCCTGGTGATTGTGATCTGCGATGAACGCGCCCTGACCGAAGGTGCCGAGCAACAGCTGAGCCTGTTATCGCGCCATTGCGACTTGCTGCTGCTGCCGGTGTCCGACCCGCTGGACCATGCCCTGCCCGCCGCCGGGCTGCTGCGTTTCGCCGAGCGCGGCGCGCAGTTGGAAATCGACACCTTGAACTTCGAACTGCGCCAGGCCTACAAGGCCCAGGCCGAAGCACGCATCGCCCGTTGGGAGTTGCTCGCGCAGAAGCTACGGGTCTTGCTGATGCCCTTGAGCACCCAGAGCGAAATGGTCGAGCAACTGCGCGAATACCTCAACCCGCAACGCCCGGTGAAAAAGCCATGAGCCGCCTGGACCCACTGCAACCGCTGATCGCCCCGCCGGCCATTGGTTTCTGGCCACCGGCGCCGGGCTGGTGGCTGTTGCTGGTGCTGATCCCCCTGGCGGGCTGGGGCGTGTGGTCACTGCGTCGTTTCCTGCCGGGCAAACGCCCCGTGGGCCGGGCCGAACAGCCTCTGGACCCATTGCGCATTGCCGCCCTCGCAGAACTGGCGCTGATGCCCAAGCCCTACGATGGCGCACCGGCCGGCGCCTGGCTGCAACAGCTCAATGGCCTGCTCAAGCGCCTGTGCCGCAACGACTACCCCTACAGCCAGAGCCACACCCTCAATGGCCGCAAATGGCTGGCGTTTCTCGACAACCGCTGCCCGGCGGCCGGCCTCACGCGATGGATGGTCCTGGTGGAAGGCGCCTACAAACCCGAATGCAAACTCGACGACAAGGCCATTGCCGGCCTGACGCAAGCGGTCGACACCTGGATTCGCAAACATGTTTGAGTTCGCCTGGCCGTGGGTCTTTGCCTTGTTGCCCTTGCCGTGGTTGATGCGCCTGATCCTGCCGGTGGCCGACAGCGGCGAGCCGGCCTTGAAAGTCAGCTTCCTCGGCGACCTCGAAGGCCTGGCCCGGCGGCGCGCGCGGATCAACCTGCCAGGCTGGCGCCAACAGGCACCTTTCGTAGTGCTATGGCTGTTGCTGCTGACCGCCGCCGCCCGCCCGGAATGGCTCGGCGAGCCGTTGCCAATCGCTGCCAGCGGCCGCGACCTGCTGGTGGCGGTGGATGTATCCGGCTCCATGGACTTCCCTGATATGCAATGGCAGGACGAAGACGTCAGCCGCCTGAGCCTGGTCAAGCACCTGCTTGGAGACTTTCTCGAAAGCCGCGAAGGTGACCGTGTTGGCCTGATCCTGTTCGGCAGCCAGGCCTACCTGCAAGCACCACTGACCTTCGACCGGCGCACCGTGCGCACCTGGCTGGATGAAGCGCGCATCGGCATTGCCGGCAAAAACACCGCGATTGGCGACGCCATCGGCCTGGCCCTCAAGCGCCTGCGCCAACGCCCGGCACAAAGCCGGGTGCTGATCCTGGTCACCGACGGCGCCAACAATGGCGGCGAAATCGACCCGCTGACGGCCGCCCGCCTGGCCGGCGAAGAAGGGGTGAAGATCTACCCCATCGGCATCGGCGCCAACCCAGAACAAACCGGGACCCTGGGCATGCTCGGCCTCAATCCGAGCCTGGACCTCGACGAACCGGCACTCAAGGCCATTGCCGAGGCCACCGGCGGGCAGTACTTCCGCGCCCACGACGGTGCAGAACTGCAAGCGATCAAGGAAACCCTCGACCAGCTGGAACCGGTGGCGCAACAGCCGACCCAGGCCCGTCCGGCCCAGGCGCTGTATAGCGGGCCGCTGGCCCTGGCGCTGTTTCTGAGCCTGTTGCTGGTGATCCAGGAGCGCTGGCCGGACAACGCCCTGCAGCGTCTGCTCAATAAACTCTCGACCAAGGGCCATTTCCTGCAACAGCACCCGCAATGGCGCCAACGCCTCAACCGCCTGCGTTTACGGAGGCGGCGATGATCGCTTTATGGCCGCACTGGATGCGCCCCTGGTGGCTGTTACTGCTGCCTGTACTTTGCTGGTTGCTGTGGCAACTGTGGCATCGGCAGAAACGCGCCGGGCGCTGGCAGATGATCCTGCCGCCGGCTTTCCACGCCGCCCTGCTCAGTGGCGGTAATGGCCGGGAAAGCAAGTCGCCATGGCTGCTGCTGGGCCTGGCCTGGCTGCTGGCGACGCTGGCCCTGCTCGGCCCTGGCTGGCAGCGAGTCGAACAGATCAGCCAGAAACCCGCCGACCCGCTGGTGGTACTGCTGGAACTGACCCCCGAGATGCTCGCCACCGACAGCCCGCCCAACCGCCTGGAACAGGCGCGGCGCAAGCTGGTGGACCTGCTGCAGGCGCGCAGCGATGCGCAGACCGCCATCGTCGTCTATGCCGGGAGTGCCCATACGCTGGTGCCGCTGTCAGATGACCTGGCTACCAGCCGCAACCTGTTGGATGCCCTGCGCCCCTCGATCATGCCCGAGGCCGGCCATCGTGCGGACCTGGCAGTGGAAAAAGCCCTGGACCTGCTCAAGCACGGCGGCCTCGGCCAGGGTCGCTTGTTGCTGATAGGCTCGTCACTGTCCAAACAGGAGCGCCAGGGCATTCGCCTGCTGCTGCAAGGCCAGGCGCCGAGCCTGTCGATCCTCGGAATCGGCAGCCGCGAAGGCACACCTGTCACCCAGGAAAGCGGTGAGTTCCTCAAGGATGAACAAGGCGCAATCCTGATCCCGCGCCTGGACAGCCCGACGCTCAAGGCCTTCGCCAGCGAAATGGGCGGTCGCTATCGCCAGGCGCGCCTGGATGACAAGGACCTGCGCAACCTGGGTCTGCTGGACGGCCCGCAAAACCTGCGCGACGACGGCCAGCGCCTGCAACTGGACACCTGGGCCGACCAGGGTTACTGGTTGCTGCTGCCGCTGCTGTTGCTCGCCGCCTGCGCCGGGCGCCGGGGCTGGCTGTTCTGCCTGCCGTTGCTGCTATTGGCAGCACCACAGCCCAGCTATGCGTTCGACTTCCAGGATCTGTGGCTGCGCCCCGACCAACAGGGCCAGTACCTGCTCAAGCAAAAGCGCCCGGCCGAGGCCGCCGAACACTTTGAAAACCCGCAATGGCAAGGTGTCGCCCTGTATGAGGCAGGCAACTACGCCGAGGCAGCCCGGCGCTTTGCCGAGGGCAATGACGCCTATTCCCACTACAATCGCGGCAACGCCCTGGCCCGCGCCGGGGAGCTGGAAGCCGCGATAGACGCCTATGAGCAAGCGCTGGAAGCCCAGCCGGACTTGCAGCCCGCCTTGAAAAACAAAGCCCTTGTCGAAAGCCTGTTGCTGGAAGAACCGGAACCCGAACCGCCAACACCTGAAAAAAACGAGGATGACGAATCCGCCCAACCCGGCCAAACTGCGCAACCAGGCGACAACAGCCAGCAAACCAGCAGCGGCGAGCAATCCCCCCAGGGCGCGGGCCAGGCGGGCACGGCTGAGAAACCCACCGCCCCCCCGCCGCCTGCTGGCAACAACGAAGTACCCGGCAGCGAACTGGGCGACGAACAGACCACCACGCCCCCCTTGCGCCCGGCCGAAGCCAACCTCGACGAGGAGCACCGCCAGGCCCTGGAACAATGGCTGCGACAGATCCCGGACAACCCCGGCGAGTTGTTGCGACGCAAATTCTGGTACGAACAGCAACAACATCAGGACAAGACTCGATGAGCCGCTGCACCCCATTCCTCTTAGTACTCGCGCTGTGGGCCGGCCACGCCCAGGCGGTCGAACTGGCTGCCAGTCTCGACCGCAGTCGCGTCAATTCCGGGGAAACAGTGGAGCTGACAATCGAGTCCAACGACGTCACCCAGTTCGGCAAGCCGGACCTGTCGCCCCTGGACCCGCTGTTCGACGTACGCGGCACCCGCCAGATCAACCAACTCACCACCCTCGACGGAGCCAACCACGCGACGACTCGCTGGATCATCACCTTGCAGCCCAAGACCACCGGCACCGTGGTGATCCCGTCGCTGCAACTGGGTGAGTTCAAGACCCAGGCGCTCAGCCTGCAAGTGGACGAAACCCTGGGCCAGGACAGCGACAACCAACTGGCGCCGGTCTTCATCGAAGCCAGTCTCGACCAGGACAGCGTCTATGTGCAGGCCCAGGCCCTGTTGACCGTGCGCATCTACCATTCGGTGGCGCTGTATGACGACAGCAGCCTCGCCCCCTTGCAGTTGTCTGACGCGCGGGTCGAGCAAGTGGGCGATTCACGCACCTATGAAAAAGTCATCAACGGCGTGCGCCATGGCGTGATCGAAATGCGCTACGGGATCTACCCGCAGCACAGCGGACAACTGCTGATCCCCGCGCAAATGTTCAGCGCGACCATGGTCGAACCGCGCCCGGCCCAGGGCACTGCGCCCCAGGCGCCGAGGCCTGGCAAGCTGTTGCATGTCAATTCCACCGAGATCCCCCTGACAGTCAAGCCCAAGCCGGCGCTCTATCCAGCGGATGCCCCCTGGCTGCCGGCCCGCAGCCTGAGCCTGGGCGAAAGCTGGAACCCGGAACCGACAAACGTACAGGTCGGCGACTCTCTCACCCGCATCCTCACCCTCAAGGCCGAAGGCCTGGCCAGCGCCCAGTTGCCCGCGCTGCCAAGCACCGAAATCGCCGGTCTGCGGCGCTACCCCGACCAGCCGGTGCTGAGCAACCAGAACAGCGAACGCGGGGTGATCGGCAGCCGCGAAGACCGCGAAGCCCTGGTGCCCAATCGCGCCGGCGCCCTGGAGTTGCCCGCGGTGGAGGTGGTGTGGTGGAACACCCACGAGGACCACCTGGAACGCACCAGCCTGCCGGCCCGCACCCTGCAAGTGGCGGTCAACCCGAGCCTGGTGGTCGACACCCCAGCCACCCCCACGGTCATCACTGCGCCGGACGATGGCCGCCTGTGGATCTGGCAACTGACCAGCCTGATCTTCGCCTGCACCACCCTGCTCGGCTTCGGCCTGTGGTGGCGCGCCCGCTCACGCCCGGCAATCCTGCGCGCCGCCCAGACCGGCCCCAGCCCGCGTACCTTGCTCGATGACCTCAAGCGCGCGAGCCAGGCCAATGACCCCCAGGCCACGCGTCAGGCCCTGGATGCCTGGGCACGCCAGCAACCGGAAACCCTGGCGGACATGGCCGCGCGGTTTGTGCCGTTGTCCGATGCGCTGGATGGGTTGAATGGTGCGCTCTACAGCGAAAGCGGCCAGTACTGGCAGGGCGAGGAGTTGTGGCGGGCGGTCAAGGCCATCCCCATGGCCGAACGCGAACAGGCGCCGGTGGCCGACAGCACCAGCCTGCCGCCGCTGTATCCCAAATAACCGTAAGCTCCCTGACATGCATTGTTAAAGGCCAGCAATCCCTATCCCTTTAATTTGCAGGACGTTTCCTAGACAATCCCACGGCCTTGCGCCTGTTCACCTCACTGGCTAGCCTTCGCTCCGTCGCTGCATATCAGCGATCGGGTGTGAGAACCTGTGAACCAGTAGGCGCCAAGCGCCACAACCGTCTGCACCATGTTCTATGGCGGCTGTGTGCGGGCAGACTTCGGTCTGGCCGGAGTCCTACTGTCCGGTATTCTCACCCCGCACATAGCTGCCACCTTGTTGTCGAGTGAGACCGGCATCGAGATGGCTCCCTTTTCAGTAGGAGCTTCTGCATGAACAAAATCGTCCCCGACCCACCCCGCTTTACCCCCGACCGCGAAATCTTCGACCGCGCCCTGCGCCACTACCTGCAACCCACTTCGCCCCCGTCCTTCACCGTGCAGCAAGACCTCAGCTTCGAAGACGCCCTTGCCCAAATCTGCGACCTGCTGCGCTGCGCAGCCGCCACCGCCGCCGGCACCACCCAGGGGATGGTCGGCGATCAACGCCACATGGCTGGTGCCACCGCGCACTTGATAGACAAGGCAAAAACCCTAGCTGACCGCGCGCTGGACTGCCTCAAACCCCATTGACCCTCTACACGTTGCCTGCATGGATGCAAGCGTGCAGGCATTTACAGGTAAACTCCCCTCCTTTATCAATTCCCCACGGAGTTCGCCTTGCGTCTGTTTCACACCTCCGACTGGCACCTGGGCCAAAACCTCCACGGCCAGGAACGCGACTTCGAACACGCCTGTTTCCTTGACTGGCTGCTGGGCCAGATCAAGCAGCACTGCCCCGACGTGCTGCTGATCGCCGGCGATATCTTCGACACGGTCAACCCGCCACTCAAGGCCCAGGAGCGGCTGTATGACTTCATCATCAGCGCCCATGAGCAAAATCCCACACTGACGATTGTGATGATCGCCGGTAATCATGACTCCGGCTCGCGTATCGAACTGCCTGCGCCGTTGATGCGCCGTTTGCGTACCCATGCAGTGGGTCGCGTGTTGTGGCTGGATGATGGCCAACTGGATGCCGAGCGCCTGCTGATCCCGCTGCCGGATGCCAAAGGCAAGATCGCCGCGTGGTGCCTTGCACTGCCCTTCTTGCGCCCGGCAGAAGTGACCGGTGCGCACCTGGGTGACGACTACCTGCGCGGTATCGGCCAGGTCCATGAATGGCTCATTGCCGCTGCCAACGCCAAACGCAAAAAAGGCCAGGCGCTGATTGCCATCAGTCACGCGCATATGGCCGGTGGTTCGGTGTCGGAAGACTCCGAGCGCAGTCTGATCATCGGCAACGCCGAGGCGCTGCCGGCCAAGCTGTTCGACAAAAGTGTCAGCTATGTTGCCCTCGGCCATTTGCACAAGCCGCAAAAGGTGAATGGCGAAGAGCGGATTCGCTACAGCGGCTCGCCGATTCCGCTGTCGTTTTCCGAAATCGGCTACAAACACCAGATCCTCGACGTGACATTCCAGGGCCAAATGCTGGTCAGCGTCGAACCCCTCCTGATTCCGCGCGCGGTCAACCTGCAACGCCTGGAAGCCGCGCCCCTGGCCGATATCCTCAAGGCCCTGGCAGATCTGCCGGATATCGACCTGCTCGCCGAAACCCAGCGCCACCCTTGGCTCGAAGTGCGGGTGCGCCTCGACGAACCGCAACCGGACCTGCGCCAGCAAATCGAAACCGCCCTACTTGGCAAGGCCGTGCGCCTGGTGCGCATCGCCGCTGAGTACGCCGGTCAACGCGCCAGCGATGCCAGTGACGAAAACAGCCTGATCGAACTCGACCAACTCACCCCCCAGGAGCTGTTCAGCCGCGCCTGGCAGGACAGCTACGGCAATGATGTGGACGAACAGACCCTGAAGGATTTCGCCGTGCTGCTCCAGGAAGTGCAACAGGAGGATGAACAACCATGAAAATCCTCGCCATCCGCCTGAAAAACCTCGCCTCCCTGGCCGGGCCGTTTGAGATCGACTTTACTGCCGAACCCCTGGCCAGTGCCGGGTTGTTCGCGATCACCGGGCCCACCGGTGCCGGTAAAAGCACACTGCTCGATGCCCTGTGCCTGGCACTGTTTGGTGCCGTGCCACGCCTGGGCGACACCGGCCAGGCGAAAATGCCCGATGCCGATACCGATATTTCCATCGGCGACCCACGCACCCTGATCCGACGCGGCACTGGGGGTGGTTATGCCGAGGTGGACTTTATCGGGGTCAGCGGGCGCCGCTACCGTGCGCGCTGGGAAGCCAACCGTGCCCGCGACAAGGCCAGCGGCAAGCTGCAGAACAGCCGGCAAAGCCTGATCGACCTGGACAGCGAGCAATTGCTGGCCAGCCAGAAAACCGAATACAAGACTCAGCTGGAACTGGCCCTGGGTCTGAATTTCGAGCAGTTCACCCGCGCCGTACTGCTGGCACAAAGTGAGTTCAGCGCCTTTCTCAAGGCCAACGACAATGAGCGCAGCGAATTGCTGGAAAAGCTCACCGACACTGCGCTCTACACCCAGCTGGGGCAGCGCGCGTTCGTCAAGGCCAGAGAGGCCAAGGAAGCCCACAAACTGCTGCAGGACCAGGCCAGCGGCGTCACGCCGCTGCCGGCCGAAGACCGCGCCGAGCTGGATCAACAGTTGAGTACGGCCCAGCAACAGCTCAAGACCCAGCAGGCCCAGCTCAAGCAATTGGAGCTGCAGCACACCTGGCTCAAGGAGCTGCGTGAGTGGCAAGAGCGCCAGCACAGTGCAGTTGAGCAACTGCAACAGGCCGAGCAGGCGTGGCACAACCAGGGCCCGCAACGCCTGGACTTGAGCCGCCTGGAACAACTGGCACCGCAGCGTCATCATTTCGCGCGGCACAGCGAGTTGACCGGCCAGTTGGAGCCCCTGGCCGCGCAGATCCGCCAGCACCTTGAGCAGCAGACCGCCCTGCACGCGCGCCAGGAGCAACTGCAACAGCAGCAAGCCAGCGCACACAGCGCCTTGGCCGCCGCCCTGCAACAGCAGACCGAGTCCGTGCCTCTGCTACGCCAGGCCTTCGAAGCGCAAAGCACCCTCGCCCGCCTGACTCGCGAACTGGCCCAAAGCCGCGCACAACAGCAGCTGGGGCAAACCGCCTGCACCGAGGGCCAGGCCAGCCTGGATGCCTTGCACACCCAGCAACAGCAGGTTGCCAGCCGCCTGCAACAACTGGCGGTACAGCTTGAACGCAGTGCTGCCCTTGCGCCCTTGAGCGATGCCTGGAACGCCTACCGCGACCGCCTGCAACAGCTGATGCTGATCGGCAATCGCCTGAACAAAGGCCAGGCCGAACTGCCCCAACTGGAGGCTCGTGCCAACAGCGCCAGCGAGCAATGGGCCCAACAGCGCACAGCCCTGGACCTCTTGTATCAGGAAGCCGGCGCCGAACCCCACGCCGTGGCCGAGCAGATCCAGTTGCTCGACAGCCTGCTCAAGGACAACCGCAAGCAGCAACGGGCCTTCGAGGACTTGACGCGGCTGTGGGACAGCCAGCAGCAATTGGACCAGCAGCAACAGGAGTTGGCCCTCAAGCAGGCCACCGCCCAGCAACAGCGCGAGCAGTTGAACCAGACCGGCCTGCAAGCCAAGGCCGAACTGAGCGTGGCCGAGCAGACGCTGAGCGTGACCAAGCAGTTACTCGAACGCCAGCGCCTGGCGCGCAGCGCCAGTGTCGAAGAACTGCGTGGGCAATTGCAGGATGAGCAGCCTTGCCCGGTGTGTGGCAGCGTCGAGCATCCGTATCACCAGCCTGAAGCCCTGCTGCACAGCCTCACGCGCCATGATGAAAGTGAAGAAGCCAATGCGCAGAAGGCCGTCGACACCCTCAAGGAAAAGCTCACCGAGTTGCGCGGTGAAGTCGGCGGTTTGATCGCCCAGCAAAAGGAATTTTTGCAACAGCAGGAACAACTGGCGTCCCAGTTCCAGGCGCTGGTCCCCAGCCTCGATGCCCACCCGTTAAGCGCCGCCCTGTTCAATCAGGACAGCGGCAAACGCAGCGCCTGGCTGGCGCAGCAACTGGGCCAGCTCAACCAGAGCATCACCCAGGACGAACAACGCCAGGGCGCCCTGCTCAACCTGCAACAAAACGCCGGGCGCATGCAGCAGCAGTTGCAAGCCGCCCAGGACGCCAGCCAGCAGTCCCGCCAACAGTTGATCGACCAGCAACGGGAACTGGCCAACGACCGCGAGCGCCTGGACGAGGAACTGAGCGCCTTCGCCAGCCTGCTGCCGGCCGAGACCCTCGAAGGTTTGCGTACGGAGCCGGCCGCCACGTTCATGCTGTTGGACCAGCAGATCAGCCAGCGCCTGGAGCAGCTTGGCTACCAGAAGGATGAACTGGCCGAGCAGCAACAGCGCCAGCAAGCCATCGAAAAAGAACAGGACCGCCAGCAACATCGCCAGCAACAGTTGGCCGTGCTGCACCAGCAACTGGTCGACCTGACCACCCAGCAGCAAGCCGCCGAGGAAAAACTCCGCGCCCTGGTGGGCGAACACTCCAGCGCCGAGCACTGGCAGCAGCAACTCGACCTGGCCGTGGAACAGGCGCGCCACAGCGAGACCCAGGCCAATCAACAGTTGCAGGACACCCGCAACGAACTGATCCAACTGGCCGCCGACCTCAAGTCCCGGCAGGAACGCCAGCACGCCCTGGACACCGAACTCCAGGCGCTGCACAGCCGTATCGGCGAATGGCGCGCCCAGCATCCGCAACTCGACGACACCGGCCTGGCGCACCTGCTGGCCTTCGACGAGGCCGGTATCAGCGAACTGCGCCAGCAGGTGCAGCACAGCGAAAAAGCCATCGAACAAGCCAAAGTCCTGCTGCAAGAACGCGAGCAACGCCTCAAGGACCACCAGGCCCTGCACAACGGCAACCTTGACACCGAACAGCTGGACAGCGCCCTGGCCGAGCTCAACCAGCAATTGAGCAGCGGCGAAAAACACTGCGCCGAACTGCGCGCACGCCAAGCCGAAGACCAGCGGCGCCAGGACGCCAACCAGACCCTGGCACTCGCCACCGCCCAGGCCTATGAGCAATGGCAACGCTGGGCCCGGCTCGATGCGCTGATCGGTTCGGCCACCGGCGACAAGTTCCGTAAATTCGCCCAGGCCTACAACCTCGACCTGTTGGTACACCACGCCAACGTGCAACTGCGCCAACTGGTGCGTCGCTACCGCCTCAAGCGCGGCGGCAGCATGCTCGGCCTGCTGGTGCTGGACACAGAAATGGGTGATGAACTGCGCTCGGTGCATTCGTTGTCCGGCGGCGAGACGTTCCTGGTGTCGCTGGCGTTGGCCCTGGGGTTGGCATCGATGGCGTCCAGCACGCTGAAAATCGAGTCGTTGTTTATCGACGAAGGCTTCGGCAGCCTGGACCCCGAATCCCTGCAATTGGCGATGGATGCCCTGGACGGCTTGCAGGCCCAGGGCCGCAAGGTGGCGGTGATTTCCCATGTGCAGGAAATGCACGAGCGGATTCCGGTACAGATCCAGGTCAAGCGCCAAGGCAATGGCCTGAGCACCCTGGAGGTGAAATGAGCGACGTCGTGCTGTATTCGTTCCGCCGCTGCCCCTACGCCATGCGTGCGCGCATGGCCCTGCGTTACTCAGGCGTGGCGGTGAACATTGTCGAAGTCAGCCTCAAGGCCAAGCCCGCCCAGATGCTGGCGCTGTCGCCCAAGGGCACGGTGCCGGTGCTGGCGGTAGCTGGCCAGGTGATCGACGAGAGCCTGGCGATCATGCACTGGGCGCTGGCGCAAAATGATCCCGAAGATTGGCTGCTCAAGGACGATCCGGCGGCGCAGGCGCTGATGGCGGGTTTACTTGAAGAGAATGACCAGGCCTTCAAGGTGCATTTGAATCGCTACAAATACGCCGAGCGCTACCCGGAGCAGACGATGGAACAGTATCGGGCCGAGGGTGAGGTGTTTTTGCGCAGGCTTGAAGAGTTGCTGGGCCAACGCGATTACCTGCTGGCCGATCACTTGAGCCTGGCAGATGTGGCGCTGGTGCCGTTTGTACGGCAGTTTGCCCATGTCGATCGGGAGTGGTTTGCAACCACGCCTTATCTGCGTCTGCAGCAATGGTTGGAGCGGTTTTTGGCGTCGTCGCTGTTTACCGCGATCATGGCCAAAAACAACCCACTGTAGGAGCCCGCTTGCCGGCGATAGCCATCTGTCAGTTGGAATTACTGTGACTGACACACCGCCATCGCCGGCAAACTGACGCCTACAAGACTTCAGGCTTGGGTCTTATGGTCCAGGGCAGCATAGAAATTGGCGCTCTGTTGCAGGTACTTCTGGGTGTAGGCGCTGGTGCTGGAGTTTTTGCTGCTGATCTCCACGCTGGCGCTGGCAGGCAGGGCAACGGTGGCGGAAACAGCGGAGGCGGCGATGATCGAGAAGAGATTGAAGTTCATGGCGGTAACCCTTGTGTTCAGTTGGCTGGATGGCTTGTGAAGGCCTTGGAGCAAACTTACGCCTGGGTACCGGCTGGCTGAAATGCTTTGAAACAGTAGCCGTTATCACTGGGATTAATACAACGAGTCAGGCCCCGCACGGCGGGGCCTGTGGCTTATTGACGCAGCACGAACTTGAGGTCGCTGGGGGCATCAATCGGCAGTTTTTGTACCGTCTTGCCCAATTGACCGGTCGTGGTATCGCGCTCGATCACCACGATCTGGTTGCTCTTCTGGTTGGCAATCAGCAGGAACTTGCCGCTCGGGTCAAGGCTGAACTCACGGGGATGATCGCCTTCCACGGAGCGTCGCTGGATCTCTTTGAGCTGCGCGCTGGCCGGATCGATGGCAAACACCACGATCTGATTGGCGGTCCCCCGATTGCTGACGTAGAGGAACTTGCCGTCACTGGACGCATGCAACGCCGCACCGGCCTTGTCTGACACTGGCTGGCCGGCGGCAAATTCCACCAATTGACGCTGGGTCAGCTTGCCGTCCAGGTAGTCGTATACCGCGACCTGCGCGCTCATCTCAGTGGTCAGCCAGGCATGCTTGCCGTCCGCGCTGAACAGCAGGTGCCGCGGGCCACTGCCTGGCGGCAACTGCACGAAGGCCGGATCGGCCGGCGTCAGCGGCAGTTCGGGGTTGGCCTTGGGGTCGTAGCGGTAGGCAAAAAGCCTGTCCGCCCCCAGGTCCTGCACGAACACGTACTTGCCATCGGGCGACGACACCACCGAATGCACATGGTTGGATGCCTGGCGCTCGGGGTTGACCCGGCTGGCCGGGTGCGCGCTCAGTTGCACCGGCGGCGACAGTTTGCCCTCGCCGTCTACCGGCAGGATCGCCAGGCTGCCGCCCGGATCTTCCAGCACCGAATAGTTGGCGACAAACAGGTAACGCCCATCGGCGGCCAGGCTGGCGTGGGTCGGCTCGTTACCCAGGCTCTGCACCTGGTTGATCAGGGTCAGTTGATGGGTGGCCGGGTCAATGCTGTAGCTGCTGACACGCCCTACCGGGTCTTGCTGGCCGGGGCCGTTTTCGTTGACCACAAACAGGCGCTTGCGGTCCTTGGACAGGGTCAGCCAGGACGGGTTTTGCGTCTTGGCTGCCAGCACCGGCGGGCCGCTGAACTGGCCGGTGCGGCTGTCGAACTGCAGGCGGTAGATGCCTTCACTGGTGCCGGCGGTATAGCTGCCCACCAACAGCTCAACGGTATCGACCGGTGCGGCCTGGACCGACATGGCGCCGACACTGCCAGCCATCAGCAGGGGCCAGAATTTACGCATCAGCATGCTCGTCTTCCTCGTCGTCGTTGTTGCCGGTGACCGCGCTCAGGCACACCAGGCGATGCTCGCCCGTATCGCCGGCAAGGGTCCAGCTTTGCAAGCTTTCATCAAAGATCGCCGCCTGCACTTGCGCGATGCTGAACGTCCAGCGCTTCTCGGCCCGACCGTCCATGCTTTTAATCAGCAACTGTTGATCCGTTAAGTTGAAATCAAAGGCATGCAGGCCATCGATTACGAGCATATCGCTGGAGGCAAGTTCAGTCAGCAGGGTAGCGGCAGTCATCGGGGATCATTCATCCGTTGGAAAAACGCTGATGATAGGGCAATCCCTTGCGTCTTTCCTGCCTTGCTTTGCCCAGCGGTAGCGGGTTACCGCACCAGGCGCGACGTTGACAGTACTTTACGGGGGAATACGCCTCCCTCTGTAAAGGACTTCACCTGTGCCAAACCCCACGACAAACCCATCCGAAAATATTCTGCAAAAAGCAGTGGCCGCACACTTCTCCACTCGCCCCACTCTGCGCTCAGTGGCCGCTCAGACACTGACATACACCCTGAAAGAGAAATATGCACTCTTACCCTATCAATCCAGCGACCTTTACTTGGCGCTCCCCCGCGACGGTGGCGGTCGAACCCTGCAGCCACTGCTGGATGTGGCACTGCAGCATATTGCCGACGGCAGCTTCCCCGACTTATCCACTCGCGACAACCTTGACTGCTACCTGAGTGATGCCACCGGTACCCGTCTGGACACATATGACGTGCACGTCGTCAAAGCCGTGGTATGGGAACTGTCCTTGATTCTGTTTATCAGCTTTCAAGATGCCCTGGCTGACTACTGGGGACAAAACAGCGACGCCGGTGGCAATCGCTGGCAGTGGCTTGCCGGGCTGCTGCAAGGCATGCTGAGAACTGCGGCCATTCGCCAATCGGGCGATGATGCCGAACAATTGCAGATACTCAGCACACTGGCCAGCTACCCCAGCCGGGAAGCCAGGGCCAACCTGCCCTGGCCCGATAATTCGATCCATGCCTATACCCTCGAAGCGCATCTGGTACGTGACAGCACCACGCTGACCTTGCAGTCCAGCGATCTCTTGGTGGTCAGCGGCAAGCGCGTGTTTCTGTACACCCTGGCAGGCCAGGTCGAGCGTTACGCCAGCCTGGATGCATTCGCCCAGGCATGGGGTGAGCGCATGGGGCAGCAGTTCATCGCCGACAAAATCACTTGGCGCCAATACGAGCCCGATGGCGATATTTTCGAGGTACAAGCCGCGTTGGCATTAAACCAGCAGCTGGAAGATCTCGCGGCGATCCAGCTGCCTGCTGGCACCTCGGTAAGCAAGGTGGAAGGACTCTTTGAGTCGATCACCAACCCCGCTACGTTGTTTACCCATTCGCCACTCACACCAGTCAAGACCCTGTCACCGATCCAGGCCGCCCTCCCCGAGTGGCTGCGAGCGGCCTCGCCCGCTGACCTCTTTGCCTATCGCCAATGCGTGATCGAACAGGCCAGCCTCAGGCGCCTGACACGGGGCGAAGGCTACTTGAGTGGGTTGGACGATATCCGCACCTATGCCGCCAGCCATCTGAACCACCAACTGTGCTTGAAGAGAAACTTCGTGCTGCACGGCACGCACACCTGTACAGACATTGCACACTCAAAGTACAAGGCCAACGAACTGGAACTGACCTTCGATGTGGCCGTCGGCACTCTACAAAGTGGCTACATCGAGAAGGTGACGATGAGCCTGGTCGATCTGGCCCTGAAAAACCTTTCGGGAAAACCCAGTGGCACTGTGAGCTTGCGCCACACTGGCGGTCAGGAGATCGAGGCATGGCTGACCCAGGCTTACCTGGATGAGCTGGTCCAACGCGTCAATGTCGGCCTGAACTACCCGGTCTATATCCAGCAGCAACTGCTGAGTGACACTGCGGAGGCTGAAAAACGCAAACACCTGTTCTGCGGGCAACGGCCAATCGACCTGAAGATCCAGGCCCTGGAGCACAAAATCAAGGGGCAAGCCGGGCTGACGCCGAGAGGTTTGCGCTACGTCATGGCCGTGGTCGGCACCCACCGTACAGAGCGCTGGGTCGACAATGATGAAATCGTCATTCGAGCCCTGGCGTTTCAACGCAAACCTGGGGCCAAGGCCGATGTGGCGCAGAACATGTTCATCATTGAATCGCGCAACGGACAGTCCGGGCCGCACCTGCTCTATCGCCCGGCTTATCAGGACGCGCTGTTGGAATTTGCCAGCCGCCACAGCTTATTGGCGGCCATCGCACAGCCCGGGGCAATCCAGAAGAGCGTGCTGACGTGGCTGGCGGATGATGCCAGGGATGTCTACAGAAATGGTGGCTTTAAAGAACCGCATTACGTACGTGTCAGCGGGATAGGTTCAGAGTTCGACCCCTTGCCCAGCGTCCCGAAACCCCCGACGCTGGCAAGTACCGACGATGAAAGCAACGATCAGATCCTGCAGGCGTTGAACAACAACCAACTGATGGAGTACTTGTTTGTTTGCGAAGCCCGTCAGTTACTGGGTCAGGCCGACCGAGAGTCAACGTCCAATGCCGAAAGCCGATGGGCGTTGATTCTTGAAGGGGTACAACTGGGTTTCAATACATTGTTGATGCTGGTGCGCGGCCCGTTGGCGGCAGTGGGTTGGTTCATGCAACTGGCCCTGAGCCTTGAGCATGACCTGCCGGCCCTGGCGAGCCAAGACCCTATTGCCAGGGAACTTGCGTGGGTTGATCTGCTGCTCAACCTCAGCATGGTCTTGATCCACCATGGATTGCCCGCCCCAGCAGCAGGCAGGCCATTGATCGAAGATAGTGCAGCCCAACAGCCCTTGGTAGCCCTGCCATTGAGGCAGCCTTACGACCAGGCAATCAGTCAGCGCCCCATCGTTGAGCGAGGCATCGTTGGACTGCCTTCCGAACCGCCAGGGGGCGGCAAAACCCTGCTGGATATTGACCGTTCCCTGGCCAGCGACAGTGCATCGGCGCGTCTGCTGCAAAAACTGCTTGAGGTCAACGTTCCCTGGCCCGAACCGGCACCGGAACCCATCGCGACAGGTGCGCTCAAGGGGTTGTTCAAGGTCGACAACCTCTGGTACAGCTCCGTGGCCGGCTTGTTTTTCCGCGTGGGGATTACCCCAGGGGTTGATGAAGTATTCATCATTGCCCCCGAAAAACCAGAGCATCCCGGAATCAAGCTCCGCGCCAATGGCTTAGGCCGTTGGACCCTGGATCGCGGGCTGAAACTGGCAGGCGGTGGCCCCAAGCGCCTGGCAGCCTTGCGCGAGGAAAACCAGCGTCAGATAGAGCAGCTCCAGGGGCGCATGCAAGTACTCAGTGTAGAACTTACCCACGCGATGCCCGAACTCAAAAACTGGCTGACTCGAATAAACAGCAACCGCGAAACGCTGATAAAACAAATCAATACATTGAAACTGGTATGGCGCCTTCTGGAAACAGCCAGCGGCGCTCAGAAATCGGCCCTTCAAGCGCGCCACGAGCAAGAAATATCAAACTACTCAAAGATCCGCACCGACTATGAACTCGTCCTGGAGAGGCTGGAGCGACAACATGCCCTGCTGCTGCCAAAGCGGATTGAACTGTTCAAGGTGGGCCAGGACCTGGAAAGATACGCAGGAGCTCGTGGCCATGTCCAGGACCGGGCGACAACCCTGAAAACGCTCTGGGATGACCAGCAGCGTGTGCATATCCACCTGCAGAAATGGGCAGATACCTTTCTATTCAGCGATCTTGGTGAGCCTATGAATGACCTGGTTCAGCGGATGCTGCCTGAGTTACAGAGCGGACGTCCCTGGATCTATAACGAACACATGACTCGATCGAGTGGACTGGCAGACGTCATCCAACGCATGGCCGCTCGCTCTAGAGAAATGGAAACCACCCTTGCGCTGTTGGAGCAGGACTCCGTAGCGGGACGTGCCATCCGTGAAGAGTTACTGGCAAAAATCGACTTCCCCCAACATTTTTTTTCAGACAACCTGGAAATCCACGCGCTAATCCCGCTGTCGTGGGGGGTCGTCAAACCGTCAGCGATTGAGCCCTCCCCACTGGAGGCCCTGTATATCCAACATCTCGATGATTCAGGCCTGAGCCAGGCCTTGCTGTCGCACACCGAAGTGCGTAGTAGCACCGGCTACCCACTCGATGCGCAGCGTATGCTCTACGACACCCTGCTTGATAAGTACCGCAGCTATGCGCACGCCATCGAAGCTCTCAAGTTTATAAATCCGCAACGCGTACACCCCATCGCCGAGCGGCTGCTCAATGGGCTCAAGCATGCCCACACGCTTGCCGAAACAGAGCTGGAAGCCGTAGTCCGCAGCCAGGAGGCACTGGAGGTCGAAGCGTCATTGGCAACGCTACGCAGACCGAAAGCACCGACAAAGCGCATTTTCAAAACCCGCAATCGAAAATACCTGGTGGGTAACCTGATACCTGCTGATGGCCAACACCCTCATGAACATCTCACCATTACCAACACATTCACTGGCGAAACCGTTTCCTCATTCAATCAATTTGACTCCGATAGTTGGGTAGAGGCTCCCCAGACACGCGTTGCCCTACCAGAACCAGCCCCCCAAGCGAGTTCCCTGGTGGTGCTCAGGACCCAGGGCGAAATACTGATCCAGCAGCGTACCGAGATCGAACGAGTCATAACCACTCAGCAACAGAAGCTGGAAAGCCCCATCAGCCTGCAAGACGTCAACCCAGCAGACTGGAATGAGCTGCTTACCGAACAAGCCAAAACGTTAACCGACCTGGCCGATGAAATCTCGCGAGAACACCGCAACCAGCCGTTGGCGCTGGACCTGATCGACAACTATCGGGCACATGCCAGAGACATGCAGCGAATGGCGAAGCGGGTGTGCAGCGAGGCCTACAAACGCCAGTGGCCAACACTGCAAAGCCTTGAATACTTGTGGCGACAAAAAGAAATCGACATCAACCTGACCAGCCAGGCAGACCCGCAGCGGCCCACCCTCAGCGGTGATTTTTTCACCGAGTACGCCGTGTATGACAAAGCTCAAAAGCCACCGCAGGTGCTCTGGTATGCCCATTTCCACTATGCAACTGCCAACGCACCGCCCAGTCGCTACACCAGGGCGCATTTGAAATTGGCCAGTCAGCGTAAATACACGCAAAAGGACCTGCTCAAGGCCCATATTCAAGCGCGGTTAAGCAACCAGCAGGTGCCGGGGGCCGAACCTATCGAGAAGATTTTGTATGTATTGATCACGCCGCCTGAGGATCAACTGTTTTTAGCCATCGCCCCCTCAACCACCTGATCAAAAACGCCCGATGGTTCTGACATCGGGCGTTTCTGCAGGCTGGATTGGATCAGTGGGCAAACAACGAATTGCCCTTCTGCCCGGCAAGTTTCTCCGGCTTGATCAGGAACCGCGCCAGTGCCGGCAGCAGCCACAGCGCACCAAACATGTTCCACAGCAGCATGAAGGTCAGCATCAGGCCCATGTCGGCCTGGAACTTGATGGCCGAGAAGATCCAGGTGCACACGCCGATCGCCAGGCACAGGCCGGTGAACAGTACGGCTTTACCGGTGGACTTGAGCGTCTGGTAATAGGCTTCCTGCAACGGCAAACCGGCACGCAGGAAGCTTTCCAGGCGGCTGTAGATGTAGATGCCGTAGTCCACGCCAATCCCCACGCCCAGCGCCACCACCGGCAAGGTCGCGACCTTGACGCCAATGCCCATGAACGCCATCAGCGCGTTGCCCAGCACCGAAGTCAGCACCAGCGGCAGCACAATGCACAGGGTCGCCGCCCAGGAGCGGAAGGTGATCATGCACATGGTCGCCACGCACAGGTAGACCAGGATCAGGATGGTCAGCTCGGCTTCCTTGATCACCTCGTTGGTGGCCGCTTCGATCCCGGCGTTGCCGGCGGCCAGGATGAACTCCAGGCCGTCCTTGTTGTTTTCCTTGGCAAAATCCTGCACTGCCTTCACCGCACGGTCGAGGGTCTCGGCCTTGTGGTCGTTGAGGAACACCAGCACCGGCGCCAGGGAGCAATTGTTGTTGTACAAGCCATCGGCACGGGCGATGGAGTTGTTCAACACATCCGGGTTACGCGACAGGGTTTCCCATTTCAGGTTGCCCTCGTTCATGCCCTTGATCATCTGCTTGGACACGGTCACCAGGGAGATCGCCGACTGCACGCCCTCGGTGTTCTGCATCTTCCACATCAACTGGTCGATGGGCGCCATGGCTTCGTAGCGCGAGCAGCCTTCGGACTTGGTCTTGACCATCACCACCAGCACATCGGAGCTGGTGGAGTAGTTGCTGATGATGAAGTTGTTGTCTTTGTTGTAGCGCGAGTCCGGACGCAGTTCCGGGGCACCCTGGTCGAGGTCGCCGATCTTCAGGTTCTGGCTGTACCACAGGCCGCCACCGAAGGCGACCAGGGCCAGGGCAATGGAGATGGGGGCGACTTTCGGGCTGGCGAAGTTCGACAACAGGCGCCAGAACGGATGGTCGCGGTTTGCGTCTTTCTTGCTCTTGGCGATCGCACGTTTGCTGATGCCGACATAGGAAATCGCTACCGGCAGCAGGATCAGGTTGGTGAACACGATCACCGCCACGCCGATAGAGGCCCCGATGGCCAGCTCACGGATCACGCCGATGTCGATGATCAGCAGGGTAATGAAGCCCACCGCATCCGCGAGAATCGCGATCATCCCCGGCAGGAACAACTGCCGGAACGTGCGGCGGGCCGCCGTCAGGGCGTTGTCTGCCTCACTCGATTGCAGGGCGATGCCGTTGATCTTCTGCACACCATGGGAAATGCCGATGGCGAAGATCAGGAACGGCACCAGCATGGAATACGGATCCAGGCCGAAGCCGAAGAAGTGCATCAAGCCGAGCTGCCAGACCACGGCCACCAGCGTCGTGATCAACACCGCAATGGTGCTGCGCACGCAGTTGGTGAACCACAGCAGCAGCACCAGGGTGATCACGAACGCGATGCCGAAGAACAGCACCACCATGATCAGGCCGTCGATCAGGTCGCCGACTTTCTTGGCAAAACCAACGATATGGATCTGGACGTTGGGGTTTTGCTCCTGGAACTTGGTGCGGATCTTGTCTTCCAGTTCATGGGAGAACTTCTGGTAGTCCAGGGCCAGCAACTTGCCCTGGTCCTGCGGGTCTGGATAGGACTCCAGCAGCGGGATATCGACGATGCTCGACTTGAAGTCGTTGGCCACCAGGCGCCCGACCTGGCCGGACTTGAGCACGTTGTTGCGCAACTGATCGAGGCTTTCCGGCGAGCCGTTGTAGCTCTGCGGGATCACTTCACCGCCGGCAAAGCCTTCTTCGGTCACTTCGGTCCAGCGTACGCTGGGGCTCCACAGGGACTTGAGGCCGGAGCGGTCGACACCGGAGATGTAGAACACCTCGTCGTTGATCTGACGCAGGGTCTCCATGTACTCCTTGCTGAAGATGTCACCGTCCTTGGCCTCCACCGAGATGCGCACGGTGTTGCCCAGGTTTGCCAGGTCGTTGCGGTGCTCCATCATCTTTTCGATGAAGGGGTGCTGCAACGGGATCATTTTTTCAAAGCTGGTGGACGGGCGAATCAACGTCGCCTGCCAGAACAGGAAAATGCTCACCAGCAGGCAGATCACGATCACTGCCGGGCGGTTGTTAAAAATCAGGCGCTCAAGAAAGGTCGCTTTATCGTTGTGATGACTGCTCATTCTATCCCCGCCTTCTTATTGTTTTTTGCGTTCGGCGCCGGTTGGCAGGGCGACGCGCACGCCACCCTGCCCCACCAGAATCAAGTCGCCATTGCCCGCTGCCGTGACTGCCGAGAGTGAAATGCGGTCCGGGCGATTGAATACGCTGAACGTCAGGCCATCATCGTGGCTGACCACCACGCTGCCGCCGTTGCCGACCACCACCAGGGTGCCGTCGTCGAGCAGCGTCGCGCCCGACAGGCCAAACTCCAGGGCTCCACGGTCGGCCTTGAGCGCCACCGGCTCCCAGGTGTCGCCAAAGTCGGTGGAGCGGAACAGGTTGCCGCGCAAGCCGTAGGCCAGCAGGGTCTTGGGCTGCGCGGTGCCGATCACGCCGAACAGCGAGCCCTCGTAGGGGCCTTCGAGTTTTTCCCAGGTCTGCCCTTCATCGCTGGAGCGGAACATGCTGCCCTGCTCGCCGACAATAAACAGGCCGGCGTCCTTGACCTGGGCAATGGCGTTGAGGTGGTACTGGTCTTCGTTGTCCAGGCGGTCGCTGACATCGGTCCAGGTCTTGCCCGCATCGGTGGTCTCGATCAACGCACCGTAGGCGCCCACGGCAAAGCCATGGTTGGCGTCGTTGAAGAGCACGTCCAGCAACGGCGCTTCACGGCTGAGGTCTTTGAACTGCTCAGTCCAGGTGGCCCCGGCATCGGTGCTGGCGAGGATCTTGGCGTCATGCCCCACCGCCCAACCGTGCTGCTCGTCGATAAAAAACACTGCCGTGAGCAGTTGCCGGGTCGGCACCTTGGCTTGCACCCAGGTGGCGCCCTGATCATCGGAATAAAGGATATGCCCGCGATCACCGACCGCCACCAGGCGTTTGCCGGCGTGCACGACGTCGATCATCAGACCTTTTTCGGCCCTTGGCGATTCAATGGCAAATGTCGCAGGCTCTGCGACGTTGGTTGCAGCCTGGGCAGCCGTCGACAACGCGACAACCCCCAGCAGCGAGAGCGCTGTAGCCAGCACCGCGACCTTGCGCGACGCGAGCGGGCGGCAAAAACCCACACCCATGACAGGCTCACTCATAGACCTTTCTCCCATTTATTATTGTTAGGTCGTAACACCTTCCAGGGTGTTCGCAGTGCGCAAACCTGCAATCTAGAGCCCCTTGAGGAAGCAGGGGCCATCCTATCGGGCTTTCGAATCGTCTGACAATCGGCGCTACGTTATCTTTTGTTAACTGAAGGCCTTTTGCCTGCTGGCTGAATATAGCCGCATTCGCCGAAATGATAGTTTCGTACATTGCTCTGTAGGAGCGAGCTTGCTCGCGAAAAACCCCAGAGCACCTCGGGGAGCCTGGTGCCCCGCGTCATCATTGACGACCTTCGCGAGCAAGCTCGCGCCTACAAGGCAGCGATATTTTTATTCTAGATATTGATAGTTGAGAATTTTTATTCTATTAATTGCCCTCCTGAAAACAATAATCCACAAGGACCACCGCTATGCGAGCACTTGGAATCGGCCTGATCGGTACAGGCTTCATGGGCCGTGCCCACGCGCTGGCGTTCAATAACGCCCGTACGGTGTTTGAGTTACCGGTCAATGTGCAACTGGCGGCCCTGGCCGATGCCGACACCGAACGCGCCCAGCGCTGCGCCAGCGCCTGGGGGTTCGCCCAGGCCCATGGCGACTGGCAACAGTTGATCGATGACCCGCAAGTGGACCTGGTGGCCATCACCACCCCCAATCACCTGCACTACCCCATGGCCATGGCCGCGCTGGCGGCGGGCAAGGCGGTGTATTGCGAAAAGCCCCTGGCCGTGAGCCTGGAACAAGCTGACGCCATGCGCCGTGCCGCCCGCGCGGCCGGGGTGGTGACACGGGTTGGCTACAACTACCAGCACAACCCGATGATCGTCCTGGCACGGCAGATGATCGAGGCTGGCGAGTTGGGGCAGATCATCAGTTTCCAAGGCGAGTTCAGTGAAGACTTCATGGCCGACCCGACTTCGCCGTGGTCATGGCGCTGCGAAGTGGGACATGCCGGCGGCGCCCTGGCGGACTTGGGCAGTCATCTGCTGGCGATGGCGCGGTACCTGGTGGGCGATATCACTCACGTTTGCGCCGACAGCCAGACGGTACACGCCCAACGACCGGCCAGCCCTGGCAGTAGCCAGATGCGCCCGATCGAGATCGACGACCAGGTGCATGCCTTGCTGCGCTTTACCAACGGCGCGCGTGGGACCGTCAGCAGCAGTTGGCTAAAGCGTGGCTACAAGAACCATTTGAGTTTCGAAATCAGTGGCACCCGAGGCACGCTGGCCTTCGACCAGGAGCGTTTGAATGAACTGCGGGTATGCCGGGCTGGAGCAGACAGTTTCCAGCGTTTACTGGCCGGCCCCACCCTGCCCGGCTATGCCGCGTTCAGCCCGGCGGCGGGGCATCAGTTGGGGTACAACGAGTTGAAGACCCTGGAGGTGCAGGAGTTGATCATGGCGCTGGCCGGGCAAGGTGCTGAGGGCACTGATTTTGAAGCAGCCTGGGCAGTGGAGCGGCTGGCGACAGCCATTCGCATGGCTGCGCGGGAAGAGCGCTGGGTCAAGGTGAACGAGGTCTGAATAATATAGACAATCCTCTGTGGGAGCAGGCTTGCCTGCGATGGCGGAGCGTCAGTCAGTAAATGTGCTGGCTGATACTCCGCCATCGCAGGCAAGCCAGCTCCTACATTAGATCGGGTCAGGTCAGCGTAGCGCCCGGCGCAGGACTTTGCCCACGGTGGTCTTGGGCAGTTCCTCGGTGCGAAACTCCACAAACTTGGGCACCTTGTAGCCCGTCAGGTACTCCCGGCAATGAGCCAGCAGTTGCTCCTGGGTCAGGTTCGGATCACGGCGCACCACCACAATCTTCACCTTCTCCCCGGTCACCCCGTCTTCCACACCAATCGCCGCCACTTCCGCCACGCCCGGGTGCAAGGCCACCACATCCTCGATCTCATTGGGGTACACGTTGAAGCCCGACACCAGGATCATGTCCTTCTTGCGGTCCACCAGGCGAATGAAACCCTGTGCATTCATCACCCCGATATCCCCGGTCGACAGCCAACCCTCGGCGTCCAGCACCTCGGCGGTTTCCTTGGGGCGTTTCCAGTAGCCCTGCATCACCTGCGGGCCGCGCACCTGCAATTCGCCCGGCTCGCCGATGTCAGCCACTGCACCGTCCTCGCGGATAAAGCGCACCCAGGTCGACGGCAATGGCACGCCGATGCTGCCGGTAAATTCCATGTCGCGCATGCGTGAGATATCGATGGGGCTGATGCTCACCACCGGCGAGCATTCCGTCAGGCCGTAGCCCTCGATGATCGGCAGGCCGGTGACTTCTTTCCAGCGCTTGGCCACCGCGGTGTGCGTGGCCATGCCGCCAGCGATCACCAGGCGCAGGTCGGAAAAATCCCGCGCACGGAACTCCGCGTTCTCCAGCAAGCCGTTGAACAGCGTATTGACCCCGGCGATCCCGTTGAAACGCTCCTTGCGCAGGATCATCTGCACGCGCTTCACGTCCCGAGGGTTGGCGATCAGGATGTTGCGCCCGCCCAGGCACATGAACATCAGGCAATTCACCGTCAGGGAAAAGATGTGATAGAGCGGCAACAGGGTGACGTTGGTTTCCTGCTGATTCTGGTCCAGTTGATCGCCGACCCACGCCTTGGCCTGCAACAGGTTGGCGATGATATTACGGTGACTGAGCATCACGCCCTTGGCATCGCCGGTGGTGCCTCCGGTGTATTGCAGGAACGCCAGTTCTTCACGCGCCAGCGGCACCGGCGTATGGGTCTGGCCACGCCCCTGCTTGAGCGCGGTGTTGAAGCGTACCGCGCCTGGCAGGTTGAACGCCGGCACCTGTTTCTGCACGCGGCGCAGGATGAAGTTCATCACCGCGCCTTTGAAGGTGCCGAGCAGGTCGCCGATAGCGGCAATGACCACACGTTTGACTGTGCTGCCGGCCACGACTTTTTCCAGGGTGTGGGCGAAGTTTTCGAAGATCACCACGGTCTCGGCGCCACTGTCCTTGAGCAGGTGCTTGAGTTCGTGAGAGGTGTACAGCGGGTTGACGTTGACCACCACCGCGCCGGCGAGGAGGGTGCCCAGCAGGCAGATCGGGTACTGCAAACAGTTAGGCATCATCAACGCCACGCGGTCGCCCTTGCGCACACCCTGGGCCTGCAGCCAGGCGGCAAAGGCAATGCCCTGGGTTTGCCAGGCGGCGTAGGTCATTTCGGTGCCGATGCTGACGTAGGCCACACGGTCACGGTACTTGTGCAGATGCTCCAGGAAGACCTCGCGCAACGACGGGTAGTCCTCGATACCGGCCTCAATGTCCGTGGGCACCCCGGGCAGGTAGGCGTTCAACCAGATACGTTCGGTTTGTTCCTGGCTCACAGCGTTCATGGCAGTCTCCTTTGTTGTTGTTTTTGTACGGCTACTTTTCAACGATGGCGGTAATGCCCAAGCCACCGGCGGCACAGATGGAAATCAGCCCGCGCCCGCCACCGCGCTGGTGGATGGCCTTGGCCAGTGCTGCCAATTGTCGGCCCCCGGTGGCGGCAAATGGATGACCGCACCCAAGCGAGCCGCCGTTGACGTTCATCTTGGCTCGCTCGATTGGCCCCAGCGGCGCTTCCAGCCCCAGGCGCTCCCGGCAATAATCAGCGTCTTCCCAGGCCTTGAGGGTGCACAGCACCTGGGCGGCGAAGGCTTCATGGATCTCGAAAAAATCAAAATCGGCAAAACTCAGGCCTTCCCGCGCCAACATGCGGGGTACCGCATAGGCCGGGGCCATCAGCAAGCCTTCGCTGCCATCGACAAAATTCACCGCGGCGGTCTCACCGGTACGCAGGTAGGCCAACACCGGCAGGCCGCGTGCAGCGGCCCATTCCTCACTGGCCAGCAACACCACCGAAGCGCCGTCGGTCAGCGGCGTGGAGTTACCGGCCGTGAGGGTGCCGTTCTGCCGGTCGTAGGCCGGGGCCAGGCTGGCGAGCTTCTCCAGGCTGGCATCGGCGCGCAGGTTGTTGTCGCGGGCCAGGCCGCGATAGGGGCTGATCAGGTCGTCGAAAAAGCCGTTTTTATAGGCCGCGTCGAGGCGCTGGTGACTGTTGAGGGTCAACTCGTCCTGGGCCAGGCGCTTGATCTGCCAGCGCTTGGCCATTTCTTCGCAATGTTCGCCCATGGACAAGCCAGTACGCGGCTCGCCATTGCGCGGCAGCAGCGGCTTGAAAAACATCGACGGGCGCACCTGCAACAGGCTGCGTAATTTGTTGCCAGTGCCCTTGGCGCGGTTAGCCGCCAGCAGCGTACGGCGCAGGGCTTCGTTGATGCCAATGGGCGCGTCGGAGGTGGTATCGGCGCCCCCGGCAACCCCCACGTCAATCTGGCCGAGGGCGATTTTATTGGCCACCAGCAACGCCGCCTCCAGGCCGGTGCCACAGGCTTGTTGCAGGTCGTAGGCCGGGGTCTCGGCAGACAAGGTGGTGGACAGCAGCGATTCGCGGGCCAGGTTGAAATCCCGCGAGTGCTTGATCACCGCGCCCGCAGCGAACTCGCCCAGGCGCAGGCCGTGGAGGTTGTAGCGGTCCACCAGGCCTTGCAGTGCGGCCACCAGCAAATCCTGGTTGCTGTCGTGGGCGTACACCGTGTTGGAGCGGGCAAACGGAATGCGGTTGCCGCCGACAATCGCCACGCGGCGCGTCGGGGCGGGGCTGAAGCTGTAGTCACTCATGGACGACTCTCATCAAAACGTGGATGCCAGATAAACAGGCCGCGCATATGGGGTTTGTCCCCGGCCGGGTTGCGCACCTCGAATGCACGGCGGGGGCCGTCTGCCGGGGCATTCCACAGGGCGACCTGACCGGGCAGGAAAATCGGCAACTTGAACTCGCAATGGGCCTCGGCCACGTCCAGCCCGCCTGGCGGTTGTTGGGCGGCCAAGGCGCGGCCCAAGGTCCACATGCCATGGGCGATGGCCCGACGAAAGCCGAACAGGCGCGCACCGATCAGCGAGGTGTGGATCGGATTGAAATCCCCCGATACCTTGGCAAAACGCCGCCCCAGATCCGCCGGCAGCACCCAGCGCTGAGTGCGCCGCAAGCCTTCTTCGGGCAACCCCAGGCTGTCGCCCCAAGGCTCGCCCACCGGGTTGGCGACATCCCGACGCAGGTACAGGCTCTCGCTTTGCCACACCAACTCGCCGGCGCTATAGGCATGGGTGGCGATGCTCAAGGCCTGGCCCTTGGCATGGGCCACCCAACGTTCGGCAAACACTTCCAGGCGCAGGGCCTGGCCCTCCTGCAGGCGTCGATGCTGGCGAATGCAATTGGCCAGATGCACCATGCCGCTGGCCGGGTAGGGAAAGCTCGGGCGTGTCAGCAGCATCAAGTGCAAGGGGAACGCCAGCACATGGGGATAGGACAACGGCACCCCTTGCTCACGCCGAAAGCCACAGGCCCGGCCATAGGCGGCAATATCATTGGCGATCAACTCCACCGCCGAGCGCACCAGGCGCGCCTTGGGCAAGGTTGGCGCGCCCTCGAGCTTGGGCTTGCGCAGTGCCAACAGGCCATCCAGCAGCAGGCGATTGCGCGACGGAGGCGGGTCGATGATCTGTGTCACGTAGTCCATGCTCAGGCTCCCAACAGGCTTTGGCCGCATACCCGCACCACTTGGCCGTTGACCCCGCCCGAGGCCGGGTGCGCCAGCCAGGCGATGGTTTCGGCGACGTCGATGGGTTGCCCGCCCTGGGACAGGGAGTTCATGCGCCGCCCCGCCTCGCGAATCATCAGCGGGATTTTTGCGGTCATCTGGGTCTCGATAAACCCCGGCGCCACGGCGTTGACCGTGACCTGCCGCGCCGCCGCCACGGGTGCCAGGCCCTGCACCAGGCCAATCACCCCGGCCTTGGACGTGGCGTAGTTGCTCTGCCCCAGGTTGCCGGCGATCCCGGAAATCGACGACACACAGACAATCCGCCCACCCGCATTGAGCCCCTGCCCTTGCAGCAAGGCGTCGCTCAGTTGCAACGGCGCCTGGAGGTTGACCGCCAGCACACTGCGCCAGGCGGCTTCGGTCATCTTGGCAATGGTCTTATCGCGGGTGATCCCGGCGTTATGCACCACCACATCAAATGCGCCGTGCTCGGCCACATAGGCCTGCAACTGCTGCACCGCATCGGCGGCGGTGATATCCAGCGCCCAGGCATGGCCGCCGACACTGCTGGCCGCCTGCTCCAGGGATGACAATGCTTGCGGCACATCCACGCACACCACTTGCGCCCCATCACGGGCCAGAACCTGGGCGATGGCCAGGCCGATACCGCGGGAGGCGCCGGTGACCAGGGCGCGACGGCCGCTGAAGGGTTTGCCCCAGTCGATACTGGGCGCGCCGTCCACCGATTTTTCCAGGCGCACCACCTGCCCCGAGACATAGGCCGAACGCCGCGACAGGAAAAACCGCAGACTGCTTTCCAGGTCCTGCTCGGCACCCGGCGCGACATAGATCAACTGCACGGTGATCGCCCGGCGCAACTCCTTGGCCAGGGACCGTACCAAACCCTCCAGGGCGCGCTGGGCGATGGCCTGCGGCAAATCCTGACAGTGCTCGGGCGCGGTGCCCAGTACCACCACCCGTGCGTGTTGCCCCAGGCGCCGGGCATTGGCGTGGAAGAATTCGTAGAGTTCGTCCAGTTGCTTGAGGTCGACCACGGCGCTGGCATCGAACACTGCGCCCTGGACCTTGACCGTGGACGGTGCCTTGAGCGTGGCGGCCTGGGCCGGCACGGTGTCGGTAGCCTTGAAGATGCGCCGCACCTCGTCCGCCAGGCGCCCTGCCCCGGCGATGATCACCGGGTTGGCCAGGCCTTGCTGGCCGCTGCGGTGGCGTTGCAGGGGCAAGGGTTGTGGCAAGCCAATGGTCTGGGCCAGGCGACGGCCCCAGGAAGAATTAACAAAAGAGAGGTAGCTGTCGCTCATAAATCGATCCGTTTTCCTGACCTGCAAACCCAATCTCCTGTAGGAGCTGGCAAGCCAGCTCCTACATCGAGCGCGTTGGTCTTTAGTTCACCGTGGCGTTTTCACGCTTTCTGGTGCTGGGCTTGGCCGCTTGCTCCAAGGTTTGCTGGCGCTTTTGCAACGCCTCCAGCAAGCCAAAGTCCTGCGGGAAGTCATCCACCTGGATGCCGTGGTCGGCGTACTCCACATAGCGCGCCAGCAAGGTGTCTTCCTCGCTGGTGATCAAATCCAGGGCCCGGGCCTTGATGCGCCAGGCGGTAAAGGCCGTGGCGCTGATCGGCATCGGGTCGAGAGTGCCTTGCTTGACCGCCGCCTTGAGCCGTCCTTCGATCAGCTCTACCTGCGGCAACAAGCGGAACGCCAATTCGCCATAGGCCAGCTTGTCGACTTCCGGGCGTGGAATGTAGGAATTGGCCAGCAAACGGTCACGGCTTTCGCCCGGGGTCTGCACCAGTTCCGCGACCTGGGCCAGCAAGCGATCCGACGGTTTGCGCTGGGGAATGCCGAACGGGAAGCTCAAGCCGCGAATCACCGCCGCAGCAGGCTTCGAGGGGTAGTTGTCGAGCACTTCGGCCAGCGCCTCATGGGCCCGCAACAGTGCATCCTGGGCCGACCAGTGGACCAGCGGCAGGTCCGCCTGGGGCCGGCCATCGTCCTCGAAACGCTTGAGCACGCAGGACAGAATGTAGAGCTGGGACAGGATATCGCCCAGGCGCCCGGTGATGCTTTCCTTGCGCTTGAGCGCCCCGCCCAGCACGCCCATGGAAATATCGGAAATCAACGCCAACACCACCGACAGCCGATTGGCCTGGCGATAGTAGGATGCCAGCGCCGGATCGGTTTTGGCCGGCACGGCAATCAGCCGCCCGCCTGTCAGCGAATGCACCGCCGCACGTACGGTATTGGCCAGCACGAAGCTCAGGTGACCGAACATGGCGCTGTCGAACGCCAGCAACGCCTGGCGATGATCGGTGTTGCGTGCCGCTTCCATCTCACGGAACACGTAAGGATGGCAACGGATCAGGCCCTGGCCATAGATGATCAGGCAGCGGGTCATGATGTTCGCGCCTTCCACCGTGATCGCGATGGGGCTTTGTTGATAGGCACGGGCCAGGAAGTTGTTGGGCCCCATGCAGATGCCCTTACCGGCGACGATGTCCATGCCATCGTTGACGATGATTCGCGCACGCTCGGTGACGTGGTATTTGGCAATCGCCGAAATCACCGAGGGTTTCTCGCCGGCATCCAAAGACGCCACCGACACCTTGCGCACCGCGTCGCAGGCATACAGGTGCCCGGCCATGCGCGCCAGGGGCGCCTGCACGCCTTCGAACTTGCCAATCGGCAGGCCGAACTGCTTGCGCATCGCCGCATAGGCCGTGGTGCCGCGCACCGCCACCTTGCCCAGGCCAACGTTGGCCGACGGCAGGGAAATCGCCCGCCCGGCCGCCAGGCATTCCATCAACATGCGCCAACCATTACCGACTTGCTCACGGCCGCCGATCACCCACTCCAGGGGGATAAACACGTCCTTGCCCGTGGTCGGACCGTTCTGGAACACCGCATTGAGGGGCCAGTGACGGCGGCCACTGTTCACCCCGGGATGGGATGTGGGAATCAACGCGCAGGTGATACCCAGCGAACCGGGCTGGCCCAGCAGCCCGTCCGGGTCTTCGGCGCGAAAGGCCAGGCCCAGCACCGTGGCGATGGGGCCGAGGGTGATGTAACGCTTGTCCCAGGTCACGCTGAAGCCCAGTACTTCCTGGCCTTCATGCATGCCCTTGCAGACGATGCCCAGGTCAGGAATGGCGCCAGCGTCGGAGCCGGCATAGGGGCTGGTCAGGGCAAAGCACGGGATATCTTCACCACGGGCCAGGCGCGGCAGGTAGTAATTGCGCTGGGCATCGGTGCCGTAATGCAGCAACAGCTCGGCGGGGCCCAGGGAGTTGGGGACCATCACCGAAATCGCCGCCGCCGAGCAACGGGTCGACAGCTTCATCACCACCTGCGAATGGGCGTAGTGGGAGAAGCCCTTGCCGCCGTATTGCTTGGGAATAATCATGCCGAGAAAACCGGCGTCCTTGGTGTACTGCCAGCCTTCAGGCGACAGGTCCTGCCAGACCTGGGTGGTTTCCCAGTCGTTGGCCATGTCGCAAAGGGTTTCCACTTCGTTGTCGAGGAACGCCTGCTCTTCGGCGCTCAAGCGTGCCGGAGCGGCTTGCAGCAGGCGCTGCCAGTTGGGTTTGCCGCTGAACAGCTCGGCGTCCCACCACACGGTGCCGGACTCGATAGCGGCGCGCTCAGTGTCGGACATGGCCGGCATGATCGTGCGAAACAGGCCCAGGGCCTTACTGGTCAGCAGCGCACGGCGCAGGGGCTTGATACTCAGCAGCAGCGCCGGCAACACCACCAGCAGCGCCGCAACGCTCAGGCCAAACCCTGCGACCCCATTGAACAGATAACCGCCCGCCAACCAGGCTAGGCCAACGCCCAGCCACAGGCTGGCTGCCGCTTGTCGATACGCCAGGGCGATTGCCGCAGCGAGTCCTGCCAATAACCAGATAACCATGGAGATACCTCTACTTGTTCAGGGCGCGGCACGCCTATCAGCAGGTCGGTATGGCCTGCGACTGATCACCACACTACAAACTTGAAAAGCTAAATTCAAATTTTGTTTTGAAATTTTTATTTAATCATTTCGCGAAAAAATTCACGGCCGAACGCGTCAGCCGAAATGCCAAAGGGGAAGGAAATCACAAGGGGTCGCGTGGGCGACCCACCGGTGCGGCACCCGGTAAACGCAGTAGAACGATGCGCCGACTATGCGTTTACGCTGGGACTACGCAGATACAACGACAGATCAGAAAGCGTAGGTAGCCGACAGGCTGACCACTTCGCCCTTGGCCTCGGACTTGCCATCCAGCGATGCCGCGCCAAGACGATCAACGTTCTTGGTCTTGAGCTTGACGGTTTCCACAAACTGGCGGGAATACGCGCCGTCGATGCTCAGGCCAGGAATGGCGCGGATGTTGTAGCCAAAGCCCAGGGAGGCGAAGGTGCGATCACCATCCGGGATACGTGGGTCACGGGTGGAGTTACGGGTTGGGGTCTGGTCGAAGGCCACACCAGCGCGCACGGTAAAGTCATCCGTGAGCTTGTAGTCGCCACCGAACGAATACATCCAGGTGTTCTTGTACTTGTACGGGATCGACACGATGGTGCTGCCATTGGACTTCAAGGTCAGCGCCTCGAAGGATGACCACTGGGTCCAGGTCACGCTGGCGCCCAGGGTCAGGCGGTCAGAGAAGTCGTGTACCCAGTCCAGGGACGCGTTGGCAGGAATATCCAGTTGCGTGGAGGCATTGGCACCGCCCGGATACAGCTTGAGGCCAGGGTAAGCCAGCTCCACCAGGGTTTTACCGTCGACCACAGGAATGGTCATCAGCCCTTCCGAGGTCGGATCGGCGTACATGTTGTACTTGCCCTCCAGCTTGTTCTTGATCTTGGCGTGGTAGTTCAAGCCCAGGGTGTCTTGCGCCGTGGGTTTCCAGGTCATCCCTGCAAACCAGCCCAGAGAGTTGTTGTCGACCTTGACGCGCATCAAGGCGAAGCCCTGGCCAGCGGGGAACGGAATCATCCCGAAGTCCGGCGATTGCGCAGCAGCGGCATACAGGTCGACGTTCTGGCTCACAAAGCCTTTGGTGTGCTGAAGAATCGCACCGCCACCGATGGAAAACTCATCATTGACCTTGAACGACAGGGAGCCGGTCAGGCCAACGGTTTCAATGCGGGTATCCACCGCGAAGTCGCGGCCTTTCCAATCCTCATCCCAAGTTGTACGGGCGCCCATAGGCACCACCTGGCTCAAACCAAAGGCAAAACGATCGTTGATCGGAATCACCATAAAGCCGGTAGGCACCCATGCTTCGAACCCGCCCTGGCCGCCGTTACCGGTGCGCGGGGTCGACGAGACAAGTTCCCCAGTCGCAGGATCCATGACGGTGTTGGACGTCGGATTGCCAGCGTAGTCATACGCCGAGCCTTTGTATTTGATATCGATATTCGCGTAGTTGAGGGTGAACTGCGAAATGGTTTTATCAATGAAAGCCATTGCAGCCGGGTTGTTGTAGGCCGCTGATGGATCGTTCTTGAACATTGAACCGCCACCAAATGCCCGGCCCCAGCCAGCAGTATTCGCAGTTGGCGTCATGAAGCCACCCGCCTGAACGGTTCCTGCCGAGGCGATCAGCCCGCCCAACAATGCCAGGCCTAATAACGCCTGGGCCTGCTGTTTCTTGTTATTCATGCGCCACTCCTTATTATTTTTATTCATCACAACCGGTACAACCGAGCCGCTTTGCCTCAACAGGTGCCTCTAACGAGGCACCTGCTTCTCTCAGGGGTGATCAGCCCTTTGCTCTTATTGCAACTTCAGGGTTGGGGCCTTGACGTTCAGCGACCTGACGAAGCAGTTACCGGACAGCGATTGGCTGCCAGTGGTCGACAGGGTTTTGGTTGCTTCGTCCCACACTACGTTGAGTGGGCCTGGGCCGCAGTTGGACGCTGGGAAGGTGATGGTCCAGCCCACACCAGTCACGGTGCCAGTACCGGTTTGGGTACCCGGGTCAAAGGTGTTTGCAGTCAGTACCCAACCTGGGGAAGGAATGTTCTTCAACGTTGGCAGGCTGCAGAGCACGTTGCCCGAAAGCTGCGCCGAAGTAATGGTGGCCACCCCGCCGGAAACGTTCCCACCGAAGGTCACATTGCAAGTGATATCGCCAGGTGCAGAAGGCGTTTTCACCACGAGAGTGCCCGAGTTAGTGGTAAATGGGCCATCAGGCGTGATCGATGCCGCACTGGCCATCGAAGCCGCACCAAAGCACAGAGCAAACGAACTTACACAAACGAGGGTTTTGAAACTTTTCATTATTTTTCCTCACATGTATGGCGAGTCATTTCGCCGGGGTAATGGCCATGATCGAGAGGTCACGGAGAAACAGCAGAACTTCCCTTTCCAGCCAAATTTCAATTCAACTACCGCTACAAATTCGGGGGTTTACTCGACGACTTTGAACGTCGGCGGCATCTTGATCGACACGGTCTTGATCGTGCAGTCTTCGCCAATCGGCACATTGGCCGCTTCCAATTTGCCGGTGGCGTTATCCCAGGTGCCTTCGGCGGTGGATGGGCCGCACTTGCCGCCCAGGCCAAAGGCGTGCACGTCGACGCTGATCTTCGACATGGAGCCGCTCTTGGTGTCCTTGGCCACGAGGATCCACGGCAAGTTGATGGCTTCGACGCGACTGCACTTGAGGCCACCGTCGAACTCGACCTTGTCGACATTGACTTGCGAGCCATCGGCCGCGACTTTGCCGGCCACCTTGATGATGCAGTCGGCGCTGATCAGCGCGCCCTTGGAAAAGCTGATGGGGCCCTGGGCAGTAAAGGCACTGCCGGCGGGTTCGATACGCGCGGCCTGGGCCTGGTGATAGGCAATAAGACCCAGTGCTGCGAGCAGGATATGAGCAGTGAACTTGGCAGGCGTTTGCATGGTGTACGTCCTTCCCTTGATTTTATTTTTGTCAGGGTCAAACAACTTTCTTGCAACTAAGCAGCACTCGAAACCGGCAAACCGTGGGCGATGAAAACCTGCGCGATACACAGATCCCGAGTGCGCCCTACAACGGTTAAATCACATTAGAAGGTGCTGGTATTACCGTACTTCTCCAGTATCTTCAGGCGTTTGGATGGCTGGATATTGGCCAGGGTGACATCCCCCGAATAGTGCCGCAGTACCCGATGATCCATGCGCCGGCGCCACAAGTAAGGGATGTAGGCCCAGACAATCATGCTGGCGTAGCCATACGGCAGTTGTGGCGATTCATCAAAGTGACGCAGCGACTGATAACTGCGGGTCGGGTTGGCGTGATGATCGGAGTGACGCTGCAACTGGAACAGAAAGATATTGGTGACAATACGGTTACTGTTCCACGAATGGCGCGGCGAACACCGCTCATAACGACCATTGGGCAACTTCTGGCGTTTAAGCCCGTAGTGTTCGACATAGTTCACCACTTCCAGCAACGAGAAGCCGTAGATACCCTGGATCAACAGGAAGGGAATCACCGCCACACCCAGCCAGGCAATCATTGCCCCCCACAGCACCACGCTGTACATCCAGGCGCTGAGCACACCGTTCCTCCAGTGCCAGGCTGGCAGGCCGAGCTTGCGCAGGCGTTCGCGTTCCAGGTTCCAGGCCGAGCGCGCACTGAACCACACCGAGCGCGGCAGGAAGGCCCAGAAGCTCTCCCCCAGCCTGGAGCTGGCCGGATCTTCCGGGGTAGCGACGCGTACGTGATGGCCACGGTTGTGTTCGGTATAGAAGTGCCCGTAGAAGGTCGGCGCCAGGGTGATCTTCGCCAGCACGATCTCCAGCAGGCGCGGCTTGTGCCCCAGTTCATGGGCGGTGTTGATCGCGATCCCGGTGGCGGCGCCGGTGGACATGGCCATGCCCAGGTAGGTGAACCAACTGACCTCGCCGTGCAGTTGCACCCGGGCAGTCAGGAAGCTGGCGGTTTGCGCCATCCAGCCCGAAGGGTCCAGGGACGCCGTGAGTTGCAACAACCCGCCGCTGATCATCCAGTCAATGCCGCTGACGGCCATCCAACCGGTCATCACCAGGGAGGAAATCACCAGCAGCACCCCGGTGTAGACAATCCAGCGATAGTACTTCTGCGATTCAAGGCCGCTGACCGCAGATTCCGGCGGGTTGCTGACGTCTTCGCCAAGCAGGCCGTCGATCAGCGGGATCAGGCCGAAAATCACCAGCACACCCACCCACCACAGTTCTTGTACACCGGTGGTGATGGCCAGGGCACCGGACAGCAGCGGGGTTGCCAACGGCATGATGCCGAGCCACCACAGGTGGCGCTTGCCATCGGTCCAGACGTGCGGGGCAGCCAGGGTCTGATTCATGGCAACCTCCGGGCGCACTGCGCGGCAGGGAGTGGGAGCGAAGCAACAGGGGCAGAAAACAGGTTCAGGCAGCAGTGAAAGCCACTTGAAATCAACCATGCGATAAAAGGCGTTTTTTTCATTATTTTATTCGCTCTTAGGCATTTCAAAAATCATTTCAAAATAAATATTGAAATATTTTTTTAAATAAATAGCGCGGAACCGTTAGGTCGTCAACTACTTTTTCGAGGCCTTTTCGACGTGACCGGGCAGTCTCTTTTTCATCCATTCGGTCAGGTGTCTAGGGCAAGCGTTACCGCGTCTCGACCACGCCGTGGGGTTCATGATTATTTACTCGCCAGTGCAAATGGCGGGTGCAGGACAGTGGCGCTTTCCACCGGCTGGCGGCGTTTGGCAACCTGTTGGACCAGTGCGGCCACCCGCTCTGTCGCGGTGATCGGCAGCATATGGCCGCGCCCCTCGACCAACTGCAGCTTCAGCCCCGGCACCTTGTCCGCCAGGGCCTGGCCGTGCTTTCGAAAGTCCAGCACCTTGTCCCGTGAGCCATAGATCAGGCCGATGGGCAGGCGCAACTGCGGGTAGCGCTTGACCATCTCCGGCAGGTACTCGTTGACCAGGCCGATCTCGGTGGAGGCGGCATAGAAGTTGTCGGGGCGCATGCCCAGCATCCCGCCGCCACGGGTGGCGAAGTCGGCCGGTGCCGGGTCGGGAGCGAACACGCCCTTGACCACCGCACCGCTGGTGAGCATGCCGATGGGTATGGTCAGCGTGCGCGACACCCAGCGCCGCAGCCAGGCCGGGCGCACGGCCAGTGACAAAAAGACCAGGGGAAGCATGCGTTGGGGATGGGTCAATGGCGCCACCAGCACCAGCCCGGACACAGCGTGGGGATGGTCCAGGGCCAGGGCCAGGGAAATCGCCCCGCCCAGGGAGTGCCCCAGCACCAAGGGCTGGCCCAGGTCCAGGGTCTGGATAAAGGTCGCCACTTGCCGGGCCTGGCTTTGCAGGTCGGCGCCGGTGCCTTTATGCCGGGTGGAATAGCCTGAACCGGGGCGGTCCAGGGTGATCACCCGAAAGTGCTCGCGCAATTGCGCAGACAAGGCATACGTCAGGTTGCGACTGCTGCCCATCAGGCCGTGGATCATCACCAGCGGCGGGCCCTTGCCCTCGTCTACATAATGAAAGCGCTCGCCATCCACCTCCAGAAAGCGCCCGTTGCTTGGAACAGCCGCTTCGATACGACGCGTCATCCAGGCACTCAAGCCCCACAACGCCGCACTTGCGCCGATAAACACACCCGCAGCGACAACCCATTCGACAGCCATAGCTCGGTCCTCTGCTTCCCTGCTGCTGGCGATCCGACCGGTATTGGTCAAGACCTCAGCCATCGTCCACACCTTGGACTTCAACTACGTGCGCAAAAGGTTCGTCCGTCGGACAAATCGCACATAAAGGACAAGGCTCTAGCGTAGGCGATATTTTCAGGTAGATTATTTAAAATCTTTTTTAAAATAATAAATACAATTTTTCTTTGCAATGGTGTTCTATCTAAAAGCCAAAAACAAAAACAGGAGCACATCCGATGTCAAAACCCGTCAGGCGCCCACAGCCCACGAGGGACACCCTATGAATGCCTCTACCCGCCCGAGCGGCCCGGCAGATTGCGTAGACATCGCCATCATTGGCTCAGGCTTTGCCGGCCTGTGCATGGCGATCAAACTCAAGCAAGCCGGGCTCGACGACTTCTTCATCGCCGAACAGGCCGATTCCCTGGGCGGCACCTGGCGCGACAACCACTACCCGGGCTGCGCCTGTGATGTGCAATCCCACGTCTATTCGTTTTCGTTTGCGCCCAACCCGGACTGGACCCGACAGTTCGCCCCCCAGGCGGAAATCCGCGCCTACCTGAAGCAATGTGCGCAACGCTTTGAATTGGCGCCGTACCTGCGCTTTGGCATGGGTCTTACACGGGCGGTGTTCGATGAGCAACTGCAACGCTGGCAGTTGCAGTTCAGCAATGGCCGCCACGTCAGTGCACGGGTGCTGGTGTCGGGGATGGGCGGTCTGTCACGTCCGGCGCTGCCGGATATTGCGGGGCTGGACAGTTTCAAGGGCAAGCGCTTTCACTCCCAGCAGTGGGACCACGAGTATTCATTGAAGGGCAAGCGCGTGGCGGTGATTGGCACCGGCGCCAGTGCCATCCAGTTCGTGCCGCAGATCGCCCCGCAGGTGGCGCACCTGGACCTGTTCCAGCGCACCCCGCCGTGGATCATGCCCAAGCCGGACCGGCCCATTTCACGTGTTGAGCGCTGGGCCTTCAAGCACCTGCCGTTCACCCAGCGCCTGGTGCGCGGGGCCTTCTACTGGGCCCTGGAAGGCCGAGTCGTAGGGTTTGCGCTGCACCCGCGGCTGATGAAAATGGTGCAGAAAATCGCCCTGCGCCATCTGCACAAACAAGTGGCGCGCCCTTCCCTGCGCAAGGTGCTGCGGCCGGACTACACCATCGGCTGCAAGCGCGTGCTGATCTCCAATGACTACTACCCGGCGCTGTCACGCAGCAATGTCGAGGTGGTTACCGAGCATGTGCTGCGGATCGAAGCCGACGGCGTCATCACCGCCGATGGCATCAAGCACCCGGCTGACTGCCTGATCTTCGGCACCGGGTTCCAGGCCGCCGATCCCCTGCCCCGCGACTGCATCATCGGGCGCGACGGCGTGGACCTGATGGACACCTGGCGCGATGGCGCCCATGCGTACAAGGGCACCACCGTGCCAGGTTATCCAAACCTGTTCCTGATCGTCGGGCCCAACACCGGGCTGGGCCACAACTCGATGATTCTGATGATCGAGGCGCAAGTCACCTACATCCTCGACGCCCTGCAACAGATGCGCCGCCAGCAAATTGCCACGGTGGACGTCAAGCCAGCGGTGGAAAGCGCCTACAACCTGCACATCCAGGAAAAACTCCAGCGCACCATCTGGAACACCGGCGGCTGTCGCAGTTGGTACCTCGACCCGCGCACCGGCAAAAACACCACGTTGTGGCCCGGTTCGACCTGGCGCTTCAAACAGGTCACCCGCCAGTTCGCCTTGCGCGATTATCACGTCACGCCGTTGGTTAGCGGCACCGCACTGCATCCCCTCGCGCAGCCCCACTCCACCGCAGAAGGAAGCCTGTCATGAAGTCATTCAATGGCCGTGTGGCGGCCATCACCGGGGCCGCGTCAGGCATGGGTCGCGCCTTGGCCCTGGCCCTGGCGCGCGAGGGGTGTCACCTGGCGCTGGCAGACAAGAACCAGGCCGGTTTGCAAGAAACCGTGGAGCTGATCCAGCGCGGCACCCTGGCACCGGTCCGCGTGACCTCCCGGGAGGTGGATGTGTCCGACCGCCAGGCCATGGAGGACTGGGCGGCCAGTTGTGCGGCGGAGCACGGCCAGGTCAACCTGATCTTCAACAATGCCGGGGTGGCCTTGTCGAGTACTGTGGAAGGTGTGGACTATGCCGACCTTGAGTGGATCGTCGGCATCAACTTCTGGGGCGTGGTCTACGGCACCAAGGCCTTTCTGCCCTACCTCAAGGCCAGCGGCGACGGGCATGTGGTCAACACCTCCAGCGTGTTCGGCCTGTTCGCCCAGCCCGGTATGAGCGGCTACAACGCCACCAAGTTCGCGGTGCGCGGCTTCACCGAATCCTTGCGCCAGGAGTTGGATTTGCAACGCAGCGGGGTCTCGGCCACCTGCGTGCATCCTGGCGGGATCCGCACCGATATCTGCCGCAGCAGCCGGATCGACGCGAACATGACTGGGTTCCTGATCCACAGCGAACAACAGGCCCGCGCCGACTTCGAGAAGCTGTTTATCACTGACGCCGACCAAGCCGCCAAGGTGATCCTGCAAGGCGTGCGCAAGAACAAGCGCCGCGTGCTGATTGGCCGCGATGCCTACGCCCTGGACTTGCTCGCACGCTTTCTGCCGGCGGCCTACCAGGCGCTGGTGGTCTTTGCCAGCCGGCGCATGGCACCGAAAAAGCGCAAGGCCCCGGCGCCCACCCCCATCACTGAACAGGAGTCGCCATAATGTTGCCCATTCGCCGCGACCTGCATTTTGCCCTGCCCGCCGAACGCATCAAGGACTGGCACGAGCAAGGTCCCTTTATCACGCATTTTTTCAATGCCCTGTCGCTGCTGTTTCCCCAGGGCGAACTGTTCTTCATGGACAGCGTGCGCCACTATCGCCAGCGCATCGACGACCCGGCATTAAAGAAGGAAATCCAGGGATTTATCGGCCAGGAGGCCATGCACAGCCGTGAACATGTGGCCTATAACGATCTGCTGCAAGCCGCCGGGCTGCCGGCCCATCTGCTCGACCGTCGGTTGAAATTCATCCTCGACCTGCAAAAGAAGCACTTGCCGCCGTCCTTCAACCTGGCGGTGACCATTGCCCTGGAACACTACACCGCGATGCTCGCGGAAATCCTGCTCAGCGATCCCACGCGCTTTGGGGATTCGCTCAAGGGCTACCAGCAGATGTGGTATTGGCACGCGCTTGAGGAAACGGAACACAAGGCCGTGGCCTTCGATGTGTGGAACCGCGTAATCAAGCCAGGGCCCAGGCGCTATTTGCTGCGCACCGGGACCATGCTGTTTACCACGGTGTTTTTCTGGCTGGTGGTGTTTGATTTCCACCTGCGCCTGCTGTTCGCCGACCGCCGCGCGGGTGGGCATCTGAAGGGGTTTTGGCGGATGCTGAAGTTTCTCTACGGCACCAGGGGCGTATTCCCGCGCATGGCCCGGCCGTGGCTGCATTACTTCAAGCCGGGGTTTCATCCATGGGATCACGACAACCGCGCGCGGCTGGAAGGGATCGATAAGCTGGTCGAAGAGATAGAGCGCACCAACACGGTTGCCGGAGCCTGACCCTATAGGTTTGGCCGAATGCCGCTGTAGGAGCGAGCTTGCTCGCGAAGGTCGTCAACGATAACGCGGGTTGCCTGGGTAAACGCGTTGTCGTTAAGTTTTTCGCGAGCAAGCTCGCTCCTACAGTTGGTATTAGCACGGGTCAGACCGTGCGGGAAAACTGGCCCTTCTGCTGCCCGCCCAAGTACGCATCAAACGCCATCGCCACGCTGCGCACCATCAATTGCCCCTGGGGCAGCAGTTGCACGGCATCGTCCTGGATATGCAGCAAACCATCCGCCACTTGCTCATCGAGGCGCGACAGGGCCTGAGCGAAGTACTCGGTAAACTGGATCGCGTGCCCCGCCTCGACCCCGGCAAAGTCAATACGCCCGTGGCACATCAGGCCGTTGATCACGTCGCGACGCAGCACGTCATCCGCGTTCAGGCGGTAGCCGCGCTGCACCGGCAACAAGCCGGCGTCGATACGTGCGTAGTACTGGGACAACTCCTTGACGCTCTGGCTGTAGCTGTCGCCCACCTTGCCGATGGCCGAGACACCGAGCCCGATCAGGTCGCAATCGGCATGGGTCGAGTAGCCCTGGAAATTACGCTGCAAGGTGCCATTGGCCCGGGCCAGGGCCAGTTCATCGTCGGGCAAGGCAAAGTGATCCATGCCGATATACACATAACCGGCCTCGGTCAGCCGGCGAATGGTCAACTCCAGCAATTCCAGCTTGCGCTCCGGCGGTGGCATGTCTTCGGGGCGAATCATGCGCTGGGCACGGATTTGTGTCGGCAGGTGCGCGTAGCTGTAGGCCGCCACGCGGTCGGGACGCAAGGCAATCAGCTTGCCCAGGGTCACGTCGAAACTGGCCACGGTCTGCAACGGCAGGCCATAGATCAGATCTACGCTGATCGACTTGAACCGCGCCTCACGCGCCGCCGAGACCAGTTGCACGATCTGCTCTTCGCTCTGCACACGGTTGACTGCCGCCTGCACATCCGCATCAAAGTCCTGCACGCCAAAACTCAGGCGATTGAAACCCAGCCCGCGCAAGTTGTGGATCCGCTCGACACTGATGGTGCGCGGGTCCACTTCAATGGAAAACTCATGGCGATCACTGGTATCCAGGCTGAACCCTTGGGCCAGGCAGTCCATCAACTCGGCCAGTTGCCCATCGTCCAGGTAGGTCGGCGTACCGCCCCCCAAGTGCAACTGGGTCAGCGGCCGCGCGCGGTCGAACAGCGCCGCCTGCATCTGGATTTCACGCTTGAGGTAGCTCAGGTACTCCACCGCGCGGTGGGTCTTGCGCGTGATGATCTTGTGGCAGCCGCAGTAGTAGCAAAGGCTCTGGCAGAACGGGACGTGGATGTACACCGACAACGCCTTGGGCGCCACCGCGTGGTTGCTGGTCGCGACCGCCTGCTGGTAGTCATCCAGGGCAAAGGCTGAGTGAAACTGCGGCGCAGTCGGGTACGAGGTGTAGCGCGGCCCCGGGCGGTCGTATTTCTGCACCAGGGCCCGGTTGAACTCAAACGCTTTCATGGTCGATGGTCTCATCGTTGGAGCAAGGAGGGACAGCACTGGCGGCCCGGTCAAACAGCGCGCAGAGGGCTTCGACCCGGTGCCGGCCAGCCGGCAGCACACAGAGGAAACGCTCGGACAAGTCGATCAGACCGTCCTGGTGCAGATGCTCCAGCAGCGGCCAGATCGCCGAGAAATAGCGGGGAAAAATCACCCCATAGCGGCGCTCCAGGGCCTGGATATCCAGCTCCAGGTCACAGGCCAGGCGCTCCATGACATGCTGGCGGATCTGGTCGCCCGCCTCGCAGCGCCAGCCGCGGGCGGTGGGCAACAGGTCGCTGTCCAACTGCTGGCGATAGCGCGCCAGGTCGTCGGTGTTTTGCGCATACAGGGTGTCAAGTTGGCTGATGGCGCCCAGGCCAAAGCCGATATGGTCGCAGTAGCCGTGACGGGTAAACCCTTGGCAATTGCGACTCAGGTGCCCGCGCTCCTGGGCCAGTGCCAGGTCATCGTCGGGGCGTACGAACTGGCCCAGGCCAATGTAGTGATAACCGGCGGCTTCCAGGCGCTGGAAGGCGATGCGGCGCATGCCACATTTGTCGACATTCGACGACAGCGCACGCCGTGGCTGCTGCTGGTAGCGCCGTGGGGCCTGGGCATAGTCGAACACTTGCAGGCGGTCCGGCTCCAGGGCGATCAGGCTGGCCAGCTTGGCTTCAAAGCTGTCGCAGGTCTGCCAGGCGTGCCCATAGCCCAGGTCGACATTCACCGAGCGAAAGCCGAAGGTGCGCGCCGCATCGATCAGCGACTGGATCGGCGCCGGGTCCTGATAGCCGGCCACCGATGGCGTGACCTCGGCATTGGCATCCGGCACGCCGATGTTGATGTGGTTGAACCCCATCTCGCGCAGCAGGCCCATGGTCGCCCAGTCGGTATGCAGTGGGTCGAGATCGAGGCTGTAGTCACCCTGGTCGTGCTCAAGAAAGTGCAGGCGACTGCGCAGGTGCGCCATCAAGCGTTGCAGGTCGGCAATCGCCGGTGTGGCGCCGCCCAGATGGAATTGATCCACCGGTTGCCGACCGCCCACATGGCAACCGACCAGGTGGATCTCCTGCTCCAGCGCGCCCAGGTAATCATCGGCCACCAGGCCGGCCGGCCATTGCAGGTTCAGCGCCAGGGGCCGTTGCCGCTGGCGGCTGCTGCGCAAGGCGCGCAGCAGGTCGAGGGAGCCGATGCCCGAGTGAAATCTGCCGATATCCACCTGACCCTGGTCCAGCACGCTTTGGTCACGGCGCAGGCGCCACTCGCGGGCGGGATGAATGACAGTGAGCATGACGGCCTCCGGGTCTGGCTACGGTGGGTCATTGTGCGGTGCGACCGGACAGCGCACCTTGATATGCATCAAGCGCCGGCGATTACCAGGTGATGTAGAACATGCCCTTGGCCAGCAACACAATGGCGACCATATGGCAGAACAGGCTCAGATGGACAAAACGCAGATAGGCCGCGCTGACCTGCCCACGGCGCATCAACCCCACCGTCAGCAAAAAATGCATCAGCACACTGGCGGCCAGGATCAGCTTGAGGGTCAGCAGCGCACCGAATGCCGAACTCGACGGCGCGGCCAGCACCGGCAGGTAGCGCAGCCAGACCATGCCGATGCCGGCGCCGAACAGCACCAGCAGCACCCACGGCATCAAGGCCCTGGCCCGGCGACCAATGCCTTGCTCCACCAGCAACATGACGCGGGCCGGCAGTTGCCTGTGCACACTGGCAAGGATCAACACTTCAAAGAACACCGTGCCGATGAAAATCAGCGCTGCGAACAGATGGGCCAGCAGGAACAAAAGATAGAGCATCAGAGCCTCACGGTGGCCGGTCCTTGTACCGTGACTGTGCCCTACAGCGAGCAAGCGCTGCCTTGATGCGGGTCAAGGGCCCTGATAATCGTTGATACATTTGCCCCAAGCCTTGTGCGGCGGGCCTTTGCCGATGTCTGCGACAGTGTGCCACAGACGCAATTACCCCCTTGGCTGGTAAGGTGGCCACCGCCCCTGTGGCAGAACGTCGCAGATTATCAAGCGCGATCAAGGTCGGTAGACTACCCACCTTCCTGTTCACCGCTTTTCAAAGCCTGACTGACCTGTTATGCGCAGCCGTCAGGCGCTTCACGGGACGCCCCTTTCATGAGTACGTTATTCACCCGTCGTAAGGTCCTTACCGGTATGGGCCTGCTGGGCCTGGGCCTGTTGAGCGGCTGCGACACCGGCCCCAAGCTGAACTTCAAGTACGGCAAGGACCTGAGCAACAAGATCATGGGCCGCACGTTCAAGCTCAAGAACACCGCTGGCGAAACCGTGACCCTGACCTCGTTCCGCGGCCTGATGCCGGTGGTGTTCTTCGGTTTCACCCAGTGCCCGGCTGTGTGCCCTACCACCCTGGCGCGCATGGCCCAGGCCAAGAAACTGATGGGCCGCGACGGCGAAATCATGCAGGTGATCTTCATCACCCTGGACCCGGAACGCGACACGCCCCAGGTGCTCGACGCCTACGTCAAGGCCTTCGACCCCAGCTTCGAAGCACTCTACGGCACCCCGGAAGAAATCGCCGTGGCCGCCAAGGAGTTCGGGATCTTTTATGAAAAGATCCCCGCCGGCGACACCTATACCCTGTCTCACACCGCCACCAGCTTTGTATTCGACACCCGCAGCAACCTGCGCCTGGGCCTGTCGGCATCGCTTAACGCCAAAGAGTGCGCAGAAGACCTGCTCACCGTCATGGAGGTCTGCTAATGACTGCTGTCCAAACCCTCAAGCGCATCGCCCTCGGTCTTTCCCTGCTGGGCCTCGCCGCCCACGCCAGCGCCCAGGTCCAGATCAGCGACGCCTGGGCCCGCGCCACTGTGCCGGGCCAGCATTCGAGCGGGGCGTTCATGACCCTGACCGCCGACAGCGACAGCAAGTTGCTCAGCGTCAAGTCGCCGGTGGCCAAGGATGTGCAGATTCATGAGATGAGCATGAAGGACGACGTCATGCGCATGGGCCCGGTGGACTCCGTGGCACTGCCGGCCGGCCAGGCGGTGAAGCTCGATCCCGAGGGTTATCACGTGATGCTCATGGGCCTGACGGGCCAGATCAAGGAAGGCGACCAGGTGCCGCTGACCCTGACCGTGGAAAATGCCAAGGGCGAGAAGCAGGACATTCAGGTCCAGGCCCCTGCCCGCAGCCTGGGCAGCGCTGACGGCGAACACATGCACCACTGATCCGCAGGGGCGCCCAAGATCAAAAGCAGAGCAAAAGCGCGGAGCTGCATCCCCCTGTGGGAGCTGGCTTGCCTGTGATGGCGTCAATAAGGCCGCCGCAGGGTGTCAGGTATTCATCCGTCATCGTTAGCGACCATCGCAGGCAAGCCAGCTCCCACAGGGGATCTTTGCCTGGCACAGGGTTTTGGTCCGCACCACAATAGGGTCTACAGGCGCTTGACCATCGGGATACACGCCAGATCCAGCCCCGTGGGCGAATGATAGATGGACTGTTCGCAGCCTTCGTAACCCCGGCTGCGATAGAACTGTGCGGCATTCAAGGTTGCATCCAGCACCACCTGCGCAATCCCCAACTCCAGCGCCACCTGCTCCAAGTGCTCAAGCATCTGCCCGCCAAACCCGCGCCCGGTAAAACCGGGCAGTACAAACAGTGCACCGACTTCCCGATGGTCCGGGTCGAGCATGCCGGTAGCGACCGGCTCACCGTCGACGCAACCCAGGTAGAACGGCTTGCCCATCAGTGCGCTATAGCCGTCCTCGGCCGCGCCACGGGTCCAGGTCAGCATCTGTTCGGCGGTGTAGGCGCCGATGCATTGGCTGCGGATCGCCTGCAGGCGGATGTCGAAGGCGATGGGGCCGTCGTCGTGAGTGGCGCGTCTGATATGCAGCATTCGAATCTCCCTGAATAAACCTGTTTGCCATGACCTCAAGGTGCCATTAGCACACTTGTGCTAATCGACCCCGCAAGCACCCGGCGCTATATTCCCCGGCAACCCCAATGCTCCCCGCCAGCACGTCGAACCCGCCGTGCAAGGGATCGTTGTGCGTTGAAAAAACCAAAACAACCCCAAGGAAGAAGCGCCATGAAACTGCACTCCCCTGTCACCCGCCTTGCCCTGCTGGGCGCCCTGATGATCGGCGTTGCCGGTTGCAGCAATATCAAGCCCACCGAAGACCATCTCAAGACCCTCTCGGAAACCAACCTCGGCGAGCCGGTCAAGCGTGTTTCCAATGTTCGCAGCGACTCCATGACCACCTATTACATCGCCAGCACCGCGTCCGGCGACTACAACTGCTCCGTGCCCAGCGGTGCCAGCGGCGGGATGTTTGCCGTGGCCAGCTTTGGCTTGATGAAACCCGCCGCCTACTGCCAACCCAAGGGTGCCCGTGGCAACCCGCTGATGCCGTTTAACTGATTGCCGCCTGCTGGCTGAGCGCTCGTAGCGTACCCCGCAGCTCTGCGGGGCGCACGGGCTTGGAGAGGATCGCGATCTGGCGATCATGCAATGCCGCCTGGATCTTCTCTACGTCGTGTCCGGTGAGGATCAGCGCCGGCACCGCCCAACCGCGTTGCTGGCGCAGGTGGTCGATGCACTCGATACCGGTGGCCTGATTGCCCAGGTCATAGTCGGCGACGATGATGTCGCAATCACTGACCAGGTTGTGCCCTGAGGATTCGGCCTGCACTTCACAGCCCCAGCGTTCCAACAAGGCCTGGGTGGCCAGCAACACGTTGTGGTCATCTTCCACCAGGCACACTTTCAACCCGGTCAGCAGTCCAACCTGGCGCGCGTCGTCGCGAACCAGCATCGGCCGGGATGCTACCGCCAGGGGCAAGCCCTGCAGGCTGACGGAGGTGCCACGGCCAACTCGTGAACGCAACACCACGTCCAGCTCCATCAACTGGCCCAGGCGCTTGACGATGGACAGCCCCAGGCCGACGCCCTCAACGTCCTTGTCCCGCTGTTGACGCACGCGATAGAACTCTTCAAAGACCTTGGGCAGATGTTCTTCGGCAATCCCCCGCCCCTGGTCATGAATGTCTATCACGACCCCGTCGCCGCGCTTGCGCACACCGATCAGCACCGGGTGCTGGCCGCCATATTTAAAGCAATTGGAGAGCACGTTCTGCACCATGGTCGCCAGCAGTGCCGGGTCGACCCTGACCCAATGGGCGCATGGCCGCAAACGCAGCTCCACCCCGGCCCAACGCGCGGCTTCGGCGTTCTGGCGCACCAGGTCGGCGAGCAACTCGCCCAGGTGAACCGCTTGGTATTTGGGCAGCAGCCGGCCGTTGTCCAAGGTGTAGAGATCAAGGATGGAGCGGAACAACTGCGATACGTTGAGCAGCGAACGGTCGATATTGTCGACCAGGCGCCGCTCTTCATCGCCCAGCCGTGCTTCGCGCAGACACGCGGTAAACAGGCCGATGGAGTGAATCGGCTGGCGCAGGTCATGGCTGGCCTGGGCCAGGAAGCGCGACTTTTCCAGGTTGGCGGCGATGGCTTCTTCAGACGCCTTGCGCGTGCGCTCCAGCAACAGGTGGGCGTAGATCGGGATCACCGTGCTGGTGATCATCAGCATCAACACCATAAACGGTTGTGCCTGCCACAGTGGTGTCAGCCGATACACGATCAGCAGCGCCAGCAGCGCCAGGCCCGTGGCAATCGCCAGGTAGCGCGAGCCATAGCGCATGCCGTTGCCGAGGTTGACCCAGACCATCACCGCATACAGCGGCAGCGCCGCCTCCCCGCCCACCACCAGGCCGAACGAGGTGCCAGTGTAGTCGTGGATCATCCCGAAAATCCGCCGTGCCGGGTAATGCCCCGGCCAGCGCGCGATGACCTGGCGCAGCACAATCGAGACCAGCAGGAACAGGCCGATATAGATCATTACCGGCACATAGCGCGCCACCGATTGCCCCGGCAGAAAACCCAGCAGGCCGATGTAAACCAGGGCTATGGCGGCAACCACAATGCGCAGGTTGGCTTGATCCAGTTCGGCGTCTTTCACGAACTTCATGGGCAACGTCCTTGTACGGTCATCGTCATATCTGTGCGCCTGGGAGGCAGGCGCTGAGCAGAGTGTTAAAGTAGCATGCCACAGGACAACCTGGCCCCAGGGAGGAGCACCCCATGACATGCCGGATCATTATCGCCGACGATCACCCGATGTTTCGCGAGGGCATGCTGCGTACCGTGCAACGCCTGCTGCCCGAGGCCTGCGTGGAACAGGCGGGCGACCTGGACACGGTGCTGGAAATGCTCAAGACCGGCGGCGAAGTCGACACGCTGATCCTCGACCTGCGCTTCCCGGGCCTGACCTGCATCAGCCAGTTGGGCGAGCTGCGCCAGCAACTGCGGCGCACTACGTTGATCGTGGTATCGATGGTCGATGACCCGCAGTTGATCGAACAGGTGATGGCGATGGGCGCCGATGGGTTTATCGGCAAAAACATCGCCCCCGAAGAAATCGGCCAGGCCCTGCTCGCCATTCGCCAAGGCGAGGTGCTGGTCAAGTTTGCACCCTCGGGGCTGTTGCCGCTGGACACCAACACCCTGACCGCGCGTCAGCAAGACGTATTGCGGCTGATCGCCCAAGGCAAGACCAACAAGGAAATCGCCAAGGCCCTGGATATTTCACCGTTTACCGTGCGCATCCATGTCTCGGGATTGCTGAGAAGCCTGAACGTACCATCGCGGGCGGCGGCGGCCGTCAAATACAGCGCGTCCTTGTAGGTGCCGACTTGCCGGCATCTACTGTGGGCGGGTTTTATCTATGGGATTTTCGTCAGTACAGCTACCCCGCTATCATGCAGCCCCTCGCTCAACCGCCCAGCCCAGGAACCGCCATGCCCACCCTCACCCTACGCAACGCCACCCCGGCAGATGCCGAGCGCTGTTACGAGATCGAAATCAGCGCCTACGAGGGTGATGAAGCCGCGACACTGGAGAAGATCGCCACGCGTATCGCCCTGTACCCGGAAGGTTTCCTGATCCTGGAAGTCGACGGCCAGGTCGCAGGCTTTATCAACGGCGGTTGCGCCTACGACGTGGTGATGTCGGACGAGGCCTTCAAGGAATTGGTAGGGCACTCGGCAGATGCGCCAAATGTGGTGATCATGTCGGTGGTGGTCGACCCGGCGCATCAGGGCAAGGGGTATTCCACGCAATTGATGACGGCATTTGTGCAGCAGATGCGCGAGATGGGCAAGCAAACCATCCACCTGATGTGCAAGCAACAGCATGTGCCGCTGTACACGCGCATGGGCTACCAGTATGTGCAGCCCTCGGCATCAGACCACGGCGGGATGGCGTGGCATGAGATGGTAATGGCGCTCTGAACAGACGCCGGGCTTCACCAGCTCCCCGAGGCCCCACCGCCGCCGCTGGAGCCGCCGCCACCGGAAAACCCACCACCGGAGCTTGAGCTCGAACTGGAGCTGGAGCTTGAGCGATCGCTGGAACTGGAACTGGAGCCCGATCCCCCCGTACCCTGGCCATAGATGAACAGCGCCGCGAACGAGCTGATGGGCAAGGCGAACAACCAGCCTTCAAGCCCCAGCTCCAACAAGTAGCCCGCCGCGCCATACACCCCCAGCACCATCACTGACTGCACGCAGAACCCTAGCGGGCTGTTTTTCCAGGCAGCCTTCATCACCATGAACAGGATCAGGTACAGGCCAAGTACCACCAACCCGGCCATCGGCCATGCCAGCCAGTTGATGAAGGACACTTGCGTCAGGTAGTGATCCACCAGCCCCAGGCCGACGCTGTAGGCAATCAGCCCCAGCACGAAATAAAACACCGCCTTGGCCTGCCACAATGCGCCAAATATAGCCGCGGTGATCGACATGCAAAACGGCAGTGCCAGCATATACAACGGCCAGGCCTTGCCATTGATCGCGGCCAACGCCGTCAGCAGCACGGTCAACACCAGGGCAGCGATCAGGCCCCGTCGCCAATGCAGCTTGCCCGCGGCCAGCAGCACCCCGCCAACAGCGCCGAGGAGCAACGCCAGTAACACCGCAGACTCATCGATCGTCTCCCGGGTGTCGTCCACCGCCGGCAAGTCCTCCCCCTCTACCAGCATGGTCAGGGCATTCACGGCGTGCTGCACACCCGCAGCGTAATTGCCCTGGCGAAACGCCGGGGTCAGCTGTTCCTCGATAATCCGGTGGCTCAACAGGTCCGTGACCACCCCTTCCAGGCCGTAGCCGACTTCAATCCGTACCTTGCGGTCGTCCTTGACCACCAGCAGCAAAATACCGTCGTCGATGCCCTTGCGCCCCAGTTTCCAGGCGCGGAACAGTTGGGTGGTGAACGCGTCAATATCAGCGTCGCCGGTACTTGGCAGTAGCATCACGGCGATCTGCGCGCCCTTGCGCTGTTCGAGGTCCGCAAGCTGGTTGGTCAGACGCTGCTGGGTCGAGGTATCCAGGGTATTGGTCAGGTCGATCACCCGCTGGTTCAATGCCACGTTGACCAGTGCCGGTGGCGCCGTTTGCGCCAAGGCCAGCGCGGTGAACACCATGACCAGCAGGCCCAGGGCCGATTGCCGTAAAAACAGCCGCATACTTTGTTACCTGACGTTTCATCCTGAAGGCAGCGACTTTAACCTATCAACGCTATACCTAGTGACCCCATACGGATGACGCTCTAAATTGACGGCAAAATCTCATGGCAAAATGACTTCACTAGTACTCCCATGGACCTTCGACATCGCAACAACGTCAACGTAATGGGCAATGGCTCCACGACCCTGGTCGTTTTCCCATGGCTTTGACTGCAACCAGGTCATGTGGAATTACCTGCTGCCCTATTTCATCGAGCGTTTTCGCGTGGTGCTGTATGACCTGGTAGGCGCCGGCCTGTGCGGACGCGATGGATGGCTTTCTGGTGCCATGGATAGTTATTCATGGCCAATGACCCGTTGCCCGAGCCCCTGGCACAGTTCGGCACCACCGACCGTGTCAAGTACGAACGCGAGCTGCAACAACCAATCGCGACGGGGCCAGCCTCTCGGTCCATAACCATGCGCCGGCCAGGACAGCGAGGTCCACAGACGAGTCCTGTCTTATTCTCAACGCATGTATTTGCGAACACTTCAGACTTTCCTTATGCCGCGGCCAAAAGTGGAACGTTATTATTTCGAGCGCTATCAGACAGGATTAAACAAATCTAAATGGAAGTCGCATGCAATCAATGACACCGTCCAATGAGAGCCATTCAAGCGCAAACTTAAAACATACAAAATTGACCATAAGTCTTGCCAGCACACCGCAAGAAATACGTGAAGCACAACGTCTACGCCATAGAGTTTTCACTAAAACTTTCCAGCTTTCCGAACCTGTCAACTCCGGCAGTTTAAATATTGATGAGTTTGATGCCTACTGTGATCACCTGATAGTGCGCGACACTCAGACATCATACGTGGTGGGGACTTATCGCGTGATGAGCCCCACGGCCGCACAACGCATGGGACGTTACTATTGCGAGCAGGAATTTGACCTCAGTCGCCTGAATCACTTACGACCGCGCATGACCGAAGCAGGGCATGCCTGCGTGCACCCGGATTACCGCAGCGGCAGTGTCATCATGCTGTTATGGACGGGGTTGGCCATGTATATGCGACGTGAACGCAGCGATTATTTGGTGGGTTGCGCCAGCGTAAGCCTGGCGGATGGCGGCCACAATGCCGCAGCGTTGTATCACGCCTTGACCGCGCAAAACTTTGCCCCCAGCGAATATCACGTGACCCCGCACAATCCATTTCCCGTGCATGAGCGTGAAAGTGGACATATTCCACAGATGCCTCCGCTGTTAAAGGGTTATTTGCGCAGCGGCGCCTGGGTGTGTGGCGAGCCCGCCTGGGATCCTGATTACAATGCAGCTGATTTCTTTATGTTGTTACCACTGTCGAAGTTGGACAGCCGCTATGCGCGTCATTACCTGAAGACAGATACGCCTGCACACCCCTCCTGAACCTTAAAGAACTTAATCGATATGTTATTACAAGAAGAAAGAAACACTGCCTTCAAATGGATGCCGGAGATGGTATCTTTTCTTGAAACCGCCTCACTTCTTGATCTTGAGCGTGGTGAGTCTCGGCGCTTAGCCGACCTATTTCGAAAGTTCGGCCAACCCGCGCTCACCATTGGCAAAGAGCTGGGTGGCGCAGGTGCCAGTGCATTGGACATGGCGCAACTGCATACTTGGGTCGGTGCACATTGTCCGTCCCTGGCAATTATGATGACCATGCATCACCACACTGTCGCCGGAATGATGGCCGCCAGGCATTTCTTCCCAGATATCCAGGGATTGTTGGCCATGATCGCTCGCGACAACTTATTAGTTGCCTCAGGCTTTGCCGAAGGGCGCACGAATACGCCTATTTTAGCGTCGACAATGGCCGTTCAAAAAACCCTCGGCGGCTACCTCGTCAACGGCAGCAAGAAACCTTGCACCATGACACATCACTTTGACCTCATCACCTTTGGCGTCAACTACATGGCCCCTCAAGGCCAGCCCCAAATCGGCATAGGCGTAGGATTTGCCGCAGACCCGAGCATCGAGCGGAAAGAGTTCTGGTCCGTACCGCATTTGCAGGCGGCTGACAGCCATGAAGTCATCTTCAATAACTTGATGGTTCCCGAAGCCATGATGTGTTTCAGCGCAGCCGTCGATGATCAACTCGATGAGACTCAACAAGGAACCGGCAACCATTTGTTCGCCATCTGGTTTCAACTGCTGGCCAGCGCGTCCTACCTGGGAATGGCATCGGCGTTGGCGTCACGTGCATTGACCGGTAAAAAAGGCTCGCAAGAAGATCGAGCCCTGCTGCTCATCGATCTGCAAGGCGCCACAATGGCTTTGCGCGGCCTGGCAGCGTCGATAGACGACAATCGCTTCTTGCACAGTGATTTGGCGCGAGCACAGGCAACCCGGTTTGCCATACAGGACGCCGTGAACCGCATTAGCACTCGCGCTTTCGAAATCCTGGGAGGCATGGCCTTCATGTCTTCAGAAGAGGTCGCGTATCTGCTGGTTGCCACTCGTTTGTTGGCATTCCACCCGACCTCCAGACTTGCCAGCACCGCGTTCCTGTGTGAACAGCTGAGCTAGGCCGCAGCCTGCCGGAACCGCGCATCCGGCAAGCCTTCGACTGGCCTTATGGGTAACTCAGCGTCACCAGGTAAGCCCCCGACTGCAACGGTTTGCCCGCCGCATCGTTCAAGCGGTATTGCCGGTCGAAGTAACGGCCATCACCCGTCGTTTCGGCCACCAGCGTGACCTTGACCGCAGAGCGATCCGGCGCACTGACCGTACGAACCGGCTCGACGCCATAGGCGCCGATGCTGCCCCCAGGTGCAAACATCGGGCAACCCCTCAAGGCCAGTGTCGACCCCGCCCCATCGCCCGCATTGCACGTCGCCTCGACAATGCTGCCACGGAACTGGATAACACCTTGGGCCACGGTCGTGGCCGCCTGGCCACTGCCACTGACGAGCGCAAGAAACAGGCTGATACCAACTGCCAAACGTTGACTGCTCATATTGAACGCTCCTGGGTATGTACCCATCACGTCGGCAAGCATGGTTGGTTTCTTGAGCTTTTCAGAATTATCTGATGGCTATTCTTTCAAGGATGCCAACCGGGTCTCATATTGCGCAGTTTCACGACAGCCCCTACAGGACAGCGCCCAGGGCCTTCAACAGCACACCGTCGCGGCTATAAATATCCGGTGCGTACAGCAACGCACCCTGGCTATCCACCTGCACCGTCCAATAGCCCAGCAACACCGGGACCGGCGTGGCCAGCCGGAACTCATGGGTCACCCCGGTCGCCAGCAATTCCTCGGTCCGCGCCTTTTCCGCCGGGTTCACCAGCAAGTCGCGCAGCACCATCGGTTGCTCCACCCGCACACACCCGGAACTGAACGCCCGCGGTCCCTTGCTGAACAACGGCTGGCTGGGCGTATCGTGCAGGTAGACGGAGAATGGGTTGGGGAAACGCAGGACGATCCTGCCCAACGGGTTGCGCGGGCCGGCGTCCTGGCGCAGGAGGATATTACCCGGGCGCGACCAGTCCACTTGTTCGGGCGACAGGGCGCGACCTTCACTGTCGAGCACTTTGAGGTTCTGCTGGCGCAAGTACTCCGGGTTCAGGCGAATGGCCGGCAACTTGTCCTCGCGCATGATGGTCGGCGGGATCGTCCAGGTGGGGTTGAGGGTCAACCGCGTGATACGCGACTTGAGCAGCGGCGTTTGCCGTTCGGCGCGGCCCACCTGCAAGCGGGTCTGCCACACGGGGACACCGCCCTGGTAGACGCTCAACTGGGCAGCCGCGACGTTGACCAGGATGCCATCAGGCTCCAGGTCCTGGGCCAGCCAGCGAAAACGCTCGAGGTTGACCCGCAGTTGCTCGCGACGCACCGCCGGGCTGACGTTGAGCTCCGCCACCGTGCCCGGGCCGATCACCCC